>JAHFAO010000106.1 GCA_023250515.1 Deltaproteobacteria bacterium | reverse complement strand
TTTTTTAGACATTAGCATCAACGATGTTGGGTTGACCTCTACAGCTATTGATTTGCCCTTAAAATGTCAATGGCTCGTCATTGTTTTTCACGCGCGGATGCAGGCCGCCCAATGGTTCGGTTTGATCTCCCTCAGCTCAGGAACTCCCTTGCTGCACTCCTCGATGGCTATGGGACAGCGTGGGTGAAAGACACATCCAGGCGGTGGGTTCGACGAACTGGGCACTTCGCCTTTTAGAACCGTGCGTTCTCGCTTGGCCTCGACCGCGGGATCAGGAATGGGGATAGCAGATAGCAGTGCTTTGGTATAGGGATGTAATGGATGCTCATACAGCTCTTGGCGGTCGGCAATCTCGACAACCTTCCCCAGGTACATCACCACTATCCGATCGCTTATGTGGCGCACCACAGAGAGGTCGTGCGCTATAAAGAGATAGGTGAGCCCGAATCGCTCCTGTAATTCTTCAAGCAGGTTAATGATCTGGGCCTGAATGGAAACGTCCAAGGCAGAGATCGGCTCATCACAGACAATAAACTTTGGCTCAAGCGCTAGGGCGCGGGCGATGCCGACCCTCTGTCTTTGACCACCACTCAGCTCGTGGGGATAACGGTCAGCCATGAGCGGATTTAAACCTACAACCGTAAGAAGCTCAGCTACTCGATCCTGACATTCGCCCCCGTTTTGTACCAACCTGTAGACCCGAATCGGCTCGCTGACGATCTGGCCTATGGTCATACGCGGGTTGAGAGAACTATAAGGGTCCTGAAAGACGATCTGCATCTTTTGTCGCAAAGGGCGCAGCCCCGCATCCGTCATCTGTGCCAGATCCTGGCCTTCAAATAGAACCCTGCCTTCTGTCGGACGATCGAGTTGGAGAATGCAGCGTCCAGTAGTCGTCTTGCCACAGCCTGATTCTCCCACCAGACCTAGGGTCTCACCACGTCGGATGGAAAAACTGATATCATCGACAGCCTTCACCCAACCCACCACGCGCTGAGTAATCAGGCCACTAAACACCGGGAAGTACTTCTTGAGGTTACGCACCTCAAGAATTACAGAGCTCGTATATTCGTTACTCGGGATTCGTGTACTCGTCAATTCCTTGACCTGCATCGCCCAATAACCAATAACGATTAACGCAATGATTCTGCCACCCAGCAGGCTGACCGGTGGTCAGCCCCCACCTCCCTCAAGGGCGGCACTTCGTGCGTACACTTCTCGATGACAAATTTGCAGCGCGGTGAAAAACTGCACCCTCCGGGGAGATTCCAGAGATCTGGTGGCTGCCCTTGGATAGGATCGAGTTTAGCCTTGCGCGGCTGATCCAGGCGCGGCACGGATCGGAGGAGCCCGAGCGTGTAAGGGTGGCGCGGATTTTGATAGATTTCGCGCGCGCTGGCGCTCTCGATGACCTTGCCTGCATACATGACATTGACCCGGTCCGCATAACGGGCCACGACTCCTAGGTTGTGCGTGATGATCATCAGCGCCACGCCAAACTTCTGGGATAGCTCGCGCATCAGCTCCAAGATCTGCGCCTGGATGGTGACATCTAGCGCGGTGGTAGGCTCATCGGCCAGGATCAGCTTGGGGGTACAGCTAAGGGCAATAGCGATCATAACTCGCTGGCGCATGCCGCCGCTGAACTGGTGTGGATAGTCGTTGAGCCTCTGTTCGGGATCCGGTATCCCTACGAGGCGCAGCAGCTCCAGTGCGCGCTCCCGAGCCTCTTCCTTAGAAATAGGCTGATGGGCTTCCAAGGTCTCGGTGATCTGGCGCCCAATAGTGAGGACCGGATTGAGCGAGGTCATCGGCTCCTGAAAGATCATGGCGATCTCCTGACCCCTGATTCGGCGCATCTCTTCTTCATTTAGCTTGAGGAGATCCCTGCCCTGAAAATATATCTCACCGCTCACAATGGATCCCTGCGGCTTTGGGACCAGGCGCATAATCGAAAGTGCGCTCATCGTCTTGCCACACCCGCTTTCCCCAACCAGGGCCATAGTCTCGCCTGCTCTAACATCGTAGGAAACCCCATCCACGGCCTTCACAACGCCCTGGGAGGTATAAAAATAGGTCTTGAGATTGCGCACCTCTAGCAGACTAGTCATAGCGACCTTCGTGCTCGTTGCGTGGTCGTCACGAACCATGGACACGATAGACGATTCACGGATTTAACCCTCCGGCTGCAATACTTTTTTTAAGGCCTCCATCTGGTTTTGCAGATGTCTTACCACCGTTGCCTCTGCCAGTTCCGCGTTTCTTTTAAGGAAGGCATCCAGGATCTGATCGTGTTCCCGCATAGAGTAATCGAGACGCTGGGGTAGATGAAGGGCAAGGGTCCTGGTTTTTTGTATTTCCTGCCGCATCTGGTCGATCAGGCGGTGGAGGCGTTCGTTCCCGGCCATCTCGGCTATGAAGCGATGAAAGTTGCTGTTGGCCTCAAAGTAACGCTCAGCGTCCTTTTTCTTATAAGCCTCTCTGAGGAGTTGGTGCAGTTCTCTTAAGCGCGAGAGTTCTTCAGAATTAGCTCGCTCCACAGCCAGCCTCGCGGCCAATCCCTCCAAGACACTAGCGATGGAGTAGTAGTCTTGAACATCTTCCATAGTAGGTTTGCTGACCGCTACCCCGTTATTCGGGAGAAAAGTGACGTACCCCTCCGACTCCAGGCGGCGGAGAGCCTCGCGCAGCGGGACTCGACTGACCTTGAGCGAAGCGGCAAGCTTCTCCACGGAAAGTCTCTCGCCGGGCGCGAGCTTGCCTGTGAGGATACCTTCTTTAAGCTCTTCCGCAATGAGCCTGGTTAAGGACTTAAACCGTTTCTCTTTGCGCCTTGGACTTCGGCCTATCATAGGGTATCGTGGCTGTCTCGCTCGTGCTCGGTAACGAAGGAGACCGCCTTAAAAGCTTCCTCATCGCCTCTCTTACCTTGCGGAGATGGCTCTTTACGGTAAAAAGATAGGTATCCCCTACCTGGCGCAGATAGACCTCTCTTCCAATCTTCAAGTGCGAGATATCCTCTCCTTGGGCCATGAGGAGACGTCCTTTCCGGTCTCTAATCAGGGCCAAGGCTAAAGGAGGAAGAAAACCATCAGGGGTAACGTAGAGGATCGTGAAGGTTTCGATCCGACCTGCTTCGCTAGCTGGGGCTGGAGGATGTCCCTTTCGGGACAAGCGCCGGGAAGCCGAAGGTAAGGGAGGGGGTGTCCAGAGGTTTTGGACCTGCAGGAGACCGGCGGTACGCTCAAGGATGGTTACGAAGTTGTTAGCACCCAGCCCACCGGTGCTTTGAGCCAGCGCTCGCCTAAGCTCACGTCTAGGCTTCGGCTTTGACTCTCCTCTTAACCTCCGGACAATCTCTACCACCTGAGCGACGCCAGTTGCGCCAACAGGGTGACCCCGGGACTTTAAGCCCCCTGAGGGGTTAATCGGCAAGCTACCTTCCAGTGAAGTCCTGCCCGATTCAAGAGCCTCACCGCCCTTCCCCGGCGGAAAAAATCCTAAGTCTTCAGTACAGATGATTTCAAAAGGGGTAAACGCGTCATGGACTTCCGCGAAATCAACAGCCTCGGGTGAGAGGCCAGCCATTTGATAAGCCCGGGAAGCGGCAACCTGGGTTGCGCGGAAAGAGGTAAATGAATCCCGCTCTCTAAGGCTCACAGGGCCGGTTCCCTGACCTATCCCCGCGATGAAGATGTCGGTCGGTTCCGAGGTTAGGATCAAGGCTGCTGCGCCATCGGTAATCGGGGAACAATCATAGAGCCGGAGTGGCGTAGCCACAAACTTGCTCGAAAAGTAGATTTTCTCTGAGATCGATTGTTGAAACTGGGCATACGGATTGTACGAGCCATTCAGGTGGTTTTTCAGTGCCACCCGGCACAGGAGATGCTCCATGCGGGAATGGGAAAGGCGGTATTTTTTCCGGTATCGTTCGGTCATCATCGCCGCCAGGGCCGGCATCGTGGCCCCGCACTGCCGCTCTTGCTTATCGATCACCTCAGCTAAAATCCGTGTGGTCGCGCTCGTGCTAAGATGGGTCATCTTCTCCCCACCCAGAACCAGCACATGACGGTAATAACCGGAGGCAACCGCCTGAAAAGCGGCGTGAAGGGCTGCCGCCCCAGCGGAAGAGGCTGTCTCTACTCTGAGCGCGGGTAAGCCGGTTAGTCCCAGTTCGGCTGCAATCTGTGAAGCAACGTTGCTTTCCCCGATAAACTCCTCTGGGTTCATGGCGCCAATGTATAAGGCCTCTATGTCCTGAATTGGAGAGGTGGAAAGGGCGCTTTGGGCGGCCTCACAGAATAGCTCAGACAGGGTTTGGGAACTCTTCCCAAATTTCGTCATTCCGACGCCGGCTATGTAGACAGCACCCATCGTTGTCATCTTACACTAGCCGCGGTTAATTTCCACGAGGTGACGGCCTTCTCAGGGTGCTCCATAAACGCACGGCGGCGCCTCTCAAAAATCTCTTTATGGTGCTCATAATCTATGGAGCAACAACTCTCCTCTTTTTCCTCTTGCCAATCCTTCATACCTATACCTCCCCTCTGCGAATTAAGAGGCAATCTTCCACAGGGATATGGAGATAAACGGACGCACCTCGCTTAAGCAAAATACCCGCATCTGCCTTGGCTTGGATCTTATGCTCGCCAACGACCACGTGGAATTCAGTCGATTCACCCAGGTAAGTAAAACCCTGCACCTCTCCTCTCAATACATTATCATTCCCAGCAGGCTGCCCCTGGGTAGAGATCAATACCTCTTCGGGTCTGAAGGCGATGAGGACCTCTTTTCCAACCTCGTACTGGCGCCACTTTTGTGTCGCCCGGAGTTCCCCTAGAGGGGTCTTGACTCGGGCCCGACCGTTTGCATCCGGCCGCTCGATCAATTGCCCGTGAATGATGTTGGCAGCGCCGATAAAATCGGCGGCAAACTCATTCATCGGACTCCCATAGATTTCCTGAGGAGTTCCGATTTGAATAATCCTTCCTCTATTCATCAGGGCGATCTCGTCTGAGATCGCCAAGGCCTCTACCTGGTCATGGGTGACATAGAGAGTTGTTGTTCGCAGACGATCTTGCAGGTCCTTAAGCTCCCAGCGCATCTGGTTTCTCAGCTTGGCATCTAGGTTGCTCAGCGGCTCGTCCAAAAGGAGAACCTGAGGTTCAGCCACCAAGGCGCGGGCCAGAGCCACCCGCTGCTGCTGGCCACCTGACAGCCGTGGCGCCAAACGGTCCCCCAGCTCTTCCAACCCGACCAATTTAAGGGCCTTCTGGACTTTTGCCTGAATCTCTTCCCGAGGTCTGTATCTAGCCTTCAACGGATAGGCGACATTTTTAAAAACGGTCATATGAGGCCAGATCGCATAGGATTGAAAAACCATACCAATATCCCGTTTGTTTCCGGGAACAAAGATCCCTTCCTTTGAGGAGAAGACTTTCCTGTCACCGATATATATCTCCCCTTCGTCCGGCCGCTCCAATCCGGCAACGCAGCGGAGCGTGGTGGTTTTACCGCACCCGGAAGGACCCAATAGGGTGAAGAAGCTTCCCTGCTTGACCTCGAAATTAATCCCGGCTAGAGCCTCCACTCCACCCTCTTTGGTCTTAAAAGACTTCTTAAGATTCTCTACCCGGATCATAGATAGGCTCCACGCGGTAACGATGGAAAAAATTTAGCTCTCGTAAGCGGTAAGCTAAAAACCGGAAAGACACGAGATATGGATAACGTCGAGGCTCAGTGACCGAAAGAAACACCCGCCTAGGGCTTGCCCGTTATTTAGCAGCCTTCTGCATTTCTTTAAGCAGGGTCTCCATTCTCTTAAGTTCCTCGCCGAAGCCAGCCCAATTTCCCTGGCGCAGGAACTCCTGAGAGCGAGTATAGTGCTCCAAAGCACGGCTAGACAGGTTTTTATCTCCTTTTGTAGCCTCAGGTGCCCCTTCTAGCGTAGCTAATCGGGTTGTTCCCCGGGCCGCCGGTCCGCCGAAAATGCGTTGGAGGGACTGCTCCAGGGTCTCCTCCATGGCGATCTGGTTGCCGAAAGCTGCAATGACCCTTTTCAATTCCGGAAGCGACCCCTTCTCTGCTGCCAGGTAAAGGGGCTGGACATAAAGAAGAGACTTTTCAATCGGGATCGCCAACTGGCTTCCCCGGATCACCTGAGATCCCCGTTGGTTCCAGAGACTGAGCTGTTGGGAAATTGAGGCATCCTGGTCGATCCGGGCATCGATCTGCCTCGGTCCGTAAACCAACTTCGCTTTGGGAAAGTCTAGGGCAATCAGCTTGCCGTAATGAGGCGGATCGCTCCGCGCTGCGAGCCACGCCCTCATGTTGTCCTTTTTGTTGGGAGTGAAAGGGAGAAGAAGAACAAACTCTTCTCTCTTTTCACCGGGAAGGCGCATGATCGTGTAGTAGGGTTCCATCTCCCGTTCCTGCCCGTTTACGGCCTTGTGCGGAATACTCAGCAGGTCCTCCTTGTTATAGAAGACCTGAGGATCCTGCATGTGATAGGTGGCGTACATGCGCGCCTGGATAACAAACAGATCCTGGGGATAGCGGATATGGGCCCGAAGCTCTTCTGGCATCGCTCCCAAGGGTTTAAGGAGGCCCGGGAAGACCTTGGCATAAGCCAGGATGATCGGATCCTCCGGGTCGCTAAGGTAGAAACTTACCGTCCCGTCATAAGCGTCCACAACCGCCTTGGCCGAGTTGCGAATGTAGTTGCCCAGTCTCCGGGTTGGCTCCGAGTATGGGTAGCGGTTCGAGGTCGTATATCCGTCGATGATCCAGAAGAGACGACCTCCTTGGCCGATGACGAGATAGGAGTCCCGATCAAAGGTGATGAAGGGAGCGATCTTCTTTACCCGCTCCTGAATCTGGCGGTGGTAAAGGATACGGCTCTCTCTGGTAATATCGTTGGAAAGGGCGATTCTAAGCGTTGCATAACGGGCTGAAAAGAGGAGCTTGCGCCAGAAGGAGTGAACTGGAACGCCACCCTTGCCCTCGTAGTTTGTGTAAATATTTTTATCTCCTGCGGGATAGTCCAGCTCCTGGGCCTTGGTCTTTACAAAGACATAATCGTTGGCCAGCTCCCCGTAATAGATCTCCGGCCGGGTAATTTTAATCGGCCCATCAGAGACCGGTGGGATGTCCTTGATAAAGAACTCCGGCAAGCCCTCTCGGGTGACCTGATTGACCGGCCCGAAAACCACGCCATAACCGTGTGTGTACGTGAGGTGCTCGTTGATCCAGATGCGGCTAGGCAGATGCTGGTGGGAAAGCTCACGCGCCGAAAGCATGACCTGGCGGTATGTGCCATCGATCAGGTAGCGGTCGTTGTCCACATCGACGAATTTGTAATAGGTGCGGATCTCCTGGAGCTGGGCATAGGTCGCCAGCAGGGGACGGTGCTCCCAGAGGCGGATGTTCTTAATAGTGAGGTCGTTGCGCTTGAGATCGGCAGCGGTGAGCTGCTCCTCGGCTGGAAAATCCTTGCTCTCAGCTTTATCCAGGCCATAGGCCCGCCGTGTGAACTGGATGTTGCGTTCGATGAAGGGGCGCTCTGCGGCGATCTCGTTGGGCACCACCCGAAAGCGCTGGAGAAATGAGGGATAGAGATTCAACCCTATGATATGGACCAAGACCATGGCTCCCAGGCCGATGAGAAGGTATCTAAATCCCGGGCGCTTGATTTGGACCAGAGTGAGCCCGGCACCTAACAGGGCGAGCAAGGTCAGAATCCGCAGCGCTGGCAGATTGGCATAGACGTCTGCATAGCTCGCACCGAAGGCCGCGCCCCTGGATGAATAGAGAAGCTCAAAGCTGTCCAGGAAGTAGCCTCCAGCCTTAACGATAAGAAAACAAGCAGCCAGGCAAAGGAGGTGCGTCCTTGTCCGCTGAGAGAGAAAGAGTCCTCGCTGTGTGTACTGGACCCCCCGATAAAGGAGATAAGTGAAGCCGGTCGCCAAGAAGGTAAGCCCGAGTGTGAAGGTAAGCCAGTTGTAAAGGGCAGTCAGGGCCGGCAGACGAAAAACATAGAATCCGATATCGCGCCCGAAGAGAGGATCCTGAAGGCCAAAAGGAACCGAGTTTAGAAAGAGGAGGAGAGATTCCCATTGGCTTGCTGCCTGCGGTGCGGCGAAAAGCCCCAGTAGGATAGCAACGGGCAGGAGCAAACGCTGGAGCACCGGATCGACAAGCTCAGGACTGGGTAGCTCAATGGCATTATCCTGATCCAAGAAGCGAATGCCCCTGGGCGCTTGGGCCGCCAGCTTGATATTAAAATAGACGAGCAGGGAAAAGAGCCCGCCAAAGACCAGCGCCAAGGTAACCTTCAAAGTCAGGGTGGTGGTAAAAATCTGAGTGAAGCCAACTTCCTGGAACCAGAGCCAGTCGGTGAAAAGTGAAAGAGCCTGGCCGAGAAATACAACAAGAACCAAGACAGCAAAGAAGAATAGCCCAGTTAATCTCCTCATCTTACCCCCTTTATGGGTTAACCCCTCCAAGCATAGTCCGCCATAGTCGGCAGAATGCTATAGAACTCAAGAAAGGAAAGCAAGCAAATCTCTTCCCTTCCCTATTCCTTCAGGGCCCGGTAAAAATGAGGGAGGCGAAACTTTCTATTTCCCCTCCCTCGTTCAGGCAAACATCTCAGCGAGACACCTAGCGCGGGTTAAGCGACTTTACCCTGACATCGCCTCCGCCGCGGTCGTCGAATTCAACCGTGACCTTGGTCCCTTCTTTGAGAAGGTCGGCCTTTGACTCCGCCAGCTTACTGCCGACTTTGGCGGCTTGCTCCCAATCCTTGCCCTTTACAGTCAGCATCTTAGACCCCTCATCGTACTTCACGACTGTGGCCTTCTTCTCCTCCTGGGCCAGGGCAAACGCAGGGACCAGTGTCAGAGCCAAGAGGAGCGCAACGATTTGCTTCCTGAGCATCATAGGGTTTTCACCTCCTTTCCGCGACTTGACTTAACTTACTTACAAACTCTTTTGGTGGTTTTGCATAGATAATAGGGGTCGAGCCTTAAGCTGCGTTCTCTTCTTTCTTGCGAGTTTCCCTTTGTTTAAAAGAATACGTTTTCTTTCTGCTAGAGGACTCCCTAGCTGTTTCGCCTTCCACTGCTCCAGTCCTTTCCTGAGTCTTCCTGGATCAAGGCCTAACGTCTCGCAGACATTATTAAATGAGAAAATCCCGTCGTCACTTGAGCCAATCCATTCCTCCTCCTCCCGGTAGAGTCTCTCATTGGTACGGGATGGCTGAAAGAAGTAACTCTGGAAGCAGGCAATCCCATCCCGTAATACCGCCAGCATCAAAGCTCTTAGAGCCCGATAGTCCGTTGAGCTCTCCTGTGACCCATGGACATTTTCATACTGAATGCGCGACAATGGATCGGGAGAGAAAATAAGATAAGTGAAGTAATCGACGTCGCTACTCTTCACGACACTCACAGACCTTCCTTTTATTTTATGAAACTGTGTCAAATCATTGCTTAACAAGAGCCATTTCCTCCGACTCGGCCACTAGGGCTTACAGACATGAGTTTTCCTCCCCAACGCGCTTATCGACCAAAACATCTTCCCGGGGATGTGGTAAGCCTCCGCAAGGCCTCGGCGTATTTTTCCTGCGTTTTCTGCATGATCTCCGGTGGCAAAATCGGCACAGGAGGCCTTGTGTCCCAGTTGAGACTAAAAAGATAGTCACGGACGTACTGTTTATCGAAGCTTTCAGGCGCCTTTCCCGGTTGGTATCCTTCTACGGGCCAAAAGCGGGAAGAATCGGGAGTGAGAAGCTCGTCAATCACAATCAGCCGTTGGTCTGCCAAGCCGAACTCTAACTTCGTATCCGCAATGATGATTCCTCTCTCCTCAGCCATTTCCCGCGCCCGCAGATAAATGGCCACGCTGATCTCGAGCATCTTGTGAGCCCTCTCCTTGCCGACTCGCTCGACCATCTGGGCAAAGGTGATGTTCTCATCATGCTCGCCCACAGGCGCCTTCGTAGATGGAGTAAAGAGCGGCTTCTCCAATCGCGAGCCCTCTACCAGACCCTTGGGCAACGCCATGCCACAGACGCTGCCGTTCCCGCAGTATTCCTTCCAGGCCGAGCCAAAAAGGTAGCCTCTTACGATGCACTCCACGGGCGCCGGCACCGCTTTTTTAACCAGCATGCTGCGACCTTCCAAGACATCCTTATGCGGGTGGCAGACAGAGGGAAATTGTGTGACATCGGTAGTAAGCAAATGGTTTGGCGCTATGTCTTCTGTTTGCCGGAACCAATAAGTAGAAAGGGCGGTGAGGACTTTCCCTTTTCCTGGGATCTGGGTGGGAAGAACCACATCGAAGCAAGAGATGCGATCCGTGGCGACCATTAGCAGAAAATCACCCAAAAGGTAGATGTCTCTCACCTTTCCCCGTCTGAAAAGGGGTAAGCCCGTGATCGCGTTTTCGCTCATGTTGAATCTACCTTTCTCAAGCGTTCGCGAGTAATTTTGGCTGCATCTGCCGCTTCCAGGATCGGATCAAACAGAGGAAGGCTCAACCTCCTTCGGACGGACGAAGCGCGAAGCCAGAATGGAAAAAAGCAATATCGC
Organism: Deltaproteobacteria bacterium; assembly: GCA_023250515.1. Taxonomy (GTDB): domain Bacteria; phylum Desulfobacterota; class Binatia; order UBA9968; family UBA9968; genus JAHFAO01. Next base: position 919 of record JAHFAO010000106.1, on the reverse strand, counting down.
CCCAACGACCGCCAGCGAGACTCCGATCGGTATTTTGTAGAAATCGACGATCGTCATTTTGACACCTACGAAACACAGCACAAAGGATAGACCCACTTTCAGGTAACGGAACATCCCCATGACACCAGCGAGGAGAAAAAACAGAGCCCGCAGCCCGAGGATTGCAAAAACGTTGGAGGTATAGACGATGAACGGGTCCAAAGTTATCGCGAAGATGGCCGGGATCGAATCAACGGCAAAAATGACATCGGTGGTCTCGACGACGACCAAGACCAGAAACAGCGGAGTGGCCCATAGCTTTCCATCTTTGCGCACGAAAAATCGCTGCCCTTCAAAGCCCGCGGTTATCTTCACGAAGCGGCGGACCAAACGGACCGCCGGGTTTTTTTCCGGCTCAATTTTTTCGTCGCCGGCAAAGAGGAGCTTAAGTCCGGTAAAAACGAGAAAGAGCCCGAAGACATAGATCATCCAGTGGAAAGCATTAAGGAGTGCAGCCCCTGTGGCGATGAAAATGGCTCGCATGACCAGGGCTCCCAGAATACCCCAGAAGAGGACCCGGTGCTGGTACATGGCCGGAACTGCAAAGTAAGAGAAAATGACGAGGAAGACGAACAGGTTGTCCATGCTGAGAGACCACTCAATTAAGTAGCCGGTTATAAATTCCAACGCCTTTTCCCCACCCCGGACAAAATATACTCCGATGCCGAAAAGAAGGGCCAGGGAAACCCAGACGCAGCTCCAAGCCAGGGCCTCGCGCAGGGAAACAACATGGGCCTTGCGGTGAAACACCGCTAGGTCAAGGGCCAGAATCCCCAGAACAAACACGTTAAAAACAACCCATAAGAATATCCGGTCCGGCGTCACAAAATCTCCCTATCGGCGCAAAGCGAAGTACAGGATAACCGCAACAAGCCCTAGA
>JAHFAO010000105.1 GCA_023250515.1 Deltaproteobacteria bacterium | reverse complement strand
GCCCGACGCGTCCGCAGAATCGCCTCGACGCGATTCTCTCCCCAAATAATGAGCTTGGCTATCATTGGGTCGTAATAAATCGGAACCTCTGCGCCCTCATACACCCCGCAATCGTTCCTGATGCCCAGGCCTTCAGGCAATCTCAAGCCTTCAATCTTTCCCGGACAGGGCAAAAAGTCGTTCTCCGGGTCCTCAGCGTAGATGCGACACTCGATGGCGTGCCCCGTTGGGTTGATATGGCGTTGGCGCCAGGGGAGATCTCCTCCAGCAGCGACCTCGATTTGGGCCTTAACTAAATCAATCCCCACCACTCTCTCGGTAATAGCGTGCTCGACTTGGAGACGGGTGTTCATCTCCAAAAAGTAGAAATTTTTTTCTCGATCCAGGAGGAATTCAAGTGTCCCAACCCCCACGTAATTGACTGCCCGGGCCCCTTGAATAGCGATCCTGCCTATGCTGCGCCGCGTCCGGTTATCCAGGGCGGGGGCAGGACACTCCTCAATGATCTTCTGATGGCGCCGCTGGATGGAACATTCCCGGTCAAAGAGGTGCACCACCTTGCCGTATTGATCGGCGAGGATCTGAACCTCCACATGTCGGGGCCGATTCAGATATTTCTCAATGTAAAGGCGACTATCCCCAAACGAGGAGGCTGCCTCGGAACGCACAGCCCGGTAGGCAGAAGGAATCTCACGGACTGAGCGGACGAGTCTCAACCCCTTGCCTCCGCCACCAGCAACTGCCTTTAACATAAAAGGATAGCCAATGGCCTCGGCGGTCCGAATGACCTCCTCTTCAGACCTGAGGACCCCATCCGATCCTGGGACCACCGGAATCCCGGCCGCTTTCATAATCGCCCGTGCCTTCACCTTATCCCCCATCTGCTCGATTACCTCAGGCGAAGGTCCGATGAAGACAATTCCATTCTCTTGACACCTCCGAGCAAAGTCGCTGTTCTCGGCCAAGAAGCCATAACCGGGATGGATCGCCTCAGCGCCGCTTTTCTTGGCCACATCGAGGATGCGATCTATGGCCAGGTAACTCTGCGTGGAAGGCGCAGGACCGATCAGATAGGCATAATCGGCATACTTGACATGAAGGGAGTCGCGATCGGCCTCGGAGTACACCGCCACGCTCTCAATATCCAGCTCTCTGCAAGCACGGGTAATGCGGACCGCAATCTCTCCCCGATTGGCAATTAAGATGCGCTTAAACATAAGGTTCAGACAGAGATAGAGACAGGGACAGAGATAAAGACATCATTATTGTTAAAGCTCTGTCTCAAATCTCTGTCTCTGTCTACAGGGGTATATTCCCATGCTTCTTAGGCGGGTTATGATCCCTCTTGTTCTTTAACATCTCTAAGGAGCGTATCAGGGTGGGACGAGTCTCTTCCGGATAAATCACCGCATCCACATAGCCCAGCTCGGCTGCCTTAAATGGATTGGCAAAAGTCTCACGGTAGTTCGCTACCAATTCCTCCCTGGCCTTAACCGGATCCTCCGCCTTTTCTATCGCCTCGCGAAAAATGATATTGATCGCCCCCTCGGGACCCATGACTGCAATCTCTCCAGTGGGATAGGCAAGATTGATATCTCCCCTAAGATGCTTGCTCGACATCACAATGTAGCCTCCTCCGTAGGCCTTACGGGTAATCACGGTCACCTTGGGCACAGTGGCCTCCGCATAGGCATAAAGGAGCTTAGCCCCGTGGCGGATAATGCCATTGTATTCCTGAGCAGTTCCCGGTAGGAAGCCAGGCACATCAACGAAACTTACCAAAGGGATGTTGAAACAATCGCAAAACCGGATAAAACGGGCAGCCTTCACCGATGCATTGATATCCAAGCAACCTGCCAGGTGAGCCGGCTGATTAGCGACTATGCCCACCGACCTGCCACCCAATCGGGTAAAACCGATAATGATATTAGGGGCAAAATCGCGCTGCACCTCGTAAAAATAACCCTCGTCCACCACCGCACCAATGAGCTCTTTCATGTCGTATGGCCGAGTTGGATTGTCCGGGACCAAGTCCCTAAGCCTCTTGTCATGTCTTGCTGGATCATCATCAGTCGGATGGAAAGGAGGGTCCTCCTGATTGTTGCTGGGTATAAACCCCATGAGCTCCCTAATCATAAGGAGGCACTCCTTTTCGCTCTCCGCCGAAAAGTGGGCAACCCCGCTTTTGGCGTTGTGAGCCTCCGCTCCCCCTAGCTCCTCCTTAGTGACCTCTTCATGGGTGACTGTCTTGATCACATCTGGGCCGGTTATAAACATGTAGCTGTTGGTCTTCACCATGAAAATGAAATCGGTTATGGCTGGTGAATAGACAGCTCCACCGGCGCAGGGCCCCATAATCGCGGAGATCTGCGGAATCACTCCTGAGGTCAGAACGTTTTTCAAAAAGATGTCCGCATATCCAGCCAGGCTGGCAACCCCCTCTTGAATTCGCGCCCCGCCGGAGTCGTTGATCCCTATAATAGGGGCACCGTTCTTCACTGCCAGGTCCATAACCTTACAGATTTTCTCAGCCACTACCCCGCTCAAACTGCCGCCGAAAACAGTAAAATCCTGAGAGTAAACATAGACCAGCCTGCCGTCTATGGCTCCGTAGCCCGTTACCACCGCATCCCCAGGTATTTTCCTATTCTCCATGCCAAAATCCGTAGAGTTATGTGTCCTCAAACGGTCTATCTCTATGAAACTCCCATGGTCGAGGAGGATGTCGAGCCGCTCACGCGCTAGGAGCTTTCCCTGTTCATGCTGGCGCCGGGCTCTCTGCTCTCCCCCACCGGCGTCCACTTGATGGTTCAGCTCACGGAGCTTTTCCAAATTGTCTTTTAATGGCATGGAAAAAAATCTTCTTCCGTTATGGGATACGGGAATGAGCGTAAGACCTTGACGGCACAGCCGAATAAATCACAAGTCCAAAGATCATGTCAATCAAGTCGCTCCACTGCCATGGCAGTGCCACCGCCAGCTCCGTGGCAGAGGGAGGCCAAACCCATTTTCCCGCCTCGTTGCCTTAGAGCATTTAGGAGGGTAACGATGATTCGGGCTCCGGAGCACCCAATGGGATGGCCCAGAGCAATGGCTCCTCCGTTGACGTTAAGCTTTTTGTAAGGTATTCGCAGCAACTTATGGAAGAGCACGCTACTTACGGCGAAGGCCTCGTTGTTTTCTATCAGGTCAAAATCACCAATTGTTTTACCTAACTTGTCCAGTAGCTTTTTCACCGCTGAAACGGGCGCCTCGGCAAAGCGCCAGCTCTCCCCGGCAGCCCAACATCCCCCAAGGATGCGGCCTATGGGCTTGAGATCGTGCTTTTTCATAGCCCCTTCGCTGGCAATGAGCAGAGCTGCAGCCCCATCGCTGATCTGGCTAGAGTTTCCCGCGGTCAAAATTCCGTCTTTTGTGAAGGCCGGTCGCAACTTGGCCATGTCCCCTCGGGTGGCGTTTGACCGGATGCCCTCGTCAAAGTTCAGCACTAAGACTTGCTGACTCGTCTTTATTTCGATCGGCGCAATCTCCTTCTTGAAAAAGCCTTTTTTAGTAGCTTCAGCCGCACGCTTGTGGGAATGGTAAGCTACCTCGTCCACTTCCTTCCGGGTGATTTTATACTCGGCTGCCAAGCGCTCAGTCTCAATACCCATTCCATCATCGGTAATTGGGTCGGTCAGCCCATCGCAGAGCAGAATGTCTCGGAGCTCTTCTGGTGCCCCCAGCAGGAACTTGTATCCCCAGCGGGCCCGATGGGAAAGATAAAACCCAGCCTGGGACATAGACTCCATGCCTCCAGCGAGAACTAGATCAGCCTCGCCAGCCCTGATAGCAGTTGCCGCGTTCATCACTGACATCATGCCGGAAGAGCATACCATGTCTACAGCATACCCATCTATCTTTTGGGGAATGCCGGCCTTGATGGCAGCCTGCCGAGGTAAAAGCTGGCCGTGCCCGGCTCGGAGAATATTGCCGAAGATATATAGATCTAAATCTTTTCCCCCAACCCCAGCCTGCTGAAGAGCAGCCTTCATCGCATGAGCCCCTACATCTGATGGGGAGAAGTCCTTGAGGCTTCCTGCAAACCGTCCAATGGGGGTTCGTGTCGCTGAAACGATATAAGCTTCTCGCATAATTTTTTCCCTTTCTATAAAATCAATAGCTTCGGCCTTACTTAACTTCCCCTTGCTGTTGTTCAACTGCAAACGCCTTGAAGTATCATAGCAATATTGCTAGGTTAGCTTGTTAATTCCCTATGATAACCGCTGTTTAGGAAGAATCAACAACGTGTTGCCAGCAAACAAAAGCCGACCCGATAAAATCTCGAAATCGCCCTCTGGAGGGAAGACCCTCCCGAAGAGTACGGACGCCTTGCTGATTGTCTCCGCCAGCGAGGGAGATGCCAACATGCTCTATGCCACGGCCTTCTTTGCCCCGGACCCTTTCATCTTTTTACAGCACCAGGGGAAAAAATACGTGGTTATGAGCGACCTGGAAATTGATCGTGCTAGAAAACAGGCAGAGGTGGATCAAGTCCTCTCCCTTTCCCTCTACCAGACAAGGCTTAGAAAAATCGGCAAGAATCGCCCCGCTACAGTCGATGTCCTGGATATGATCTTCCGCAAAAGAGGGATAGGTTCACTTGCAGTCCCGGCCAATTTCCCTGCGCTGCTCGCTGACGAGCTGAGGTCAAGAGGTTTTGTCCTGCAGATAAAAAAAGATCCGTTTTTTTCCGAGCGGGAGAGAAAGAAGACTGATGAGGTCAAAAAGATCCGTGACTCCCTACGGGTGGCTGAACTCGGGCTCGACGCCGGGATCAAAGCCCTTAAGAAGGCGAAGATCGACCGTGACCGCTACCTCTATCTAAACGGTTCCCGCCTGACGTCCGAGGCGATCAAAACTATAGTCAACACCACCATCATGGCCCAGGGATGGGTACCCAGCCATACCATCGTCTCGTCTGGGGATCAGTGCTGTGACCCTCACCATGAAGGAAGTGGCCCGCTAAAAGCGAATACATCCATCATATTTGACATCTTTCCCCGCTCCCAGAAGACCGGTTACTTCGGCGACTTGAGCCGTACCGTGGTGCGTGGTCGAGCCTCCGAGCGACTTAAAAAGGCCTATATAACGGTGCAAGCGGGTCAGGAGGTGGCCTTTCGGATGATCCGGGACGGCGCAGATGGGAGAAAGATCCACCAAAAAATCCTGGCCCTTTTTGAGCAGAGAGGCTTTCCGACCGGCAAGATCGGCGGCAGGATGCAAGGGTTCTTCCATGGCACCGGGCATGGTTTAGGTCTAGATATTCATGAACCCCCGCGAATCGCTGTGAGCGAGGCTACCCTGCGGGCTGGCCATGTAGTGACAGTCGAGCCCGGACTTTACTATCTTGGGATGGGTGGGGTGCGCCTCGAAGATGTCGTCCTGGTTACTTCTAATGGCAACCGAAATCTCACTCGCTATCCGCAATTCCTGGAGATATAGATCATCTCTCTAGAACCGTGGTTTCGAATGATCCCTTTTTCCTTTTGTCCTTTAATCCCTTTTCTTATTATCCTTTGATCCTTATGAGAAACTACCCTTTCTTCGCTGAAGAGAAGCCAAGGATCTTCGGCCATCGGGGTGCGATGGGGGAAACCCCAGAAAACACCCTTCTCTCTTTCCAAAGGGCGCTCGAAGATGGAGCCAAATTCCTGGAGTTGGATGTACGGGGCAGCAAAGAGGGAGAAGTAGTGATCATCCATGATGCTACGCTGGACCGAACCACCAACGGCCGCGGTCGGGTCGGGCAGCAGGGTCTTAAGGACCTCAAGGCGCTCGATGCCGGTTACTGGTTTACTCTGGACCGCGGAGCGAGTTGTCCCTTTCGCGGGCAAAAAATAGAGATCCCCACCCTAGAGGAGTTCTTCTTAGCTTTTCCCAAAGCCAAGGCGATCATCGAAATCAAGCAAATCCGTCCGTCCATAGTGAAAAAGGTCGTTGATACCACGCGCCGATTCTGCAGAGAGGACCAGGTTCTGTTAGCCACAGAAAAGGATAGGATCATGAAGAATATCCGAAAAGAGCTCCAGGAGAATGATCTGGCCATTGCCACTGGCTTCTCATACGGAGAGGTGGCCGCTTTCCTGCGTTGGGTGAGAGAGGGCAAAAAGGCTCATCTTAATGAGGGGGGTCAAGCCCTCCAGATACCCTGCGAGTATGGCGGCATGACGCTGGTTAGCGACGAGACGGTAAACGCCGCCCACCATTTGGGAATCGAGGTGTTCGTTTGGACAGTCAACGACACTGAAGAAATGAAACGCTTACTTAGCCTAGGGGTAGACGGGATCATAACCGACTATCCCTCCCGCCTACGTGACCTGATTGCGCAAAAGCCATTTCAATGAAGAGCTTTTCTCTCCCGATGAAAAGAGTAGAATAAGCTCTATCCATGAAAGACGACTCATCCCTCCTGAATAAGAAACTCACGATCATCATCCTGCAATGGCTGATCGCGAGCGTCACCTCTTATTTCACGCTTTTCAGCAAGGTTGAGCTATCCCGCGATCCCTGGGCCTCTGCTTTGGTGGTCACCTTCTTGATTGGCACTCTGGCCCTTTACTGTCTCCCCGAAGATGCCTTTTATCACCGCTTTTTTGACGCCACTTTGCTGCTCTGCGATACTCTATTAATCTCGGCTGCGATCTACCTAAACCGGGATGCCTCGTGGGATCTATTCCTCTTCTATTTCTTAATTATCTTCCTTGCCGCTATTGGAGAGACCATGCTGAAGATCATGCTCGGCTGGGCGGTCATCAGTTTGGCCTATTGGGGGCTCCTCATCCAACAGGGAAAGGAGGCTAGCCAGATCTTATCTGACCTATTTACTCGCGTCCCTTTCCTTTTTGGGGTCTCTGTACTTTACGGCTACCTCTCAGAAAGCATTAAAAGGGAGAAGAAACGGGCGGAGACGGCGGAGCAAAGGGAACGTCTAAAGATGGACTTAGTCTCGGCCTTAGCACATGACATCAAGAACCCTTTAGGCATCATCATGGGATACACAGATACCATGATGGACCAGTTTGCCGGGCGCAACGAAGCGAAACACAGCTTAGAGACCCTAGGACGCATTCAGGATAACGCCCAGCGCATCGTTAAGCTAGTCACGGACTTCTTGGATGCCTCCAAAACAGAGGCGGGGAAGATGGATTTGGCCCAGCGTCCTGTGCAGCTCAATCGACTGCTCAGGGAAGTAGGACAGCAACAAATCGGAGATTTAAGAAAGAAAAACCTCACATTGACCGTCGAACTCGACGACGAGCTTCCTCAGATTATGGGAGATGAAGCCCAGCTTGAGCGTGTCCTGTGGAACCTCTTTGGCAATGCCGTCAAGTTCACTCCTATGGGGGGGAAGATCACAATAACTTCCGGTGTGCATGATGGCGATGTTTGTGTCAGCGTGAAAGACACTGGAATAGGCATCCCCCAAGATGAGCTCCCTCTACTCTTCTCGGAGTTTCGACGCCTCAAAGGCGCGTCTAAGGTTGAGGGAACAGGCTTGGGGCTTTTTATTGTCAAGACCATCGTGGAGGCCAATAAGGGCACGGTGCAAGCTGAAAGTGTGGACGGCCAGGGGTCGACCTTTACCGTTCGCTTTCCCATTGGCTCTTAAACAAAAAATCTTGAGGGTATGGAAGAAGAGTCCGAGAAGATCGCTTCTCTGATAGATTCCCTGGATCATTCAGATAAAACAACTATTCGGGGGGCCGTTGACTCCCTGATCGCAATCGCCGCTCGCAGCCAGTCGCTCCAGGAGACCCTAAACCGGCTCTTGGTTGACCCGTCACGGAAAAACCGTTGGCCCATTGCGTATATCCTGGCCCACTTACCTAGCCCTTCCCGCTTATGTCTAAGGGTCTTGCTGGATACCCTTGGTAGTAAGGACCCAGATATCCGCTGGGCCGCAGGTTTGCTCCTTGTCCGTTTGGGAAAATGCGACGGAGGAATGGTCACCCTGTTGCTCGACCTTCTGAAGACCGGCACCTCGACTCAGAGAAGGATGGCTGCGCATTGTCTACGTCACATGGATCTAAAAGACCCGGGCTCTCTCCAAGCTCTGCTGGAATCGCTTCAGGACCCCGATCCTCTAGTTCGAGTGGCTGCAGTGACTAGCCTGAAACTCCGACCTGAGATCGGCAAGAACGGATTGGATTCCTTACTCCATCTTTTTTTGGAGGATCCCGATTCCAGGGTGCGGCATATCGCTGCCCTCGCCTTGGCACAGCTAGGCGCCCCCACCGACGAGATCTGCAGGGCGCTGAAGGATGCTAGTCGGAGCAAGGACCCTCAGCTCAAGAAAGCCGCCAGCGCGGCTCTGGACTTGCTGCAAAAAAAAGGGCCCGCCCCCCCTAAATGATACGGCGGTGGGCAGGCCCTTGGTGGACTGATCGGATTGCCAGGCTCCAAGCCTGAACCCCCGTCAGTGATTCGGCTTAAAGCCTAAGTCTCAGCCACCTCACAGTCACAACATTTGTCTATCATGTTTGGACCACCTCCTTTCCCTGCTGGCCTGAGTTTACGGAAGCAGTCCTTATCTGTCAAATGAAAAAGCCACTAGCTTTCAGCAGGTTAGAACTATGAGGCCGAATGCTGATAGCTGATGGCTGACAGCTATTAAAGCCAGCCGATAAAGCTCATCTGCCGGCCGGTCTCTCCGCGTTCGCACCGGTACGAAAAGAAATCCTCCGTCGCGCAGCTTGTGCAGGGACCGATTTTGAAGATCTGCCCAGGTGGGACTCCAGCCCTTTCTAAAAGCAGGCTGTTTAAATCTCTCAAATCGAGAAACCTCTTGCGGTCTCTTGCCTGCAGGCACCTCTCGGCTAAGCTCCCCCATTTTTGGACCAACGGGACCGCAACATCAGCGCCAATCTCATAGCAGCAGCTACCGATCGCCGGACCCAAGGCAACTTCCACGGAGGTCGGCTCTACATCGTACCGATCCCTGAGATAGTTCATCATCTTCGTGGTAATGCCTGCTAAAGTCCCGCGCCATCCCGCATGAACGACCGCGACCAGCTTCCGTCCGGAAATAGAAAAGAGAATAGGCACGCAATCCGCCGTGAGAACCCCAAGAAAAAGCCCCCTCTCTTCCGTGACCATTCCATCGGCCGCTCCCGCCTCTTTCAAATGCTTATCTTTTACCTCCAGGATCTGGTCTCCGTGCATCTGTCTCATGGTAACAATCCGCAGGTCATGAACACCCACGGCCTTCTTCATGTCACAGAGATTGTCCTTCACCACCTGCGGGTCATCCCCAACCCGAAAGGAGAGATTAAGGCTAGCGTAAACTCCAGTGCCTTTACCGCCTCTCCGGCCCAGAAAGCCGTGGAGCAACCAATCGACTCTTTTCCATCGCTCGACTTGGAGCCAAACTAGATCCATATAGTTTATATTATTGTTACTTCTTCGCGCGGTTGCAAGATGGATCGGCACCGGTAGGGGCTTGACAAATACAAAGCGGACCGAGGAGAATCATTACCAGTTTTAGGGCTTACTCCTGCGACTAAGATAAAAAGGAAGAGGGTAGGATGGAAGAGAAGCAACCTTGGGTGACATGCTTTTTTACCGATATTCTCCTTACCTATTTGGAAGAGACTCTTGGGAAGAGGAAAGCTATCGACTACCCAAGTCTCTTTAGAGGCATAGAAGGGTTTGAGGCGCCGTCCGATCCCGAATCATTCTTAAGAGACGTAACCAACTGGGTGCCCCTCAAGGTACTCAGGGAACTCCATTCGCAATGTGAAAAGACCTCGCAACTGAAAGATATGGCCTATCACGCAGCAAGAGACTATTTTGATCCTGGGAAAAAGCAGCTTCCTTCTCTATTCGAGATCATTATCCGTGTATTAAATGACGTTCGCTCGGTGCTCATCTGCGCAAATTTGTGGGGAGGAGTGCAGACCAGTTATCTGAGATTGCAATCCTTTGACAAGGAGGGCGCAAGGCCAGAACTTTATATCCTTACCCAGTTCGATGAAAACGCAAGACCTTCGGTGGGGAGTATCAATCTTTTACGGGGGCTGTTTGAAGGATTCCCCCGTCTCTATCCCTTTATCGAAGATGTCCAATGCCTTGAGGAAATATCCCAATTGCAAATAGGGGACGTCATTCATAGTTTTTCTGATTTTGTCATACACAGCGAGGGGGATCGGTTATCCGTACGGCATCGGCGCTCGAAACAACCAACTGTCGAGGCGATCAAAGTTCCCTTAAAATCCGAAGTCATTACCCTATCACGAGAATTTCTGATCAATATGCCTGATGCGGTGATTGTGGCTCCGCGGGACGGTCTGATTAACGTGCTAACGAAAGTGGAAGAAACAGACTCGCAAAGAACGCCTCACGTCCCATGGGCATACAAAATTGTTACCCCCGGGGTTGTGTCACAAGAATCCGTTTCTTACTGTTTCGAAAAGGATCAAGTTTACAATGCACCCTATTCCCGCTTTCGGCTCCTTTGGAAAGAAAGTCGGCAAGAGGATAGAGAGGTTTCCATTGAGAACGTTAGAAGAGAGGCCTCCCAGCTTCTATTCGACCATCTAAGGCAGATCAAGCAGACCCAGACGCGCATGATTCAATTTAATATCGAGAAGAGGAGACTGACTCTAGAGAACATCCGGCTCAGAAAAGAAATCGAGCGGGAATATAGCTTTGCCGGGATTATTGGCGAGAGCCAGAGGATGCAGGATTTGTTCAGTTTGGTCCGGTCCGCGGCGGAAACCGATGTCACCGTGATTATCCAAGGTGAGACCGGCACAGGCAAAGAACTAATCGCCAGGGCCATTCATTACAATAGTCCTCGGAGGGCGGAGAGATTTGTCGCCCTCAACTGCGGGGCGCTCTCCGAGACTCTTCTTGAAAGTGAGCTATTTGGGCATGAAAAAGGGGCCTTTACAGGCGCCATCACTCAACGAAAGGGAATCTTCGAGGTGGCTAATGGGGGGAGCCTCTTCCTTGACGAGATTGGCGAAACCACGCCCAGCACCCAGGTAAAGCTTTTGCGTGTCTTACAGGAAGGTGAGTTCCAGCGCGTAGGGAGTACGGACTCCATCAAGGTCGATGTTAGAATCATTGCAGCAACCAATCAAAATTTAGAAGAGCTGGTTAAAAATGGCCGCTTCAGACAGGATCTCTATTATCGACTGAAAGTGTTCCCGATCACAGTTCTGCCACTAAGGGATCGAGTCGAAGACATCCCCCTTCTGGTCTCTCATTTTATCGAGAAACGCAAAAAGGGAATGAACAAGCAAATCACTGGAATAAGTCCCCAGGCCATGGCCTTGTTCATGGCTTACGGTTGGCCGGGGAATGTCCGTGAGTTAGAAAATGCCATTCAGCGGATGATGGTTGTCTCGAAAGGTGAAATCCTCGATGTTCCAGATCTACCCGCGGAGATCCGGGGAAAGGAAAACGAATCCAAACCCGAATCCAAGGATCTAAAAGAAATGGCACGACAATCTTCTGAAGTCATCGAGAAAA
>JAHFAO010000104.1 GCA_023250515.1 Deltaproteobacteria bacterium | reverse complement strand
ACATCTTTTTCTTCGTGGTTCGACCCTTCGGCTTTGCTCAGGACAGGCTCCCTCGACTGCACCTTTAGTCCCGAGCTTGTCGAGGGATCACCACGAACGGTGAGTAAAGCTTTTTATGAGACACTATACTAGAAGGTATCAATTAGGCTACACCTATGTAGCAAAAATGCTACACTCGAAGAAGATAGAAACAGGGACAGAGAGTCGGGGTCAGGGTTCTGTCGTAGCGGTCTCTTTAGAGACTGGCCGCTCCACTTCCGCGTAGCTGAAGGTGAGCTTATCGTCGCTCTCGTCGATCTCCACCTTGCCGCCGCTTTGCAATTTTCCAAACAGGATCTCATCGGCCAGTACGCGCTTGATCTCGGTCTGAATCAAACGTGCCATCGGACGCGCCCCAAAGATCGGGTCGTATCCTCTCTGCGCCAGCCACTTACGGGCCTTTGGGGTAAGGTGGAGAAAGACCTTTTTCTCGTTGAGTTGGAGATCCAACTCCATGATGAACTTATCCACCACGCGCTCGATGATCTCGGGGCTCAAGGAGTTAAAGACGATCATGGCATCAAGGCGGTTGCGAAATTCCGGGCTGAACATCTTCTCGATGGCCTCTTTGCCTTTCCCTACATTGGAGCGCTGGCCGAATCCCAATGGGGTTCCGCTCATCTCCCGGGCACCGGCATTGGTGGTCATAATCAAGATGATGTTCCGAAAGTCCGCTTTCCTCCCGTTGTTATCGGTCAAGGTGGCGTGGTCCATTACCTGGAGCAAAATGTTGAAGAGATCGGGGTGGGCCTTTTCGATTTCGTCCAGTAGCAGCACGGCGTAAGGGCTCCTGTTTACGCCATCAGTCAGGAGACCACCCTGATCGAACCCCACATAGCCCGGCGGGGCGCCGATGAGGCGCGATACAGTGTGCTTCTCCATGTACTCGCTCATGTCGAAGCGGATAAATTCTACCCCGAGGATGCGCGCAAGCTGTTTGGCCACCTCGGTCTTCCCCACGCCGGTGGGGCCGGAGAAGAGGAAGCAGCCGATCGGCTTTTCCGGATGGCCGAGGCCCGAACGGGAGAGCTTGACAGTACTCGCCAGGGTCCCGATCGCCGTATCCTGACCAAAAACGACCAGCTTTAGATCACGCTCTAGGTTCTGCAGTTGCTCCTTATCTGACGCCGACACGCTACGAGGCGGGATCTTGGCAATCTTGGCAACGATCTTCTCTATATCTTTCGTACCAATACTCTTTTTTTGTTTCTCCGGTGGTAGGATCTTGACCGCAGCGCCCACTTCGTCGATCACGTCAATTGCTTTGTCCGGCAGGCGGCGATCGTTGATATGCTTGGCGGAGAGTTGCACCGCCGAACGTATGGCAGAGTCCGTGTAGTGGACCCCGTGATGCTTCTCATAGTGGGGCTTCAATCCCTGGAGAATCTGATAGCTTTCCTCCACGCTCGGCTCAGAGATCTCGATCTTCTGAAAACGACGTGCCAGGGCCCGGTCCCTTTCGAAATAGCTCTTGTAGTCGTGGTAGGTGGTAGAACCAATACACCTGAGTTCTCCGGAGGCGAGCACCGGCTTTAAGATATTGGACGCATCCAGGGAGCCGCCGCTGGTAGCGCCCGCCCCAACAACGGTGTGGATCTCATCGATGAAGAGAATCGAATTGGGTTGCTTCTTAAGGCCGCTTAGGACTCCCTTTAAACGCGCCTCGAAGTCGCCGCGAAACTTGGTCCCAGCCAGTAGCGCTCCCATGTCCAAGGCATAGATCACCGCTCCCTTGAGGGCATCCGGGACCTTTCCTTCAGAAATCTTGAGCGCCAAGCCTTCAGCGATAGCGGTCTTGCCCACACCCGGATCCCCGACATAGATGGGGTTATTCTTGCGCCGCCGGCAAAGGACATGGATGGTACGCTGAATCTCATCCTCTCTACCGATCAGCGGATCAATGTGCCCGTCACGAGCTTTTTGGACTAAGTTGACGGTGAAAGACTCCAGCGGATTCCGTAACTGTCTTGGCCCCTCCTCCTCATCATTAGTTTCCTCTCGGATTACCGCCCAATCCTCGTCGGTGGGAATTTTAGAAACACCGTGGGAGATATAGTTGACGATATCAAATCGGGTAATCCCCTGCTTCTCCAGCAGGTAGACCGCGTAGGAATCCGGCTCGCGGAAGATGGCAGCTAAGAGATTCCCACCATGGATCTCCTTCTTTTCGGCGGACTGGGCATGGAGTACCGCCCTTTGCAGGACACGGTGAAAACCCAGGGTCTGCTGCGGCTCTCGCTCTACACCCTTGGGCAGGGTTTCCAGGTGAGTCTGGAAGAATTCTTCCAGCTCTTTTTTCAACCGGGCGAGATCGCCGCCGCAGTGGATTATGGCCGGGCTGGCGTCTTTATCCTGGAGTAAAGCAAAAAGGAGATGCTCGATACAGACAAACTCGTGACGCCGATGTTTGGCCTCGCTCAAAGCCAAATGTAAGGTTGCCTCAAGCTCTTTGCTGATCATCTCAGGCCTCTTCCATACTGCACTTCAGGGGATATTCATGCTGTTGGGCTAGGCTCTCGACCAAAGTCACCTTGGTTTCGGCAACCTCATAGGTGTAGACGCCGGCTACTCCGATTCCGCGTCTGTGAACATGGAGCATAATCTGGACGGCCTCGGTATGTTCCTTGTGAAAAACAAATTGCAGGACCTGCACGACAAATTCCCTGGTGGTGTAATCGTCGTTGTGCAGCAAAACTTTGTACAGGGGAGGTTTTTTGAGCTTTTTCTTGGTCTCGGTGACCACTTCATGGTCAAACTCTGTTTCGCGTCGGCTCATCGACCTCTCACATCTCCCAAAACGAAAAGTAAATTTAACATGCTTCTCTCTACACCGCAATCGTTTGTCCGCTCCCTCCTCTTGCGCCGTGAAGGGAAAAGGGATATTTACTTCACCTATTCTTTGAGACTCTCAACCCCTCGATGCGGAGCCAGTTTACGACTGGGAGGTACCGTATGCTGTCCAACAAAGTAAGCGAGATCATGACCACTGAAGTGATTACCGCCGCTGCATCAAGCACGATCTTTGACGTCATGGAAATGATGGTCGCGAAAAACGTGGGGCGCCTGGTTATAGCCGACAATCAAGCGCCTGTGGGGATATTTACTGAGAAGGATGTACTCAAACGCGTCATGAACCAGAAATTCGACCCTAAGAAGACCAGCATCAAAAGGGTAATGACGAGCCCTATTCGGGCCGTGCGCCAAGAGACCCACATCGTCGAAGCGTTGGGAAAGATGTATAAAGGGAAATTTCGCCACTTGCTTGTCCGCGGAGAGAAAGGGGTCATCGTCGGTATGGTCTCCATGCGCCGCATCCTCAAGCTCGCGGTGGAATTAGGGCAGGGTCTTACAGAGACTCAGACCATTGGCAGTATTATGTCCGGTGAGCCCACCACGGTAGATCCCTCCCAGTCGATATACGAAACCATTGAGACCATGATTGAGGAAAACACGGGCTGCGCCGTCGTAGTGAGCGGCGGTGAACCGAAGGGGATTTTTAGCGAGCGGGACGTCTTAAAACGAGTAGCGGTAAAGAATGTTGACACTAGAAAGACTCCCATACAAGAGCTCATGACAACTGATTTAGTGACCGCAGCGCATTCCGCTCTTATCGGGGAAGTCTTGGCCGAAATGTACAAACGCGATTTCCGGAACATGCCGATTCTGGGAGAGAGGGGGCAACTTGTCGGTATCGTCTCGATGGGGGACGTCTTAAAGTACGCCAAGGCATTGGATGTGGACGAAAGCGTACGTATGGCGTGGAAAGAGATCGAAGAATTCTGGGACTCCGAGCAGCACTATACACCTGGATAACGTCATGGGGTTTCTTGTCTTTTCGGACCATTATGTTAAGTTAAAAAGCCCCAAGAAGAAGGATGACAGCCAGCAATCCCATCATGGAAACGCCCGCAATCAATGACCTAAGTATCTGTGTGGCCACAGAAAATGGTTCAGGGAGCGCATCCGCTAACAATATTCTTTTTAAGGCCATTTTTAAGATGGGGATACCCTGCTCCTCGAAGAATATGTTTCCCTCTAACATTCAAGGTTTACCTACCTGGTATCAAATCCGGGCTTGCGCTGACGGTTATTTCGGGCGCAAGGATGTCATAGATGTAATGGTGATGTTTAACGATGCCACAGCGACGAAAGATATTTATCGGGTTAGGGACGGTGGCCTTATTCTTTATGACGACTCAAAACCCCTCACTTCTGATCTAAAACGAGAGGGGGTTCAATGCCTGGGGGTGCCAGCGAACAAACTCATCCAAAAACTTGTCCCAGCCTCCCCGTTGCGGGCGAAGCAGAGGAATGTGGTTTACGTGGGTGCTCTGGCGTATCTCTTTGGCATTGACATGGAGACTATTAAGGAAGTCCTACAAGATACCTTTGGCAAGAAGCCCGCGGTCATCGAATCCAATCTCCTCTGTATCGATGCGGGTTACCAACATATGAAGGAGAATGGACTGACGCAGAATATCGCCCGACTAGAGGCGATCCCTAACGGAAATAAAGGAAAGATTGTCACTGAAGGCAATACGGCCTGCGCCTTGGGGGCGATCTATGGGGGCGTTTCCTTCGTCTCCTGGTATCCCATTACTCCCTCTAGCTCCCTTGCCGAAGCCTTGGAACACTATATTCCCCGCCTACGCAAGAGCAACGGCAAGGCAACCTATGCCATTATCCAGGCAGAAGATGAGATCGCTGCCGCGGGTATGGTAGCGGGGGCCGGCTGGGCCGGAGCCCGTGCCATGACCTCTACCTCGGGACCGGGACTGTCACTCATGAATGAGACCATCGGTCTCGCCTATTTTGCCGAGATCCCTACCGTCTTCTTTATTATCCAACGAGGCGGTCCTTCCACAGGGCTCCCCACACGCACCCAGCAGGCTGATATCCAGTTGATGTACTACTGCTCCCATGGGGATACCCGGCATATAATCTTAATCCCCCACGATATGAACTCTTGCTTTGACCTGGCCCGTCGAAGCTTCGACTTCGCTGAAAGGTTTCAGACCCCGGTCTTCGTTATGTTGGACCTCGATTTAGGGATGAATTTATGGTCCTCCGACCCGCTTAAGCTGCTAAAAGAGCCTTTTGATCGGGGTAAGCTGCTGACCGCTGAACAGCTAGAACAGCTCAAAAAAGAAGGGAAAAAATTTCGCCGCTATTTTGACGTTGATGGAGACGGCATCCCCTACAGGACCATACCGGGAAACCCCCATCGCAATGCGGCCTATTTTGCCCGTGGCTCGGGTCATGATACCGACGCCCGCTACTCCGAGGACGAAAATGACTACAAAGAGACCCTCGACCGGCTGCGCAGAAAATTCCAAACTGCCCGCAAGTATGTCCCCAAGCCGATTGTTGAGATGACCGAAGGCATCAAGACAGGCGTCATCTGTTTCGGCTCCAGTTATGAGCCTTCCCGGGAGGCGCGAGACCGATTGCGGTCTATGGGGTTAAAAACCAACCACCTTCTGTTAAGGGCATTACCCTTGACAGAAGAGACTAAACAATTTCTTGCTGCCCATGAGGTCATCTATCTCCTGGAACAAAACCGAGATGCCCAGATGGCAGCGATTTTTAAGGAAGAATGGCCGGCACTAGGCGCAAAAATTGTGAGCGTTCTCATTTATGATGGGCTTCCTGCAACGGCGGGAGAAATCGTCCGACAAATTCAAGAGCATCAGACAAATTCCAGAAGAGGGGCAAAGGAATGGCAGGAGAAAAAGTTAATCGCATCAAATTAACCGAGAAGGATTATGAAGGGGCTCCATCCACCATGTGCAGAGGTTGTGGCCACGATGCCATCACAGCCTCGATTGTCCGGGCCTTCTTTGAAAGCGGCATCGACCCGCGGAAGGTCGTCAAGCTAAGCGGCATTGGCTGTTCCTCGAAGACACCGGCCTATTTCCTCAGCCAATCCTTTGGCTTCAATGCCGTTCATGGAAGGATGTCGGCGGTGACCACGGGTGCCAATCTAGCTAACCATTCTCTGATTCCCATTGGCGTATCCGGAGATGGGGATACCGCGGCGATCGGTTTGGGAAACTTCTGCCACATGATGCGGCGCAACGTAAATATCACCTATATCATCGAGAACAACGGAGTCTACGGACTCACCAAGGGGCAGTTTTCAGCCACCGCAGATAAGGGAAGCGTCATGAAAGGCGGCAAACTGAATGATATGCCTGCAATTGACCTAGCCGAACTAGCAATTACCTTAGGAGCCACTTATGTCGCGCGCAGCTTCTCCGGCGATCGCAAGCAGTTATCCCCCCTGATCCAGGGTGCCTTGGCTCATAAGGGGAGCGCGATTTTGGATGTGCTAAGCCCCTGCGTGACCTTCAACAATCACGAAGGATCGACCAAAAGCCTGAAGTACATCCGTGAGAATCTGGACCCGATCCATGACGTCGACTTTATTCCTTACTTCGAAAATATCGAGGTCGATTACAAAGAGGGAACCAATCAGGAAGTGGAACTACACGACGGGTCCCGCATTATCTTGCATAAGCTTAGGTCAGATTACGACCCTTCCAACAAAATGCAGGCCCTTACGGCAATCCATGCGGCCGTCGCTGAAGGAAAATTCCTGACGGGCCTCATTTACTACGATCCTGATCGGCCTGAATTTGTTGAAGAATTGAACCTGTGCGAAACTCCCCTAGCAGAATTAGGGCAAGATGTCTTGCAACCTTCCCCTGAGTCTCTCGAACGGATCAACGCCGAATTGATGAAGTAGCCTTCTGCTGGTTATTCGTTACTCGTTATTCGTGACTCGATTAACGAGTACACGAGTATACGATTGACAGGTAACTAGCCTCAGGATGCTACCGCTCTCAGTTCAAGCCCCTGCCAGGTCTCCATGATCTCTCTCGATGAGGCGACAAGACCGAAATGCCGGCGGATGTTTTCCAGAGTAGCCTCATGGAGCTTGGGATCGTAAGCTGCCACACAGTCCTCCACCATCGTAACGTAGTAATCAAACATGTAGGCATCTCTGGCCGTTGTTTCCACACAGACATTGGTGGCAACACCGGTGACCAAGACACTCTGGATATCTTTTGCCTTAAGAACCGTGTTCAGGTCCGTGTTGATAAATGCGCTGTAGCGATGCTTAACAACTACCCTTTCCTGCGGTAGGGGAGAAATCCCATCATAAAACTCTGCTCCCCAGCTTCCCTCACGGCAGGTACTTAGGGCCTTTTCCTGAGACTTGCGGTAGATCCAAGAGGGGGTATCAGTCCACTCGCTGTGGGTTGTTTTAACGTAGATGACTGGCAGCGAGACGCGCCTGGCCTCCTCGATCAGGCGGATGAGTCTTGGAACCATGGTCTCAGCCGCGCTGACATCATCGCCCCTCTGGGCCGCGCTTCCCCTGGGACTTACGAAGTCGTTCTGGACATCCACGACCAGAAGGCATGCCCATTGGGGACCACATCTCTCCTTTAAGCTCCTTAGAATCATTCTTTGCCTCCTCTCTCACCCCGATCCAAACCCCGCTACGAGATTGTCATCGTACTGGGACTGAAGTTACTGGTTCTCACGCTGAGGTTTGGATCGGGGCTAATGATCATGTTTCCTCTGTAGCCCTCCATGGCCCATGGCGATGATGTCGGACCGTGACACTCTCTCACCTGCCAACAGCCGGGGCAGGAGAAGGTCAAAGGCACTCACCGGATCATGGAGGACGCAGCCGGAGAGGCCAAGGATCGGAGTTTGCTTAAGGTAAGCCATGAGAAACATCGATCCCGGTAAGACCGGAAATCCATGACACTCGACCGCAGCACCGCTCTGCCGAATGCCCTCGGGAGTTAGATCATCGGGATCTACTGACATACCTCCGCTCACCAGAATAAGTTCTGCGCCAGCCTGATAGGAGTCTTTGATGTGCGCGGCGATTTTAGCGGGATCATCCGGGGCCAACTTGGTTGCCTCCAGATCCGAGCCTATGTCAGCCACCTTCCGCCGAACTACAGGCTCGAAGCCGTCCTTAATCCGGCCTGAAAAGACCTCACTTCCGGTGACGATGAGATGGACGCGCCGGGAAGGAATAGGCAGGATCGTCACGATGGGTTTTTCCTTGCAAAGCGCCTCGGCCTTCTCTACTAGGCTCTCTGGAACAACGACAGGAATGGTTCGTGTACCGGCCAGCACTTCACCCTTTCTCACATATATGTCGGAAGGAAGGGTAGCTAGCATCAAATCTCCGAGGGCATTAAAGCGATAGAGAAGATCAGCGTCGATCTTTAGTAATCCAGAAATCTCCGCCACCAGGTTGACTCGGCCTTCAACTGGATCGGTTAGGCGAATACTGGTCCCCGCCGCAGTCTGGGCCATCCTCCTGGCGGCATCCTCTTCATGGAGCTCACCTTTCTCCAACTCGATGATGTAGAGGTGGGCCTTGCCGACATCGAGAAGTTTAGCAATGTCCTCGGGCCGAACCACATGGCCACGGCGAAATGCCGGCCCCTTGTGCTTCCCTGGAACGATTTCAGTGATGTCATGGGCTAACGCCATGCCCACGGCTTCTTCCACGGGTATGACTTTAAGCATAGGGCTTTCTTCCTCGAACGAATCTTACATTCCAAGCATCCATTTGTAAACAAGCCCGACAAGGGCCCCTACAAGAACGACGATCATAATATCCCATCTCCATCGTAGCATTCCGATGAAGGAAACTCCGGTTATCGCCAAAGCCATCCAGTCTAACTGGGCAAGCAGGATCTTTCCCTGCGGCGGGAAAAGAATGTGAAGGCTAAAGAAGACAGCCAGGTTCAGAACGACGCCCACCACCGCAGCCGTGATCGCCGATAATGCGCTTGTCAACACAACATTTCCGCGCAGACGTTCAATAAAAGGGGCGCCCAAAAATATCCAGAGAAAACAAGGCGTGAAGGTGACCCATGTGGTCATCAAGGCACCGATGATCCCGGCTGCTAGGGGAGACAAATCCCTCACGTTTTGCCAGGCGGCGAGAAATCCCACAAACTGGGTTACCATGATTAGCGGTCCAGGGGTTGTCTCCGCCAGGCCCAGCCCGTCGAGCATCTGGCCAGGAAGTAGCCAGCCATACTGCTCGACTGCGGCCTGGGCAATGTAGGCCAGAACGGCGTAAGCCCCACCGAAGGTGACCATCGCAGCCTTACTGAAAAAGAGACCTATTTGGAAGAAAACATCATCCGTGCCGCGCCACAAACCTACGGCGATGATAGGCGCAACCCAAAGGGTGACACAGACCGCGATAACCTTCGCTGCCCATCGGAGCGAGGGCCTTGTGTGTTCAGATTGGAAATCATCCGAGATGACAGCCTCTTCCTTTTCTCCCCCGTGGGGTCTGATGACATAGAATTTTTGCGGCCACAGCTTTCCTCCGAGAAAGCCGATCAGACCGGCAGCCACGATGATGGCAGGAAAGGGGAGGCGCAAAAAGTAAATCGCCACAAAAGCCAGGAATGCAATGAGGTACATCACTTCATTCTTAAGCGCCCTCCTTCCGATCTGAATTGTGGCTGATGCAACAATCGCCGTCACCGCTGGCTTAAGACCGTAGAAGGCGGCCATGACCGTCGGCACGTTGCCGTAGGCGGCATAGATCCAACTCAAAAAGAGCAGAATAAAGATCGAGGGGATGACAAAAAATGCGCCGGCAACGATTCCACCCCATGTACGGTGGAGCAGCCAACCGATATAGATAGCCAGTTGCTGCGCTTCGGGGCCGGGCAGGAGCATGCAGTAATTGAGCGCATGGAGAAACCTCTCTTGAGATATCCACCGTCTTTTCTCCACGATCTCTGTGTTCATGATGGCGATTTGCCCGGTGGGGCCGCCAAAATTGATAAAGCCCAATTTCACCCAAAAGAGGAACGCCTCCCCAAACGTTGGGGCTTTAGGTGCTATCCTCTCTTTGGTTGCCGTTGCCTCGATTTGGTTCATAGGCTCCCTAAAGCCTCAGGCTCCTGCATGAAGCCCGTAAAGACGCCCTGCGTTGTCCCAGTTTATATTCTGCATAAAGGCATCTACATACGCCGCAGCATTGGCGCCGTAGTCCATGTGATAGGAATGCTCGTACATATCCAACGCAAGAATGGGACTACCTCCCGCTAGACAACAGGTATGATCCGCCGCCCATTGATTAACCAGTTTCCTGTCTCGATGCAAATAGGTAAGTAACACCCAGCCGGAACCGCCGCCCAGAGCCCTACCCATTGCAACAAACTGGGTTTGCCATCTGTCAACGCTGCCAAAGTCGCGCACCAGTGCGTGACGGAGATCTCCATTGGGATTGCCCTCACCCCCAAGGCTGTCAAAATAAAGCTCGTGCAGGATCATGGAATTAGTAGCGATCAGCTCCTCGCGCTTCAGGCCATTGATCACGAACACCGGCGCGGTGGCAAAATCCAATGACTCCACTTGTACTATGATGGCATTGAGGCGCTTCACCGCACCGCCGTAGTTGTTTTCATAGTGGCTGACGATAAGTTTTTCCGACAAGCCCTTCAGTTTGGAAGGATTGCAGGACAATGGCTTCATTTCGTATGGCATGGCATCCTCCTTTTCGCTATCATCCTACCCTAATTGGTCAGTAAGGGTCCGATCAATACCCCAAGCACAGTGCCTCCGATCAGAATGAGAATGGGGCTTACTTTGGCAAACAGCGCCAAGACCAGGGCTACGCCAGCGATAACCCAATAGAACCAGCCGAGCAAGGCGAATCGTCCCAGGGTGAATACAGTTATCCCAAGCAAGCCAATCACAGCAGGAGCTGCGCCAAGACCAAAGCCCTGTAACCAGCGATGCTGGATGTACCGCCGTACTTGGTATGCTGCCAAGACTGACAACAACCAGGGGATAAGGAAAACACCTACTGTTGCGACAATGGCCCCCAGAAAACCAGCAGCGCGATAGCCGATAAACGTTGATGTAATCAATACGGGCCCTGGCGTGATATAGGCGAAGCCAATGGCGGCCGCAAAATCCTGCGGCGTGACCCAGTGCATTTGATCGACGGAAATACGCTCAAGTAGGGAGATGACCGCATTACCGCCGCCAAAGGCGAGCATGCTGATTATCGCGAAATGGATGAAGAGTTCCAGGAGTATCATCGTTGCGCTCTTGCTTCCTTCGAGTTCGGCGCTTCGGTTTTAAGATTTTGTCTTTGTGTGAACCATTGCGGCATCAGAATACCAAGAACGCCTGCAGCCAGGACGAGCCACGCAGGATTGATCCGCAAAGCGATCCCAAGGGCACAGGCTGCTACGGCTGCAACTCCACCCATCCACGTGGTGATGGTTGGTTTGGCTAAACGGTAAATAGTGGCTACTAATATACCTACCACTGCAGCAGTGAGGCCTCTTAGCGCCGGCGTGGCAGCGGTACCGAGAATAGTGGTGATTTCGTTGTAGAGTATCGATAACACGAGCATCAGGAGGAATGCTGGGAGAAGAAAGGCAGTTGTGGCCAATGCGGCACCAGACCAGCCCCC
>JAHFAO010000248.1 GCA_023250515.1 Deltaproteobacteria bacterium | reverse complement strand
ACGCCGGATACAAACAGATTGTCTCAGGGCGATCCCACGTCGCGATTGCAGGAGGGTGTGAAGCTCCTCTCTATCCGTTCAGCTTTGCAGCGTTTTCAGCATTGGGACTCCTTTCAACTCGGAACGGCGACCCGAAACGAGCCTCCCGTCCCTATGATCTTCTCCGAGACGGACTCGTGCTTGGAGAAGGAGGAGGCGCCGTGGTTCTAGAGGAGATGGAATTCGCTCAAGATCGAGGAGCCCCCATCTATGCCGAAGTCTTAGGACATGCAAGTACAAGCGAAGGGATCGACATGAGAAAGACAGACACAAGCGGGGAAACGCTTGCCGCCGCCATAAGGATCGCACTTAGGACCGCAATGGCGCATGAATCAGAGATCGATTACATCAACGCGCATGGAAGTTCCCTCCCTGACTATGACGTCTGCGACACGAACGCCTTCAAGATAATTTTCGGTGAGAGAGTCTACAATATTCCAATTAGCTCCATTAAGTCTATGCTCGGTCAGGCTGTTTCAGTCAGTGGCGTATTTCAGGTAATCTCTTCGTGTTTAACGATCCGCGATTCAATCGTCCCGCCAACAATTAACCAGGAATTCCCGGATCCTCTCTGCGACCTTGATTACGTCCCCAACAAGTCCAGAGCGTGTCGGGTCAATCGCATCCTAATGAATTCTCACGGAATAGGAGGAAGTCTTTCTGCCCTAATTATTAAAAGGCCCGAATAATGGCATGATCGAAAGTTACGGAACCCTAGCTTACTTTCTATTCATCTCTATTATCAATTTCGCGCTGGTGCTTTTTGTCTATTTCCGGAACCGACACCATTTAGTTAACAGGCTATTCGCCATCAGTGTGATATGGGTGATTTTTTGGACCGTCAGCGACAACTTTCTGCACTTGTTGGCTCAGACCCACACAGGACTTTTTTGGGGATGGACAACTTTTGCGATGGCGAGCCTCATCCCGGCAAGCTTTCTAGCCTTCGCCAAGGCCTTTCCGTCTGACCAGAAACTTCCCCGAGACTTCGTCCTATCCACCTTTATCGTTGTTGGAATCTTCTTTTATTTAGTCTCCTTCACTCCTTTGATCGTGACACATGTAAGCAACGACGACCGGGGCCTTCTTCTCACTTATGGAGCGCTATACCCCGCTTTTGCGTTGTATTTCGTGCTATGTTTTGGGACAAGCTTTTATGTCCTATGGAGGAAGTACCAAATCGTTCGGGGCATCGAGCGCCTTCGCATGCGATACCTCTTCCTGGGGACGCTCACTGCGGTTGCCGGTGGCGTCACAACGAACCTCGTAATCCCCTTACTCTTTCGTACCTCTCGTTTCAGCTGGTTTGGACCTGCCTTCACGGTCTTCGCATTTACATTTATTGCTCACGCGATAATTCGCCACCGACTAATGAACATCCACCTCGTCATCCGCCGGGGCGTTGTCTACTTGCTGGCCGTGACCATTGCGGGCGGAGTGTTTGTCAGCCTCTTGTGGTTGATGACGACCTTCGCGTTCAGGCAGCCGCGCAACCTTCCACTGTGGGCAGAGGTGAGTTTGGTGCTCCTCATTGCACTTCTTTTTCAGCCGGTCCGTCGTTCGATTCAAACCCGCGTGGACCGCTACCTGTACAGAGAGTCTTACGACTACCAGCATATAATCCGGGAGGCTAGCAAGACCATTGGGACCCTCCTAGACCTCCAATCGCTTTTAAGGTACGTCTGCGAGGTCATCGGGCGAACCGTGCGGCCGGAGGCTGCGTCAATTTTTGTTTGGAATCACGAGAGCGCTGGCTACAAGCGGATGGCTTTTCGAAAGTACATCGAGGACAGCAGCAACCAGGAAGTTGATGTGACCGTGTCCGAACAATCGCTCCTACTAAGTCTCCTTGCTCACAGTCGTACCTATTTTCTCCGTGACGATGTCGAGCGAGCAACCACCAGTGACACCGATCGGAAGGCGTTAAAGGAATTAACGAAGCTAGGGGGAGAGATAGCTCTTTCGATCGTCCACGAAGAACAACTGCTTGGGTTTATTATCCTTGCCCCTAAGCTTTCGGGAGACCCATACTTCGCGGAGGATATAGATCTCCTCTCCACATTGGTCGGCCAGGCAGCGATCGCTATTAAAAACGCTCAGCTCTACCAGGAGGTAACCCTGGTGAACGAGTATGTGGCAAACATCGTGGCGACGATGGAAAGCGGGGTCATCGCCGTAGGGACCAATGGCAGGGTCACTCTCTTCAATCCTGCTGCTGAACGGATGACCGGCCTAAGCGCGCAATCGGCTCGGTCCGGACTCATTGGCAGTTTGCCCGTCACTCTGGCCCAGGCGCTCGAAGCCACACTGGCAGACGGCCAGTCGCGATTTCAACCGGAGACCACGATCCCTGACACCACCGGGCGGCTTACTCCGATCTCCTACTCGACTTACCCACTCCGCGACCACTCAGGCACTGCCCTGGGGGCCGTTGCTATTTTCGCCGATCTCACACGACTGAAAGAGCTTGAGGGCGAGAGACGGCGGGCGGAAAGGTTAGCGTCGTTCGGTGCCTTAGCTTCCGGCATCGCTCATGAGATCAAGAATCCTCTCGTAGCCATCAAGACGTTCGCTGAGCTTCTTCCCGAACGATTTGCTGAAGAAGATTTTCGAGAGGATTTTTCAAAGGTTGTAGTACGAGAAATCGACAGAATCGATGACCTTGTCGCTCGTCTTCGCGGCCTTGCCGCCCCCTCAATCCAACCGCTATCTCCCCTGGACCTGCGCGAACCCATTGAGGACACACTCGCTCTTCTTCGGGCTCAGTTGGAGCAGAAACGGATCCGTTTACATCGTTTCTACGATCCCATCATCCCGCCCGTTGCAGGGGATCCCGCCCAACTCAAGCAGCTTTTCCTGAACCTTTTTATGAACGCCCTTGAAGCTATGGAGCCTGGAGGAGAACTGACCATCGATCTTCGGGCGCGTTCCAAACACGGCACTTCGACCGTTTTGGCAAAGGTCTCAGACACCGGAAGCGGTATACCAGAATCCTTGCTGGGAAAGATTTTCGATCCCTTCGTCACGACCAAGGCCCGCGGTTCCGGGCTGGGCCTAGCCATTTGCCGCAGGATCGCAGATGCCCACGGGGCAACCATACGAGCCGACAACAATGCCAGGGGGCGCGGTTCGACAATCTCTATAGAATTCCCGGCTGTAACCGCTGTGGTAGCCATTATCAACGCATGACGGCAATGAGCGGAAACCTTATCCCTTTACTTCTGGCTGCGCTTGCCAATTTGTCTCTGGGGATTGGGGTCTGGGCAAGAAACCACAAGGATCCAAGCAACCGGTTCTTTGGGATTTTCTCCCTGGCTATATCAATTTGGACCGTAAGCAACGGGTTTCTAAACATATATGCAGCAGGCGATTGGGGATATGTCTGGGCCCGACTAGCATTCGCGTCAGCCTCGATGATCCCCCTGTTCTTTTTCCTTTTCGCGACCGTTTTCCCCTCGGCCATTCCGCCAGTTCCGAAAACGCTAAGTGTTGTTTTCACGTCAGCGGGGATACTTGCGCTTGTCACTTCGCTAACCCCCCTCATTGTTAGAGACACGACCTCTTTCAATGGCATCTTAACAGTCGTTTATGGCCCGCTTCATTCCACCTTCGGTATCTATTTCATCCTCTGTGTCGGTTACAGCCTCTTCCACTTCGTGCGAAAGCTCCGACTTCTCAATGGTAATCAAGCAATTCAGGTCCGTTACCTATTCCTGGGTATCTTCATCGCCATTACGGGAGGAACAGTCACTAACCTGCTAATCCCCCTGCTCGTAGGCACGTCACGCTTCAGCCAGTACGGGCCACTCTTCTCCTTCGTCATGGTCGCCATGATCGCCCACGCGATCATACGTCACCGGTTCATGGACATCCGTGTAGTGATCAGGAAAGGTGTGGTGTACGTCGTCGCATTCGTCGCAGCGGGGACACTCCTCACA
>JAHFAO010000103.1 GCA_023250515.1 Deltaproteobacteria bacterium | reverse complement strand
CCTACGAAACGGTGCAGAAAAATAACTTGATCATCCATGACCCAACCATACCCGTTGTCAGCCTGCAAATCCAGGCGTTGGCCTACAATACCAAAAAGATCAAGCCTGAGGATCTGCCGAAGAGCTGGGAGGATGTCACCAATCCTAAGTATAAAGGGAATGTGGCCCTGGATGATCCCATGAGGGCAGGTCCGTTAAGTTCCATGCTGGCGGGTTTAAAGACGCTGTGGAAAGATGACGCTAGGTTTTCGCGCTTCGTCAAGGGACTTAAGGATCTTAACGTCCCCGTCCACAAAAGCACCAGCGCCATGTTTCGGCTGGTCATCGCAGGCGAATACTCCTTAGCCATGCCAGCCCTGCTGCATGATCTGGTAGCCGAAAGGGAGAAGGGGACTCCTGTTGATTTCGTAAAGACAGCCCCTCCAGTCGTCTTTCCGAGACAAGCGGGGATCTATATAAAGGCCCCCCATCCAAACGCTGGGAAGCTTTTTGCTGAATGGCTCATTACTCCGGAAGGACAGTCTGCCATAGACGCCGTGGGGAGAGAGGCCTCCCGGAAGGGGTTCCGATCGAAAACCTCGATCGAGACGGTCTTCCCCGCAGGCACTAAAGCTATCCCAGTTGAAGACAAACTCTTTCTGGAAGATCCGAAAAAGTGGCTGGACCTCAATGTGAAGCCCGTCTGGGGAAGTTAGAGTCGTTCAAGACGTTCAAACCGTTCAAGTCGTTCAAGCCGTAGCGATGGCACAATGAGAGGGTGAGAGATTATGAAAAACATTACACTTGGCATTGACATGACGATTCTAACTCGACGTGAATTCTTGGGTAACGTTATCAAAGGAGGAATCGCAACAGTGCTGCCATGGGACCTGGCTTTGGCGCAGACGAAGCTCCAAGTGGGCACAATGAAGATCGGCGATCTCTCGCCTTTCTTCCTGGCCCAGGACCGGGGGTTTTTCAAAGATGCAGGCCTCAATATCAACGTGACGGCGATGGTCGGTGGAGCAGCGATACAGCCGGCCCTTGCCTCGGGAGCCCTTAACATCGGCTGGTCCAATGTGGTCTCCATCTACCAGGGCTACGCGGAGGGGTTCGACTATCGTTTCATCGCCAATGGCGCCATCAACAAGCGTGGGTCCAACGATGTCTTTGGTTTCCAGGTGGCCGCAGACTCACCGATCAAGTCGGCGAAAGATCTGCACGGTAAGACCATTGCCTCCAACACTCTGCGAAATATTATCCACGTCTCTGGCCAGCACTGGATCGACAACAATGGCGGCGACTCCTCCAAAGTCAAATGGGTAGAGCTGCCGTTCCCTCAAATGGAGCCGGCACTTGTCAAGAAGCACATCGACGCCTTCGTGGCTGTGGAGCCGTTCGTGACGGTTCCATCAAAGGTAAACAAAGTGACAAGGGTTCTGGGTCACCCATTGGGGGGAATCGCGCCAAGGCTTCTGATCGCCTCCTACTTCTGCAGCGAAGCCTGGATTCAGAAGAACGCGGATTCTGTAAAGGCGTTTACCACTGCTTTGAACCGGGGGATCGACACCCACAATGCCAACCCAGAGCAGGCCAAGGCAACCATTGCTAAGCATACAGGGCTCAAGCCCGACTTCCTAAAGGAAATGGCACTACCTGCCTTTGAGAAGAAGATCTTAGAATCAGACCTTCAGCCGTTGATGGACGCGGCCTTCAAGTACAAACTCATTGACAAGAAGTTTCAGCCGCGAGAGGTTATCTCCAAATACGCCCTCGTTTAGCCTCCGCTCCTTCCTCCACGCGAGTCTTTGCCTGCCGTGCTGCCGCCGCGAGCTTCCCGCAATCCCTCTCCTCTACCCTGCCTACCTATGACTCAACGGTGGAGATATCCTTCGATCTCGTCGGTTACAAATAGCTCATTTCGATAAAGTTCAACACCACCCGGTTCCACTCCTCCGGGATCTCCCTGTAGTGGAAATGGGCGACGTTATTGAAGATGTGCATCTGAGCGCGCCGTGTCTTTTCGGAGATCATTTCGAAGAGCTTAATGCCTATCGGCAGAACGGCCGAAGGATCGTTTGCTCCCCAAGTCACAAGGACCGGCATGGTCAAGCGCCCTTCTCGGATCCACTGGTGCGTCTGTTCTTTGTCCTGTCGGAACCTCTTGGAGTTGGCCTCTGAATCAGCACCGGCCTCTCTCCCGTCACTGTTGAGATCCTTGAGCGTCTGGAGCCCCTTTGGCTGAGTCGCCATAAAGTAGGCGGCGTTCACATAGTCATCGGTTATGTTCTCGGTGTTGACAGAGAGCTTCGACCAGTGGAAACGTACGTATTCCTTCAAGTCTGTGGGACCATTGTCAAACAGGCTCCTGCGTCGCCCGGCCATATCGCCGACGGGGGGCCCAAGGGTGGCACTATCCACGATGACCAGGCTCTTGCACATGTCTGGATGCTCCAGCGCCAAGCGGGCGGCGGTGTAGCCCCCATTAGACTGGCCGATCACGTGGAACCCTTTCACCCCCATGATCTGCATAAAGCTGTACATATGCTCGACAATCGCGTGCTGGGTGTAGCCATCAACGCTCTTCGGATTGTCGGTCATGCCGCTGCCCAGCTTGTCAGCAGCCAAAACGCGGAACCTTTTAGAGAGGCCCTCGATGTTGAGAGTCCAAGTGTTGGCGCTGCCCCAGGGTGAGAACCGAGAGCCGTGGACAAGCACCATAGCCTCGCCTTCGCCCTTTTCATAGTAGCGTGTCCTGATGCCGTCTACGTCGATAAAATTAGCTTGATGAACGACTGATGCAGTCTGCTTCATTTGTTCAGTACGAGTATCCATGTTGCCCTCCTATGAAAACCAAGGATGAAGTACGAAGGATAAGGGATGAAGTTCTCTATTCATCCTTCCGCCCTCATCCTTTATCCTTGCTCCTTAGACTCCAATATACCTTCTCCGCTGTTAGCGGAAGGTCAAAAATGCGGACACCTACGGCATCGGCTACCGCATTGGCAATGGCGGCAGGGGTTGGGACATTGGGCATTTCGCCTATGGCCTTTCCCTGATAAGGCACCGGACCGGTCGGGCTTTCCAGCAGTACCGTAGTCAACTTGGGGATGTCCTTTATACAGGGCATCTTAAAATCACCCAAGTTCAGGGTTGTGATGCGGCCGTCCACCATCGGCGTTTCCTCCATCAATGCAAGGCCAAGTCCCATCACGACTCCGCCATCGATCTGGCCCTGATAGGTAAGCGTGTTCAGCACGATGCCCGCGTCGTGCGCCGTGGTGACTTTTTTCACCTTTATCTGCCCCGTCCCGGGGTCCACCTCTACCTCAGCCACCTGAGCCGCAAATGAGGTCACCGGGGGCTGATCTGACGGCTCGTAAAGAGTGAGGTGGAAGATCGGCCCGCCATTTTCCGCAACGGCCAGACGAGCGAGCTCCTCAAAGAAACTGTTTTGACGTCCGGGACCGACGAACCTGCCACTCACCTGGCGGATCTCTTCCAGCGAGCAACCGAACTTACGCGCAGCTAGAGCCATTAGCTTTTCGCGCACCTCCCGCGCTGCCTTGTAAGCGGCGTGTCCCGAGGTATTCGTTGTCTTGCTGCCGCCGGTCCCGGGGTCGTAGGGTAGGCTGTCGGTATCTTCGAACCGGACCTGAACCCGGTCCGTCTCAACACCGAGCGTTTCGCTCACAATTTGCTGAACGACCGTGTAGAATCCAGGGCCGACATCCGGCACTCCGGTCAAGACCGTAATCCGTCCGTCGGTTTCGATAGTGATGGCCGCACTGGCTTTGCCGCTCGGAGTGCCGCGCTCGTACAGGGCCACTCCTCGGCCGCAAAATTTTGCCGCTCGTGACCTGCCCCAACCAGAGGCCTCCACCGCTTTCTTGAGCGTCTCGCGGACACAAATGTGCTGCCACTTCTCTCCCATGGGAGAGGCATCCCCTGCCTCAAGCAGGTTCCGCATCCGCAACTCTACCGGGTCGAGACCGAGCTCGCGGGCGATGATATCCATTTGGGATTCCATGGCAAAGACGATCTGCGGGCTACCCGGCGTCCGGGTTTGAGTGCATGGGACCTGGTTGGTGTAAGCGCAATAGGTCTCAACTTGTATCGCGGGAACGCGATAATAGCTTGCCAACCGCCGCCCGCCCAATACCGTCACTTCGGGGTTTGCCTTATGCGCGGCATAAGCTCCTCCGCTGAAGATAACCTTTGCCTGCAGCGCGCTGAGCGCTCCATCTTCCTCCACACCGGTGCGAAGAGTAATCACCGCAGGGTGTCTGTGGGCTGCGGCCAAGAGTTCCTCGGAGTACTCGAGAACCACTTTTACCGGCTTGCCCGAGCGCTCGGCCAGGAAATAGCAGATGGGAACGTCGATCAGCGACGCTTTGCCGCCAAAGTCCCCTCCAACCGACATGATGTGCACTTTGATCTTCTCCTTCACGATGCCGAGATCCTCGGCCAACTGGTCCCGGAGCCCGTAGGGGGCTTTATTGCAAGCCCAAATCTCGACCTTGCCATTCGGGTCGGTTCGAACAGCACAGGCATGAGGCTCCAAGTAGCCATGATGGGTGAGCTGGGTGCGAAATGTGTGCTCGAAAATCCGGGCGGCCCTCTGAAATCCGGCTTCTAAGTCGCCATTTTTCCATACCTTGAGTGACTGCAGATTTGGAGCACCTTCCGGTATGGACGGCGCATTCTTGTAGCGCGACCGATCTTCATGAATAAGCGCTGCCCCTGGTCGGATCGCATCAATGGGATCGAAGACGGCCGCAATCTCTTCATACTCAACCTCGATGAGACTCAAGGCTTGCTCGGCAATTTCACGGCTCTCGGCGGCCACCGCCGCCACCGGCTCACCGACATAGCGAACTCGCTCCCGCGCCAGTACTGGCATATCCTTCATTCGCGTCCCGATGAGAACTGGCGGCAGGTCGGCGCCGGACAGTACTGCGTGCACACCGGGCAATTTTTTGGCTTTAGATGTGTCGACGCGAACCAGGCGGGCGTGTGGTAGTGGACTGCGCAAGATCTTGCCCCAAAGGGCGCCTGGGATGGGCAGGTCGGCGGTATACTGAGTCGCTCCAGTCACTTTGTCTATCCCCTCTACTCTTGGCACTGCTTTTCCTACAGTTCGATATGACAAGGCTTACCTCCTGGATGGATAATCTCTGATCAAACTCTCGAAAAAAAAGCTTCGGTTTCACAGACGAGGTCAGATGATATTCCGCGCAAGGACAAAATTCAACGGCGATTGAATTGATCTGTACTGGCGCGCGCCAGGAATTTCTACCCAGAAGAGACAACACGAGCAAGCCGGCTAGTTTCCTTAGGCCAGAGGAGTTGCCCTCCGTCGATGTTTTAGCAAATCCCTCCGCATACTAACGTAATCAGATTCCATGATTTGGCACGCATTTTCGGCAATTTTTGTGATTTGCCGCAAATTGGCACTCACCAAATCCCCAAACGCTTCATAACTATATGATTTCCTTTCATTTTTCACAGTGGCATGATTTTAGCTCCCAAACTAAAATAAAGGCCAACTTAATTCATTCAAATTTGATACGGAGGAAAGCCACTATGGAGTTATTTATGAAAGCTCAAGGTACCCGATACAACCGTGAGCCAATCGGCGAAAGTCTGAAGGCGGGATTGACTGCGATGGAGGCTTATCTCAAGGAGAAAGCGGACGTTTTACAGGTAACCGACTCTACCCTCAGAGAGCTGGTAGAAACCCTGAATGCCAAGATCCAAGATTTGAAGAATCGGGTGATAGAGATAGGGGGGATTCTGTCGGTACGGGATGCGGAGCTAAAGGAAAAGAACTCTCTGATTGAGGCCAAAGAGGAAGAGGTCAAAAAACTTGAAGATCGGAAGTCAGCAGAAATTAAAAGGCTAAAGGTCCAGCTTCACGAAAAGGATATGTTGCTTGAGGCAAGCGGAAAAGGCGTGCGGCGCCACAATGGGCGGTGGAAATCATGGCAGGAAGGCTCGTGAGGATAGAATTTTTTGCATGCCGATAACCGCAATCTAGTCTATTACAAATAGACATAACCCAGATAACGATTCCTGGGCTACTGAGACTGAATTCAGGAAGGGCCTCAAAATACTCTGTTCCAGAGGCGCTTGATGATGTTTGATTTCTCCACGTCCTCGGTAGCGACGAGATTGAATTTCCCCAGAGTTTTTTCACCTAGCGTGACCACGAGTTCCCCGATCTTGTCTCCCTTCTTAAGAGGGGCCCAAACTGAATTGTTAAGACGAACGTTGGATTTGACCTGCTTCTCCTCTGAGCGCCTAATTACGACCTGTGCAGGGTTCAACATAGCGGGGCGGATGGAGTTGATCCTGCCTCCCTTGATCCTGACCTCCTGAGAGATAGTATCCCCGGCCTTCATCACCGTGAGCATCTTGTAGTCGTTGAATCCCATACTCAGAAGACGTGCGGCCTCACTGCGGCGGATCTTATCGCTGGGAGAACCAAGGGTTACTGAGATGAGCCGAAGACCGTCGCGCTCAGCGGTAGCGGCCAGGTTAAAACCGGCCTTGTGGTAGGAACCGGTCTTGAGCCCATCGGCCCCGGGAAACTTCCCAATGAGGTGATTGGTGTTCTCCAGGACGAATTTGCCGCCACGAAATTCTTCCTTTTGGGTGGAAGCCCATTTGAGGACCTCGGGAAACTTGACGATCTCTCGAGCCAGGACCGCGATATCGTAAGCACTGGTCAGGTCTGAGGGTTGGCCTTTCTCAGGAGGGAGACCATGGACGCTCAAGTATTGCGTGTGCT
The DNA here is from genome assembly GCA_023250515.1 of Deltaproteobacteria bacterium. Lineage (GTDB taxonomy): Bacteria > Desulfobacterota > Binatia > UBA9968 > UBA9968 > JAHFAO01. The sequence continues at coordinate 4,829 of JAHFAO010000103.1, read as the reverse complement.
TGAGGCCCATCTCTTTGGCCCGCCGATTCATCATGTCCACGAAACCCTCAGCGCTGCCCCCAATTCGTTCGGCCACCGCTTCGGAGGCATCATTGGCGGAGTGGATGACGATGGCCTTCATCATCTCCTCAAGGGTGAATGCTTCCCCTTGTTTCAGGTAGACCTGAGAGCCTCCGATCTTGCTGGCGCGGGCCGACACCTCCACAGAATCGCTCAGAGAAATAACTCCCTGCCTTACCTTTTCCATGACCAGGAGCATGAGCATCATCTTAGTGATGGAGGCCGGGGGCCACTGTTTGTGGGATTCCCGCTCAAAAAGAATCTGGCCTGTTTTCGCCTCCATCAGTATCGCAGACACGTAGGGAAGGCGGTTGTCTTCTCCGAGCCTCTCCTTGCGAGCGCTAGTTCCCCGGGCAACCGTCGACCCAAGGACTAGCCCATGCAACAGAAATACCGCGCCCAAAAACCCGAAGACAAAATTCGTTCGCTTCCGTCTTAAACTGCACTCTACTCTCGCCCTCATCCCGCTTCTCCCTCCTGTTGCTCCAGCCCTGCTCGCTCCAGACGCTCCTCTTTGCTGAAAGGGGTCTGTAAATATTTTATCACTTCTCTGGCTAGGATCTCCACTTGTTGATACCAAAACTCCCCCGGACCACAAGGACGCATGACAAACTTGGAGGCCCCCATTTTTACGTACTCCTGCAATTTTCGCCTGACTTGTTCGGGGGCGCCCAAGGCGGAATATTCGGCAGGCGATATGCCGGGGCGAAATCGTATTGAGCCCTTGGCGATATCCAAGGCCTCCTCCGGGCTCTTGGCAAAGAAGAAGGGGATAAGAACGCCGTAGTGGTCTTCCGGCACCTTGCGGCCAACCTCCGCGGCATGACGTCGAATAGCCTCGATCCCCTTACCCACCTCATGGGGTGTCGCCGAGGATACCAGCCATCCGTCCGACAAGTGGCCGGCGCGGCGCTGTGCCGCCTGACTGCGTCCACCCACCCAGATGGGAGGACCCGCTTTCTGGTAAGGCCGGGGCAGTATGGTCAGATCTCTGACTGAATAGAATTTGCCTTCAAAGGTAACACTCTCCTCTGTCCATAGTTTTCGCATGAGGACGATGGCCTCATCGGTGCGCTTCCCTCGCTCCTTCTTGCGAATGCCGGTCGCCTCGAAGTCCTGGGACTCATCGCTCCCCAGGCCTACTACGAGAAGGAGGCGGCCCCGGGAGAGAAAGTCCAGGGTGGCCAGTTGCTTGGCCAGGATCACTGGGTTCCGGGTCGGGAGCACCAAAGCGCTCGTGCCGAACTTCATGTTGCGCATGCGCGAAGCCATGTAGGCCATGAAGGTAACTGGCTCCAGGGTCAGCGTGGGCGAGACGATGCGGTCGCTCAACCAGAGCGAGTCAATATCCAAGGACTCACAGTAGTCAATAAAGTCGAGGAAGACCTCAGGCCGCTTTTCCTTAAAGGGCCACGGCCCCAATCCGATTCCGATGCGAATTTTCATTTCACATCCCTAACTCACGAGCGGTTGACACGACAACTCATGATCAGATATAAAAATTGGCGCTCAGCCTGTTCGGATTCAGACGACATTCTTTGATTACAATTTCATCACTTGAAAGGAGTCAGCTATGGCCACATTAATCACTGGCTTAGGACTTGTCGGTACCTCCCTTGCGCAACTCGCGCTCAAGCGCGGGGAGCGACTGGTTTTTTATGATTTTGCGCCGCGCAGGGAGTTTCTAGCCAAAAAACTTGGCTCCGCTGATGTGGCCGTTGTTCAGAAAGATATACGAGATTTGCCCGCCTTAGTCGAGGCCATGCAAAAATATAAAATCGATACTGTGGTCCATACCGCCGGACTGATCGGCAACCGGGTCGCCGAGGCTTTGTACAGCGGTTTACAAATTAACGTCGTGGGAACCATCAACGTCGCTGAGGCGGTTCGTCTGACAGGGGTGAAGCGCCTAGTACAGATCAGCACCATGGGAGTATACGATCGCCGTCTGGAAGGTTCGACACCGATTAGTGAGGACTTCCCCAGAGGGGAAGGGAACCCTTACGGGAATTCCAAAGCAACCAAGGAACTCATGGTGGAGGCCTATCAACGCACCTATGGTTTTGAGTTGATCATCCTCCGCTTAGCCAACGTGTACGGCTTCGGCCATTTCTCAGGAGGCTCCGCAGGAGGGGAAATGATCCAGTCCCTGCTGCAAAAAGGCATGACCGGAGGGGTGGCTCGAATATCGCAGGAGCAGGCCAGGGATTTCGAGTATATCTATTATAAGGACGTTGGCCGGGCCTTGGATATAGCCACGACAGTCCGCATGCCGCCCAAAACGACTTTCAATATAGGAACTGGGGTCGTTATGAAATTTGACGACCTCGTGGCGCTCGTGCAGCGGCTTCTACCAAAACTCGAGGTGGAGATTATTCCAGGGAAAGCCCCTCGTTCAGCTAAGCAACCCATGGATATTTCTCGTGCTAAACAGCATTTGGGCTGGGAGCCTCAGTACACAATCGAGGCGGGTTTCAAGGATTACATCGAGGAGCTTAAAGCGCTGACATGAAGGCGACATGCGAGAAGTTAGAGGAGATTTCATGGGCCGCAAACTCGTTGACGGTGGCAATGGCTGAAGCTACTATACAACTGATTGTGAAAACTAAGAGGAAGAAAGGAGTCGAAGATGGCGAAGAATGGATTTAAGGTGATGGATTCCGACATGCACGTGATGGAACCACCCGATCTCTGGCAGCGCTACATCGACCCTGCCTTTGCTGATCGGGCACCGGTTGGTCTGACGCGCGACTTCAGAGACCTAGGCATCCAGGTAGATGGCAAAATCTTACCGATACCCCGCGGGCCAGAAAACCCCGCTCTCGCCAAATATCGCAGAGAGACCCTAATGGAAAAATACAGCGACGTGGCTGCGCGCAACTTCGATGGAGTCTCTCAAGTTATGGCTATGGATAAGGAGGGACTCGACGTTGCGCTATTATACCCAACCAGGGGACTGTTTGTCTTGGGAATTGACGGTCTGGACCCGGACTTTGCAGCAGCCATCGCCCGTGCTTACAACGACTGGCTCCAGGACTTCAGGCAAGCGGCTGCGGACCGAACGTACGGCGTCGCCATGGTCGCCCCCCACAATATACCGGCGGCAGTGGAGGAAATCCGGCGTACAGTAAAGGAGTACGGATTCAAGGGAATCTTCCTTCGCCCCAATCAGGTAAACGGGCGCAGATGGAGTGACTCCTACTACGATCCCCTCTGGGCTGAGTGCGAGCGGCTGAACATCCCAGTCGGATTTCATGAAGCGGGGAGGGTCTATCTACCCCAGCCTGCGATACACCAGTTTATACCGACTTTTTCGATGTTTAACACTTTGTCGTTTCCGCTGGCGAATATGTTCGCCTGTGCTGACATGATCTTCGGCGGTGTCTTCGAGAGATTTGCCCGCCTTAAGGTCGCCTTTCTCGAAGGAAACTGCTCCTGGCTTCCCTGGTTGCTATGGCGCATGGGTGAGTACACCGAGACCGTAGGAAAGGCGGAATATCCAGATCTTAAACTCAAACCTATCGAGTATTTTCAGCGCCAGTGTTACGGTGCTGTCGAGTGCGATGAAATAACCGCAAAGTACATGCCCGAGTTTGGCCTAGAGAACAATATTGTCTTTTCCACCGATTACCCGCACCTGGATGTAAAATACCCGCACGCGGTCGATTCCTTTCTGAAGCTACCCTTTCCCGAGCAAACGAAGCGGAAGTATCTGTGGGACAACTGCGCCAGGCTGTACAGTTTGTAAGCGGAGAAGGGCACGTTGGGAACGACAAATTGGGACAGAGAAGCTGATGTTGTCGTTATAGGATACGGATTTGCCGGAGGCATTTCGACAATTACAGCGCACGATGCCGGAGCCAAAGTTATCCTTTTGGAAAAAATGCCCCATCCCGGTGGGATCTCCATCCTCTCGGGGGGAGGAGTCGCCTTTGCCCGGAATGCGGAAGGCGCATTCGCGTACCTTAAGAGAACCTGCAACGGGACGACGCCAGATGAGGTCCTCCGCCCCTTGGCCAAAGGGATGGTTGAGATCATCGACTTGGTCAGAGAGTTGGCCAAGGTTAGTGGCACTGCGCCTGATGAAAGCGAGGTGCGCGGCCATGGCACCTACCCTTTTCCTGGAACCGACGATATAGACTCCATCAAGCTCAAAGACTTTCCTGCCTATTCAACCTTCCCTTGGGCTAAAGGTCTAAGAGGTGGTGCGAGGCTTTTCAAGATTGTCGTGGACAACATGGAACTACGAAAGATCGATGTTCTTCTTTCGACTCCGGCAAAGCGACTAATCACCAATTTGGAAGGTGAAGTCTTGGGAGTTGAGGCGGAAAGAAATGGCAAGGCGATCACGATCAAGGCGCGAAAAGGAGTCATACTTGCCTGTGGCGGCTTTGAAAATAACGAGATGATGAAGCTGCAATACTTCGAGGCCCAGCCTGTCTACCCGGTCTATCTGGGAAATACCGGAGATGGAATCTTGATGGCACAAAAAGTCGGGGCCGCCTTATGGCATATGTGGCATTTTCACGGCGGCTACGGATTTAAGTATCCAGATTTTCCTTTCGCAATGCGCCACGTTTGGGCTGGACCAAGAAAGCATGATCGCAAAATGATCTGGATCGCCGTGGACCGCTATGGGAAAAGGTTCATGGATGAATACCCACCCGCGCCCCAGGACACCGGCACACGGCCCTTGGAATACTACGATGCAGATATTCAGGACTACCCGCGCATCCCATGCTATCTCATCTTTGATGAAGAAGGGAGAA
>JAHFAO010000247.1 GCA_023250515.1 Deltaproteobacteria bacterium | reverse complement strand
GCTACTACGCGGATATCGGCGCTCACGTTTTCCCGATTGAGAAATACCGCCGGGTCTACGAAGCGCTTCACCGGCGCGGGATCATTAAGAACCTGATTGAGCCTGAAGCAGCATCGCGAGAGGATCTCCTCCTCGTCCATGATCGAGACTATGTCGAGGATCTGATCCGGGCGCGAGAGACCTCTCGCACCACTTCTTCCGAACTTCCCATCTCCGAGGCGATCATCCGGGCCTTTCTCCTGGCCACAGGCGGCACGATCCGCGCCTGCGAGGAGGCTTTCCACAACGGCTGCGCGATCAACTTATCAGGAGGCTTTCACCACGCCTTCTCGGATCACGCCGAGGGCTTCTGTTACATCAACGACATGGCGGTGGCGATCCGCAAGCTCCAGCAGCGCAAGAAAAAGATTCGGGTGGCGGTGATCGACTGTGATCTCCATCAAGGCAACGGCACGGCCTTCATCTTTAAGGATGACGAGAGCGTCTACACCTTTTCCATCCACCAGCGCGACCTCTACCCGCCGAAGCAGGACAGCAATTGGGACATTCACCTGAGAAACGGCGTCGGCGATGACGAGTACCTCGGCCATCTGGAGAAGGCTGTGCCGGCAATTATGGAAAAGTTCAAACCCGACTTTGTGCTCTACCAGGCCGGCGCTGATCCTTACGAGGGAGACCAGCTAGGAAACTTAAAACTCACCATCGATGGCCTAAAGAGGCGCGACGATCTCGTCTTCGGCGAGTGCAAGAAGCGCGGCGTCCCTGTCGCCGCAGTCTTAGGCGGCGGCTACGCCTGGGACGCCAACGATACCGTCGCCATACACGTAAACACCTGTGTAGCTGCTTGTGATATATTTAAATAAACGGTCGTTGAGATGCCCCCGGAAAAACAACACTGGCAGATCGATACTGAGAGGCTGGCCTCGGAATTAGGGCGAGCCGCGCGCCGCTCCCACACGGAGGAAGATTTTAAGATGGCTGCGGAGCCGCTCATCAGGCGCTCTTTTGAGAGCCTTGGCGTTGATGTGGAGGTTGTGCGTTATGAGAAGGCTACTACCGGGTTCCGCTCGACAAAGAATCTGGCCGATGTCGTTTATGGCTATCTAGTCATCGAGTATAAGGCCCCTGGCAAATTGCGCCGGTCGGCTACCTTGAAGGAAAGCAAGGAACAACTCGAACGTTATCTCAGCGGGGAGGCTGAAAAGTACGGCGCTCACAAAGAGGACGCGCTTGAGAAAATGGTGGGCGTATCTCTCGACGGTGAGCAAATTCTCTTTTGCCGATTTTCCCGGACCGCTCGGCGGCTTATGCCTCCTGTCCCGGTACGGCGAGCCGAGCAGATGGGTCTCTTCCCTCACGAACGTCCAAGCCGGGGGTTCCAATTCCTCGGTCCTTACCCTGTTAGTGCTTCAAGTCTTGCTAACCTCCTCATTTATGCGAGGGCTGCTGGCCGCCGCCCTTTAACTGCCGAGGATCTGGCTCGCGTCTTTGGCCCCAATTCTTCCGTCGCTCAACAGGCTATTTCGGAGCTTTACTCTGCGGTCATGCGGGGACAGCGTCGTACCGGTCCTGATCGGGTAAAGACCTTTTTCCAGGAATGGGACCGTTTGTTTGGCGTGGTATACGGCCAGGAGTTGGAGAAGGCCGAGCATACTGCCGAAGAGACCGCACGTCTTTATCACATGCCCGGCGGCGTAAGGCTCAAACAGTTCCTGTTTGCCATTCATACCTACTACGCCTTTCTGATGAAGCTTATCGCTGTCGAACTTCTTGCCATGCAGAGGGAGAGCACTGTCGAGGCTTTTGTAGCGGAGCTGTCGGGCCTCGATTCAAACAAGCTGCGTGAAAGGCTTACCTACTTGGAATCGGGCTACGCGTTTAGCGCGCATGGAATTGAGAACTTCCTAGAGGCTGATCTTTTCTCTTGGTATCTGGACTCATGGACAAGTGCTTTGGCAGAGGCAGTTAGAGGAATGGTGCGCGCACTGGCAGAGTTTGAGCCTGCTACTCCGGTTCTTGAACCGCAGTGGACCCAGGACCTTTTGCAGAAACTTTATGAGCTGATAGTTCCTCAGAAGCTCAGACACGATCTTGGCGAGTATTACACCCCTGGATGGCTCGCCGGGTATTTAATCGAGAAGACCGGTTACACTGGCTCTCCCGACTCGCGATTTTTGGATCCGGCTTGCGGATCAGGCACTTTTCTAGTTCACGCTATTCATGGAGCTGTCCAACACGCTGAAGCCCAACCTCGGATGCGCACGGCTCAGGCTGCCAGAGCCATCCTGGATAACATAGTCGGATTCGACTTAAACCCCCTAGCAGTCTTGGCGGCGCGGACTAACTATCTCATCGCGTTTTCGCGTTTCATCCCTTACGTTCGTCCTATTTCGATTCCGGTCTACCTCTGCGATTCCGTCGTCCCTCCCGATAAGTCTAAAGACCCTCAGCAGTCTCTGTACGATAATGACGTCGTCGTCTTTACTACGACCGTGAAAGACTACGTTTTCCCTCTATCCATGAAAGACAAGGCAAAGATTGATCAGTTTACTGGCCTTGTCGATACTGCGATCCGGGGCAAGTTGGAACCTGCGAGTTTTGCTCGCCAGGTAGCTAAGGAAATGTCTCTCCCCGCTGCGGACAGGGAGCGCCTAGTAGAGGTCTATAGGTTAATCAAAGAGTTGGCCGATCAAAAGCAAAATGGGATCTGGGCGAAGTATATCAAAAACGCCTTCGCGCCAGTGTACGTGGGCCGATTTGACTTTGTCGTGGGTAATCCACCTTGGATTCGCTGGGGATATCTCTCCGATGACTACCGGAAAAGAACGCTCAGCCTCTGGCAAAACTATGGGCTGTTCTCCCTAAAAGGCCATGAAGCACGCTTAGGCGCAGGGGAGAAAGATTTTTCGATGTTGTTTACCTACGCTTGTGCCGACCGCTATCTCAAAGATGGTGGGGTACTGGGCTTCGTCATCACCCATGAAGTCTTCAAGTCCAAAGGCGCTGGCGAAGGATTTCGACGTTTCTTTCTGCCCGAGGGCAACACTCCTCTTAAAGTGCTAACCATGGAGGATATGGTAGCGCTTAAACCCTTCCAGGCAGCAAATAAGACCTCCATTTTCACACTTAAACGCGGTGACCGTACAACGTATCCTCTTCCGGTCGTTGAATGGAAGCGGAAGGCAGGCATCGGACGCATCCAACCTGAGTGGCCTCTTGACGAGGTCCTTGAAAAGACCGAAAGGTCCAACTTGCAAGCGGTTCCCATCGATGCAGACAAGCCTACCTCCTCTTGGCAGACTGCGCGGCGAGCTGAACTAAAAGCTTCTGAGGTTTTAAAGGGTACCAACCCATACAAAGCGCGATTAGGTGCACGTGTAGAACCGTACGGTGTCTTCTGGTTGCGAATTAAAGAGGTCCGCCCAGATGGCAAGCTGGTCATTGAAAATCTCCATGACAGGGGAAAACGTAAGGTACCACTCGTTAGTACAACTATTGAATCAGATTTGGTCTACCCTGCTGTTAGTGGAGGAGACTTAGCCCGATTCGGGATTCAATCTCACTTCTATGTTCTTATCTCTCAAAATCCTGAGACCAGAGAGCCATATCCAGAATCGTGGATGCTTGACAACGCCCCACTCACTCACGCCTACCTGAAGCCATTTGAGCAGATCCTCCTTTCGCGCGGGTCCAAAGTCGTCAGACAGTTTGCTGAGAAGACCGAATTCTACGCCATGTATGGCATTGGTGAATACACTTTCGCGACCTACCGTGTTACATGGAAGCGAATGGCCTCTAAGATGGCCGCAGTGGTCTTGTCCACCCTCCCAACTCCTTTTGGTCGTAAGACGGCTATTTCTACCGATACCACCTCGTTTATGGTTGCAAAAAACAGAGGCGAAGCCCAGTATCTTTGTGCTATCCTGAACTCAGATATTGTTGACGGTTTTATCCGCAGTTTTTCATCGGCCGGTCGTGGATTTGGAGCGCCGTCGGTAATGGA
>JAHFAO010000102.1 GCA_023250515.1 Deltaproteobacteria bacterium | reverse complement strand
GATGGTCCAGCCGTAAAAAAACTTTGACTGATGGATTGCTTGCTCCGCGCCGGTCGGGGATCGCACGCCTCGTTGTATCAAGGATCGGATCGGGACTACAAGGCGATGCGATTTAGGGAGTCTGCCGTCTGACTTCTACGACTCAACAATATGAAGAAAAGTCGAGAAATAGAAGTCAGACCCCGTAAGGTTCGCGGCTCAGGTGCCGCGGCCCCACAGACCGCAATAGCGTCTCAGGACGAAGGGCAATGCCTGCTCGTAATTGGGCCAGCTGGCGTATTTCGGTAGCTTCATTTCCTTCTCGACCCTATCCCAGCACTTGCCCTCGCGCGCGGCGGTCCTCGGCCGACGCATCCTGGAGGAAGGATAGGAGGTTCTGAACGTCCTGCTTGGTGCCGAGCCGCCCGCCCGCACCGGAATGGCCGGGGATCAGCCGGTCCCAGTCCATCGCCATCACCTTCTTCAGAGAATCCTCCCACTCGAGGGAGAAAAGGGGTCGGGACTCTTTTATGATTCCGCTGAAAAACCCCCTATTCATGAAAATTTGGGACATCAAAAATGATTAACCATGTTGAGAAAGTCAATCGTAGGGCATTTGTGAGCGAAAAATATTTTCGCCATTTTTGGAAAAAGACTTTTTCAGCGGAATCATAATTGCTATTCGCATGATGAGAAGCCAAGGGTTTTGGCTTGAATACGTGAATTGTGAGTTTTAAGTTCTACTAAATGGAGACGGCTTGGCCGTTATTTTCACAGATTATGCAGGGGGGGCGATTCGACTGACGGCGGGCAACGGGCAGATGAAAAGACCCCAAAGATGGATTATAGTGACGGTTACGGAGGTTTAAACATGACACGAGCCGCTAAGGACAAAGATTGGCGAGAACGTATCTCCATTAATCCGAACATCTGTCATGGTAAGCCATGCATTAAAGGCACGCGGATCTGGGTCTCTTTAATTGTCGACAACTTAGCCTCTGGCTCCACAGAAAAGGAGATCATTGAGGCATATCCATCGCTGACGAAGGAGGACATAAAAGCAGCGCTTGCCTATGCCGCTGAAATGGCACGGGAGCGATACGTGGACATCCCGATCAAGCAGACATCGTGAAGCTTAAAATAAAGGATTCTCATTCAAACGCTCCTTAATGGCCTCTCTAAAGACACTCCATCCGGTCACCTGTGGATCGTTGAGGTGGATCGGATCAGGATTCACGAGTAAGGTTGTGGGGTCTCTCATGGGAACAGGAAAAGGATATGGTATGCGCTTTAGCCATTTCCCTTTTCTTGTTCTCTTCTTCTTGACGGTTGGGGCGTCGCCGCTTTCGGCGCAACTAAAGAAAGTAAGGTTTTCCGTGAGCGCGATCTCCATTGCGGAGCTCCCATTCAGGATTGCCCAGTTCAAAGGGTTCTACCGTGAGGAGGGCCTGGATGTAGAGGTGATCCTTATTCGTGGAGCGGTTGGGATGCAGGCCCTTATTGGTGGCTCCGTGGACTATTCCTCGGCTGCTGGGTCCGCGATCGCCGCAGCCGTGCGGGGCTTGCCCGTCAAGCTTGTGTTCATAGCTTCAGCAAAGCCCCAGTTTGATTTGGTTTCGCAGCCCCAGATCCGGTCCGTTCAAGATCTAAAAGGCAAAATTGTTGGCATCTCATCCCGCGGAGGCTCGATTGACCTTCTCACCCAAATGATCCTCCAGAAAAATGGCCTCACAGCAAATAAAGATGTGATCACCATTGTGGTTGGAGGTCAGGAAGATACGGCAATTGCCCTTAGATCAGGGCGAATAGCCGCAGCCCTTCTAACCCCTCCAAGACCCCTGATCCTCTACCGCGAAGGATTCAACAGGATTGCCTACTCCGGAGATTACATGCCCACTTATCCGAGTGGAGGGATCGGGGTTACTGAGGAGAAGATAAAGACAAACCCCTCCGAGGTTCTCGCCTTTGTCAAGGGCAGCCTAAAGGGGCTCCAATTTGCCGGCCAGAACCGCTCCGAATCGATGAAAATCATGTCGGACTATTTGGGCCTCAAAGATCCCATGGTAAGCGAACAGCTCTTCGAGCTTTATTTGAATCGCCGATCAGTGACCGGTTCGGCTGATGAGTCCTGGATGAAGGGTGCAATCGAATTTACCATAAAGAGCTTGGGTGGTGTTAAGAAAGAAATCCCTCCCATTCAGGTTTTTGACTTCAGCTTTATTGAAAAAGCTGCTCGATGAGACGGGTGTAAACAGCCGAGGAAAACGAACCTATGAGCGAGCCGGGTGTTTCAGTCGGCAGCGCTGTAGCTCCGAAGTCGAACCGATATGCTGTGCTTATCGCCGGAGGTGGGCCCAGCGGGTTGGCACTGGCCATCGAGTTGGGTTGGCGCGGCGTGTCTTGCATCGTAGTCGAGCAAAGCGATGGAACTGTCGGATTCCCAACAACGAATCTCGTCAACACTCGCACGAGCGAGCACCTTCGTCGTTGGGGGATTATCGATCAGGTAAAACATGCAGGTTTCCCGACGGATTTCCCGCGGAACTACATCTTTGTCACCCGGGTATTCGGCTATGAATTGGCGCGCTTCGAGCATCCGTCTAATGGCGACCCACAGTCCCGGTCGCCTTACAGTCCGCAAGGTAGAATCTGGTGCCCCAAGCTTTTCTTTGATCCCGTGTTGCAACAGCATGCGAAGTCTTTTCGCTCCGTCCAGGTCCGTTTTAATACACGTCTCGAATCGTTTCACCAGGATGCGAACAGAGTCGTCGCCGAGGTCTTCGACAGCGCCAATAACCGCCGGGAACAAATTACGGCTGATTATCTCGTCGCTTGTGACGGAGGGGGCAGCACGATCCGCCCTCAGCTGGGCATCCGAATGGAAGGTAACTTTGTAGAAGGGCAGAATGTGGCCATCCTTTTCAGGTCGCCCCTTTTGTTGAGCAACAATCACGGCAAGGCCGTCATGTATCAGGTCAGTAATCAGAAGGTGCTAGGTGCGGTCGCTGCGGTTGATGGCCGTGAGCTTTGGCGCGTTAATCTTCGCGGTATTCGCCCTGATCAGCTCCCATCGCTCGATGGTGCTCAATTAATCCGAGATTCCCTGGGCTCGGATGTCTCTTTTGAGATTCTCAGCGTGCAACCGTGGGACGCCCACCGCGTCGTGGCGCAACGTTACAGCGAAGGGCGGGTTTTTTTGGCGGGCGATGCTGCTCATCTTCTATGGCCGGCGGGTGGTTTCGGCATGAACACAGGAGTTGGGGACAGCGTGGACCTCGGCTGGAAGCTGGCGGCGACCATCCAGGGCTGGGGAGGTCCCCGACTGCTGGACAGCTACGAACCGGAGCGGCGCCCGATCGGTATCCGCAACGTGAACGAGGCAGGGGATATGCGAGCCGATTTCGACACACAAATTCCCACATCGGCCGTCCTTGAGGAAGATAGCGAAGAGGGCAATCGGCTCCGGGAGAAAGCCCGTGAAGCCATTCTCAGAACCCGTGCCAAAGAATTCCAGCACGACTCCGTTGGCATCGAGCTCGGGTACCGCTATGACAGTTCGCCGATCTGTGTACCGGACGGTACTCCGCCGCCACCAGACGATCATGCCCATTATGTGCCTACGACATGGCCTGGCGCTCGCGCACCCCACGTCTGGTTGCAAGATGGCCGTTCCACGCTTGATCTGTTTGGCCGTGGCTTTACGCTACTGGTGTTTTCTTTGAAGATAGCCGACGCCTCCGCGTTTACTTCAGCCGCTGAACGGCCCGGCCTGCCTCTCAAAGTAGTTACTTTGGATGAGCCCCGAGCACGAGAGTTGTACGAGCACCCATTGGTTCTAGTGCGTCCTGACGGTCACGTAGCGTGGCGGGGAGACTCGGTGCCCGTTAACGCCGCAGATATTATCGAGCAGGTCCGCGGCGCCCGGCTGGAAAAATTCGAACCCGGAGGGGAGTAAAGGACGACATGCCGACACACCAGGAGCAAAGCGTTTCTCGGATCTCTGTTTGGGCAAGGATAAAAGGAGAAAGCAAAGTGGGAAAAAGAAGCACTGCTGCCCTCATTATTTTCTTCATATCATTTTATTCGACTCTCAGCCTAGCGCAAGTTAGGAAAGCCCGCGTTGCTATTCCTACCCTCGACATTATTACCCTTCCCTTGAAGATGGCCCAGACCAAAGGCTTCTACCAAACGGAGGGTCTGGATGTTGAAATTATTCTCATCGCCGGCGCGTTGGGAGTCAAGGCAGTGCTTGGAAACTCGGTGGACTTCACAACGGCCTCCGGATCCATCATGGCGGCGGCTGTTCGAGGCGTTGGCGTCAAACTCGTTCTGATTATTGCATCAAAACCCACGTTCGATCTGGTGTCCGAGCCGAAGATTCAATCGTTTCAACAGCTCAAGAGCAAATTGGTCGGAATCTCTACCCGGGGAGGAACCTTTGACCATTTGACCCGTTTGATTCTGGAACGAAACGGGTTAATCCCCAACAAGGATGTAACCATTCTGGCCCTCGGACGGCAGGATGATCTGTTCATTTCACTCGGATCTATGTCTTTCGGCTTACACCACCACACTTTTCGCTAAGAACTCGGCAAAACAGAGTCGATTTGTCACAGCCGCTCCTCCAGCCAATCCAGCATGAAGGGCATGTTGTGCGCCCAATAGTCGTGGCTGCAGTGGATCGTGCCGCCAGCATCCGCGTCATCGTAGATCTTCAACGTCTTGTCGGCGCACCCAAGCTCCTTAAACAAGCGCTTTGCACCCTCGACGCTCATGAGCCGATCTTCAGAACCATGGGTGACCAATGTCGGGCAGGTAATCTTTCGCGCCGCACCGTCCATGGTAAAAAACTTGAGTCGCTCTCGGGCCTCAGCGTCATTGATCCCTCCCAGGATGCGCTGCAAAGTTGGCTGAAGGTGCTTACAGAAAAGATAAAGGTCGTCCAGCACGCTGTAGCAGCCGGACCAACAGATCAGCGCCTTGATCCGCGGGTCAAAGGCCGCGGCCCGCGGCGCATAGTATCCTGCCATGCTGATCCCGATAAGAGCGATCCTTTTCGAATCCACCTCAGGGCGAGAGACGAGATAGTCGATGCACGCCTTGGTCGGAACCTCGTAGTCGGGGCGCGTGGGAATACCCTTGACGTAGTGCGATGACCCCCTCCCGGGGGTATCCACCAGCAATAATGCCCAACCGCGGGCGAGGACCTGCCGGCCACCAAAAAATATCTCTTCCGAGAACGCGTCGGCCCCTCCGATAAGGAAGACCGCCGGCCAGGGACCTGGCCTTGGCTCCACCGGATGGCAGAAATAGCCCTCGTACTCCTCATCGCCGCAGCGGACGGTAATGACCTCGATAGGCGGCGAGTGCAAGCGAGCCGCGGCGCGGAAGTTCTCCTGCGACTTGAGAAAGCACTGGCTCTTCCTGGCCATGTCCGCCGCGGTAAGAAGCACGTCCGACATCCGGTAATACTGGTTGGCATGGAAGAAATTCTGCATGGCGGTCTGCTTGTGACCCGCGGAGAGCGCCCGCCTGGCGTTGGCCTCTGTCCTCTCGGCCAGATCGAACCAGGCGCGCTCCCAGCCTTCTCTGTCCTCTGCTTCGAGGCTGCGGCACAGCCGGGCGATGTCAAAGACATCGCCGCCCCCCTGCTGCGCCTCGGCGACAAGTCTAAGAACATGAAACTCAAATGGATGGGTCGGTCTAAGAAAGTCCAGCATTTTCCCCTCCCTAATGCCTATCTATCAAAGAGGCAAATAAAATAATAGAAAATAAAATCTCTATCACAGACAACAATACCCCGCTGGAATCGCTGGTCCGGCTGTATGGCCGTCAAGGGCAAAATAAAGTAGGAAGGCGGAAGGATAAAGGATGAAAATAAAAACCCGGCTGGGGAGAGCCGCGGTCCGGGCTAAACATGGTCTTGCTTTACTTCATACGTGTACCGACTTCCTGAACCAAGCAGATTTGGAGAAACTCTTGGTTCTTCTTCTACTTCGCCAAAAGCCTCCTCATCCTTTCTAAAACCTCAGGCGGCTGAACGACCACCTCTTTTGCCATAGCCTCAAGCTGCTCACCGCTGGTAGGGTTCACCTCCCAATCCCTTTTTTTGGCTTCAGCTAAAAGCTCCGGGTCGCTAAGAACTTTCATAAAGGCGTTGCGAAGAATTTTGACTCGGTCTACTGGCGTACCCGGCGAACCGGCATAGGGGCGCCCGAGCTCGTCGGGAGCGAGGAGGGCGCTTACCAGGCGCCTAGTCGACTCAGGCGTTTTGTGTTTGTCCATTAGCTCCCAGATCGTCGGCACATCAGGCAGCCTGGGATGCCGTTTTTTGCCACCCTGCATGAATACCCGAACAAAGCCTGTCTTGGCCCAAGTACGTCCCGGTTCGCTACCGAAAAAGGCCTGGACGGTCCCGGCCCAACAATGGACCTCTCCTTTCTCAAGGGCCAACTGAACGTCTGCCGAGCCTTGGTAGCCAATCACAGTATTAAACTTGAGCCCTACGGCGTCTTCGAGAAGTTTCGGGAAATAATCACTGAACGTACCAACCCCAGTTGCTCCGCACTTTGGCGGCTCCGCAGCCTTGCGAATATCCTCTAGCGTCTTATAGGGACTGTCTGCCCGCATATAAAATATGCGATCGGTTCGCTCCGGGTTTCCGATCCAGGCAAACTTTGCCCAATCATATTGGACTTCCTTTCGTCCCATAAGCTGCTCGATGTAAAGCGAGGGGGTGAAGGTCCCGAGCGTCAAACCATCAGGCTTGGCCACGCCATATACATAATTGGCCGCTATCATGGAGCCCCCACCCGTCATGTTCTGCACCACAAAAGCGGGGCTTCCAGGGATATATTTCCCCATATGCTGAGCAATAGCGCGCGCCCATAGGTCAAAGGTCCCTCCCGGGGAAAAGCCCACCACGACCCTCACGCTCTTACCTTTATAAAAGGGTTCAGCCTGAGCTTGGAGGTTAGGACAGAACCATAGGCTGCTCGCTATAAAAAGGCTAATAGCCCCGACGAAAGCATTCTTTTTCATAATCATCTCCTGGGATTCAGTCTATTTGCCCAAAAAGCTTTCTCGCATCGCCAAACAAAAAAAACCGGCTGGGAGAGCCCAGTCCAAGTTGACGATGAACGACTCGAAAGACGTAACCGGATTTAGAGACCCAGCCGTAAGTTGTGCCAAACTTAGTCGAAATCGAGGCTAGGCGTCAAGCGATTAAATCTTATGGCCAGCTACGCTCCTATAGTGCGACCGTACAGGTCCAACCATGCGCACACTTTGTACAAAAACTTGACAGCTAACGCCTCTAATACTAGTGTTGCTTCCGAGGCTAACCCGATGTTGGAAATTGATTGCCACGCCCATTTTGAGCCGCGCAATGCCTTCGACGAGCTTGATCCCGAATACAACCATTGAGGGTGAGATGTCGAAGAAGAGCAACAGCTAAGATCGGTATGCTAACCACGAGGAAGCCAATATGCGCATCACAATTCTCCTTTGCTGGTTAATTCGTTTATCTTTCGTAGTTATAGCGGTGCTCTATTCAACCCCTGGACTGCACGCTGCGCAAACCGAAGAGACACTGCTCGAAGAAATCAATCAGTTACCGGAAGCTGAGCGCCAGGCACGACTAGTAAGCGGGGCTAAGAAAGAGGGGACAGTGGTATGGTATGTGGCCATGAATCGTGCCTATGCGCAGGATCTCATTAACGCCTTCGAAGCAGAGTATCCTTTCCTTAAAGTTAGAGCTTTGACTGGAGGCGGTGGAACATTGTTAACCCGTGTCCTAACAGAGCATCGGGCTCGATCGTATCAGTACGATGTTTTCAATACCCGGAGCATGACCATTAATACTCTGAGAAAGGCCGAGGCCATCATGCGGTATCGGACTCCCTATCGCAGGTTCTTACGGGACGGCTTCTACGATAGGGAGGGTTATTTCAACGGCATTTTTGCTACGCCGCTAGTTATTGTTTTCAATACAAACCTCGTAAGCCGCAAAGAAGCTCCCAGTTCTCTGGAAGAGCTGTTGAACCCGAAATGGACTGGAAAACGAACCATAGATGACGAGTCCTATGACTGGTTGGCAGCGGTGTTGGACTACTACGGGGAACAAAAAGGAACGGAGCTCGCAACAAGAATCGGCAATCAAAAGCTCAACGTGCGGCGCGGGCCAACTCTTCTCACTCAGCTGGTTGCAGCCGGCGAGTTCCCTGTGCAGGTTGATGGCCATCAGCAGGAAGCCATTGCCAAGAAAAAGGCCGGAGCGCCCATTGACTATAATTTTCCCCAACCTTTCGTTCCCGCAAAATCCTTGATTCCGATCTATGTATCCTCGCGCCCGCCCCATCCACACGCTGCTGCCCTTTTGGCAGATTTTCTTCTGTCGAAGAAGGGACAGGAGATTATGTACGGGCATGGCCGCTGGGTAAGCCACAAAAACATTGCTACCAGGGGGCCGGATGACATAGGTGATCGAAAAACAGTGATCCCTTCGCCAGAAAAATGGGGCGATCGGTACAAAGAACTGATAGCACTTTATAATAGGTTAATTCTGCGGAAATGAGCAGGGCTGCACCCAGTCGCGCTCAATAAGGAGGAACACGATGGGCAAGATAAATTTAAAGGGGGTGTATCATATCGGGATCCCGGTGAACGATCTCGAGAGAGCAGAGCGCTTCTACGTTAAAGTTAGTCGAAATCAGAGCGGGGCGTCAAGCCTCTTCTCTTATTGCTCCAAGTTCCCCCTTCTGTTATGGTCTCCGAAGCAGGTACGCAGAACACGCCGGCTACACGAAACAGAGGAGGTGAATCATGGCGTTTAAAATTAACCACCTACATGTAAAGACTTCTGACCCCCAGAAGACCGCCCAGTGGTACGTGGATAACCTCGGCGCCAAGATCGTGGCGGAGAATCGAAGCGGAGATAGAGTCAGCTTCCGTCTCGACCTGCACGGGCTGGGCTTAAACGTGACGGATTATATCGAGGGGCAAAAGCTGGAACAGCACTACGGGATGGAGCATCTCGCCCTGGACACCGATGACCTCCCCGGCACGGTGGAGAAATTAAAGACGCGGGGGGCTCGCATCCTCGAGCAGCGGCAGCTTCCGGATGGCCGGCACGTCTGCTTCTTTGAGGGCCCGGAGGGCGTTCGCCTCGAGGTCATGGAAATGAGGAAATAGGAGCGTAAAATCTCGCTACGCACAGAGTACATAAAGAAACGGAGGATGCCATGGCGGAGCCTTTAACCCTTGAAGTCTTTTCGGACTATGTCTGACCCTGGTGCTATCTCAGTACCGGGCGTATTGAGCAACTGAAAGCCAATTACGGTTTGAAGATCAAGGTCACCCACTTCCCTCTCCATCCCGAAACACCGGAGCAGGGGAGAAGCCGTACGCTGGATCCCGCCAGGAGCATGCGCATGAAGGCCCTTATGGAGGAGGAAGGCCTCCCCTACAACGCCGAGCGGAATATGACCTATAACAGCCGTCTGGCACAGGAGCTTGCGAAATGGGCCGAAGGCAAGGCGAAGGCGGACGAAATCCACGACCCTATTTTCCGCGCCTTTTTTGTTGATGTGGAAAATATCGGCAAGCGTGAGGTCCTCGTTGGGATTGCCGAGAAAGCCGGCCTGCCTGCCGATGAAGCAATGGAGGTGCTGGTGAGCAGGAGCTTCAAGGAGGCTGTGGACGAGGACTGGCGAAGATGCGCTGAGCTAGGGGTTACGGCTGTTCCCACATTCGTGATCGGCCGCACCATGATGGTCGGGGCTCACCCTTACGAGGAGCTGGAAAGGCTTGCTCAGAGAGCCTCCTAACTGAGGCGCGGGCCATCCCTGGTATAATTCCGACTTTCCGCGCTCAAAGCCCTGATAGCCAAAAAAGTAGAATGATACGAATCCGCCTAAGGCGGATAGTGAAAACCACCGTCGACTGCCGTTAGTTTTCCCGAGGGCTGCGTATCGTTAACTAGCACGAAACCCGAGCACGAGCACGGATGTCGTTAGACGGGCAGCGAATCATCGTGAGACTCCAGGAACCGGTACCACGCTGTGCGGGAAGGGGTGACCTTTTCGCGCAGCTTTTGTTTGTCACCCTCGCTCATCGAAACGAAGGCGCGGGCCACCTGAGCGTTTTCCTCCAGCCGCGCCCTCTGCTCAACGCCGATGACGACGCAGGCGACGGGCTGGCTCAAGTTAAACCGCAGGAGCTCCGACGAAGGAGCCTTTCCGGCCCCGTCACCAACCAGCAGTCCTTGACCCATGACCTTCATGGATACGATGCCCATCTGCTTCTGCAGAGCCAGCGGCAACGCAGACTCCTCGAAGGCAGGGATGGGCTCCATGCGCCGGACAGCAACCGGGTTGGCTGCTTGCGCGGCATTGAGGGACATCAAGACCACGTCGAACTCGTAGCGCCGCAGCGCCTCGGCCATAGCGCCGCCGTCGTTGTGGCCCGTGATCCCCATGAAGCGCGCCACCTTCTGGTCTTTCAATTCGCGTACAGCGGCGACGGCCCCGTTCGTTCCGCCCATCCGGTTGAGATCGTCATGGTCTGACAGACTGTGGATCTGGATCAGGTCTAAGGTGTCGGTCTGCAGGAGCTGGAGGCTCTTCTCCACGGACCTGAGCGCCCCGTCCCGGTCCCGCGGGTCAAACTTGGTCGCGAGGAACACCTCCTTTCGGCGGCGCCTGGAAAATTCCCCGAGCCGTTTCTCGCTAAGCCGTTCCAATCCCCTGCGCGTGTACGAGGCGGAGGTGTCGAAATAATTGATCCCCAGTTCCAGAGTCCGCTCGAGCAGCGCCTGCGCTTCATTCTCGTCCTGCATGGAGCAGAACCGGCTCCCCGCGCCGAATCCAATGACAGAAACCTGTTCTCCTGTTTTTCCTAAACGGCGCTTCGGCAGTGAAGCTGGTTGGAACTGGCTGGCACCCAGCGCTCCCTCTGCAGCTCCCAACATTACGAAAGCGGCAGTGCTCTTCAGAAAATCACGACGAGACAAGCTCGACTTCATACTCTCTCCTTTCTCAACTATCTCACCTAGGCCTGATTCCCCTGAGTATGAGCATTTTCGTTGGAGACTATCCGATAGGCTGGCCTTTCGTCAACTTGGGTAAGACTTCTAGTGAGGAGTGAATCCAACAAGACTGACTACGAAGAGGTTCTAACGATCGCTGGAACGGTGTAGCTCAGGATGGTTATCACCGAATATGAATATACCAAACTTCACTACTTATCTGCCCATCGTACGCAAACGCTAAGGGCCAGCCCAGACGGTCTTGAACGGCTTGAACGTTTTGAACCATTGGAACCGTTCAGCGCGGCTGAACGGTCGGCATTATCCTTCTTCGAATCCAAAAAGCCTTTTCGCGTTCTGATAGTAGATCTTTTCTTTATCAATTTTTTGGATGAAATGCCGTTCCGCCCTTCGCCAAGCGCCGTGCGCAAAGCGCTTAGCGCTGAAGGTTCCTCTGCGATGCCTTACCCAAGGTCGTAAGGGACATGAAGTTGCTGACTGAGTTCCCTTAAGTATCCGAGAGTGGAGGAGTGGAGCGGGATGCCGTTAGCACTTCGTTCTTGAGCGGTTTCATGCTCGATCTCCCCCGCCACATAGACCCGGTTCTGCCCCTTCTCCGGGGCTGTGGACTTCAAGTCCCTGAGCAGGTTGTCCAAATCCCGTTTGAATTCTTCAAC
>JAHFAO010000246.1 GCA_023250515.1 Deltaproteobacteria bacterium | reverse complement strand
ATTATCGACCGAAATATAAAATATATAAGGAGGCGCAATATGATGTGGTTATCGATTGTAGGATTCGTTCTTCTACTCGCCGGCGTAGGCGAAGTCCAAAGTCAGGAGAAGCTCCCCTTAGTTAAGATAGTGGCCACCGGTGGGACCATAGCCAACACGCCATCGGGGAGACTACATGCGGGTGAGGTGGCCGAGGCCATCCCCGATCTTAAGAAGGTTGCCCGGCTGGAGGTTGAGGAGATCATTCGCGTCGGGAGCAGCAGTATCAGCATTGAAAATTGGCTCAAGCTGGCCAAAAGGATTAATGAGATCCTATCTCAGGAAAAAGAGGTGAAAGGGGTGGTTGTAACCCACGGATCCAATACGCTGGAGGAGACCGGTTACTTTTTAAGTCTTACTGTAAAAAGCAACAAACCCTTGGTCCTGACAGCAGCCCAGCGCCAGTTTACTACCCTCAGTTCCGACAGTCCCAAGAATTTTCTCCAGGCGGTACGGGTCGCGGCGAGCGACGACGCTATAGGTAAAGGCGCGCTCATCGTGACCAACGATATGATCAATGCAGCCCGGGATGTGACCAAGACCATAAGCTATCGTCTGGAAACTTACAGCGGTCGGGACATCGGCGTCTTAGGTTTTGTAGATGATGATCAGATCACCTTTTATCGGACTCCCGTACAGAAGCACACTACCGCGAGTCCGTTCGATGTCCGGAACCTCCAGAGGCTTCCGAGAGTGGACGTTATCTACTCCTATGTAGATGCCGATGGGGCTTTGATCGAAGCGGCTGTCGAGAAGGCGAAGACTGAAGGTCTGGTGATTGCCGGGTTCCCGACAGGATCGCCGACGCCCGCCATGGACAAGATGCTGAAAAGCGTCGCTGCCAAAGGAATCCCAGTGGTTATGACCCACAGAGGAGGATTGGGGAGGGTAAGGATCAATAATGAAAGGCCCTATTATATTTGGGGCGACAATCTCACCCCGCAGAAGGCCAGAATCCTATTGATGCTTGCCCTGACCAAGACTAAAGACCCTAAGGAACTTCAACGAATGTTTCAAGAGTTTTGATCGCAGGGAGATTTTTATGAAATCTGGAAGCAAGACGTCGCGGATAGCGGTCGTCACAACTCTGTTTTTAGTTTTTGGCTGGATAGGAGAAATCAGATCTCAACCAACAGAGGTCATTGAGGCGGCTAAAAAAGAGAGTGAACTAGTTTTTTATTCGGGGATTCCTGTTCCGGATGCCAAGGCCATATTGTCGGCATTCGAAAAAAAATATCCCTTTATTAAAACGACTCACTATCGAGCCACTGGACCGGCGCTGGTCTCTCGAATTCAAACTGAGCAACGCGCCGGACGTCATGCTTGGGATGTGATGAACAGCACTGGATTTGAGCCCTATGTTCTCTTAGAGCAGGGCTACTTTGCCAAATACGATTCCCCGGAAAGAAAATTTTTCCCCGAGGGGCACAAGGACATTGAAGGCTACTGGACCACGATGTACACGACTCCGAGTATACTCAGCTACAATACGCGGTTAGTAACATTGAGAGACGTGCCTAAGGATTATTTTGATCTTTTGGAGCCAAAGTGGAAGGGCCAGTTGGGATTGGATTCCTCAGAATATGAATGGTACGCAAACCTGAAAAAAATATGGGGGTCAGAGAAAACGCGGAAATTTTTTGAGGGTTTGAGAAAACAGGACATCCGCTTGATACAAGGACGGGCTCTGCTCACGGAACTGTTGGGCGGAGGCGAGGTTGCGCTCTTGGCTAATAACTATCTTCAGAACGTCATTGAAGCCAAGCGAAAGGGTAGTTCTGTTGAGTTTTTAGCCCTTGACCCCGTAATCGCTGCCGCAGGACTTATTGGCATCAATAAACTTGCACCTCATCCTAACACAGCAAAACTCTTTATCGATTTTGTTCTTTCCAAAGAGGGCCAAGAGCTGATTGTCAAAACGGATAGAAGCTCGGTTCGTAAGGATGTGGCAGGCAACCCTTTAGATCTGATAAAAAATGTGAGGATTGTTCCCTCGGATTTAAATCTGGGAAAGTCTTACCTACAATCCAGAGAGGAATACCGGGAATTTCTTGGCATAAGGTAGTCTGCTGCTTCACAGCAGTCAGATGAAGAAATGGAGGTCTTATGGCATACGTTGATTGCGATTCTCACATTCTGCCGGATGATGCATTTGACGAGGTAGCTAAGGAATTCGAGAGAGAAAAGCCTCGAATCGCTACCGATACAGAAGGAAATTCCTTTGTTGTTTATGACGCCCGGCAGCGGAATATTCCCGACTATTCGCGCCATATTCCGAGTCCCTTCGTGCCACGACCGCGCAGCTCCGGCGATGATCCAACGGTTCGGATTGCTGATATGGCCAAGGCCCAAATCGATATGCAGGTGCTGGTCCCCAGTAATGGCTCCTTTTATTATGATGTAGAACCCAGGCTGGCAGCGAGTGTCTGCAGGTCGTACAACAACGCTATAGGAAGAATTGTTAAGAAGTATCCCGGCAAATTCATCGGCTTGGCGACGGTCCCGCTACAAGACGTCAACTTGGCTGTCGAGGAATTAGAGCGAGCAATCAGGGAGCTGGGACTCCACGGCCCCGTCTGTTACACAAGTGTCAAGGAGAAGGACCTTGATGCAGAAGAGTTGTGGTCTTTTTATGCCAAGGCCGAGAGTCTTGATGTTCCTATCATTGTCCACCCCGTCAATACGGGTCCGATAGCAGGGGGTTGGAGGCTTACGCGGCACTATGCCACCCGGGGCTACGGTTTTTGGAGCGCCTTGGGAAACGCAATCGAAAATTCACTAGCGCTTGCCAACCTCATGTTCGGAGGTGTCTTGGACGCCTTTCCAAAACTTCGGTTTTGCTTCATGGAGGGAGGCGGTACTCAAGTACCTCATCTCATGGAAAGTCTGTTCGCAGTCTACCAGGGAGAGGGAGACTATGACCAATTACACGCAAGGCCTAAGCGCAAACCGGTTGAATACCTGGACCGCCTTTACTTTTCCGTGCGGCCCACAGAGAGCCTCCTCGGTGTTCTTGTGGAGCGGTATGGGATACATAGTTGGACAGTCGGGACCGACTATCCTCATGCGGATACTATGGGAAGCTGGCCTAATACGGTGCCCGTGATTCAGGGTCGCGAGGACCTTTCGAAAGAAGCAAAAGAAGCCATTCTAGGGGGCAACGCTCTAAGGCTCTTTGGGATGAAAGCATAAAGAGGAGGGTAAAATGGTTGTTAGAGATATGAAAGATGGTTCATCCATCGTAAGCACACAGGAGGACCATGCGGAGCTATCTGCTCAGTTCGCGGCTCATTGGGGAAACAAGGTTTTCTCGAAGCTACGGCCATACGAGTCTATGGTTTTCGCCACCACATACCACGACAGTGGATACAGGGAGTGGGAGGGGGAACCCCCAATGAATGTCGAGAAGGGGCGGCCCTATGGCCATCGTGAAAGTCCGCCTGACTTTGAAAAAGTTGAACTCGAGGCCTACGCGAGAAACATCCATTGGGTTCGATCCCATGACCCCTATGCCGGCTTGCTGGTCTCAATGCATCGAACCGGCCTTTGGCAGAACCGTTACCAAACCTTCACGAGTCCGAAGGGTAGGTTACGAGAGAGAAGCGACGAGGTGAAGGCGGTCATGCGGGAGCTAGAAGCGAGGCAGCAGGAAGAGAAAAGCTCGCTCGGCGCGGGAAACCCCAAGTTTGAAGAAGAGCTGTGGTTCAACTATCGCATGCTCCAGGTCTACGATCTTCTGTCGCTTTATTTTTGCTGCGACGGCCACGGCGATGACGAGCAGTTCAAAGAGGACGTTATTGCCCCACTACCTGTGACCTACGCCAGCAAGGACGAGGTCGAGCTGCGCCTTCTGCCAACAGCGAAGAACTCTGTCCGGATGGACCCCTATCCCTTCGATCTCTCCCCGCTCAAGGTTTCCGTGCGGGCCCGGATCATACAGGCTGGCAGCTTTGGTTCAGAGACGGAATGCAGCGAGGCCTATCACAAAG
>JAHFAO010000101.1 GCA_023250515.1 Deltaproteobacteria bacterium | reverse complement strand
GATCGAAGGCTTATCGATCCCTTCCCTAGCAAATCGACGGTAGTGCCTCGTGGCAGGGTATCTTCTCTTGCCAAACTGGCTTAACACCCAGTCAACGGCCAGCCAAGGGGGGCTTTTTGTTAGCCCAGCCGTAGCCCCGTAGCTACTCCACTTCCATTGCTCTACTCTCTTTACCGCCTTGGCCCTGAGCGGGTTTAGCACCACGTAGCGACAGACTTCCAAAAGGTGGCTCTCTTTCTGTATCAGGATGGCTTTGTAGCGGCCCTGAAATAGGTGTCCCACTGTTCGGTGGCGCCGATTGTAGATTTGGGTGTAGATGCCGTTGAGCTGGCGCATTCCCTGGGAGAGGTTAGCTTCCGGTGTCTCGATCACCAAGTGATAGTGGTTGTCCATCAGACAATAGGCGTGGCAGAGCCAGTTAAAGCGGCTAACGACCTTGCCCAGGGTCTCCAAGAAGGCTTTGCGATCCCCTTCGTCATCGAAGATGTCTTCTCGGGCGTTACCTCGGGAGGTAACATGGTAGATCGCACCGTCAAATTCCACTCTGAGAGGACGAGCCATGACTCATGGGGAACTATCAAAATAAATGCGCCAAAGCAAGATACGATTCTGCTGAAAAAGTCTTCTGTCGAGAATTAGGAAAAAATTTTTCGCTCATAAATGCCCTACAATTAATTTTCTCAGCATGGTTAATCATTTTTGATGTCCCAAATTTTCATGAATAGGGGGTTTTTCAGCAGAATCAAGATACAAGACCTGCCCCTAGATGCCTCTTGCGTGTCCGTCCGCACCACTGGGCCCGACGAGAATGAATTGGGTCGGCAACTCGACTGAGCTCGCCGCAGGCAGATCCTTTACCCCGTCAACGGGGCAACTTCCATGTTCCCTTCTGCCCTGTCTATCGTCGAACTATATAGACGATTGAAAGTCGCAAGAATTCACTAAGCGAGACTTAGGGGACCAACTCATGGGTGAGAACGCGGACCGTAGGTTATGACTACATGGCCTGGTCGATAACGATATCAACTTTCTGGGAGCCTATCTCCACGGGGTTTTTCTTGTATTCACCGATCAGGTTTCCTGGTTCTCTGGTCAGCGGGTTACCGTCCTTATCCAAGCGGGCAGAAATAATCACCTTACCGGAAAAAGGGACTCCTGGTATCATGACATTCTCAGGACCCAGGGAATAGGACACGGGAAAGACCGGACGCTCGACCTTTTTGACCGCCAGGGGAGGGCCGCCACCAGAGTCCGGCGAGCGGGCAATAATGAATAGGACAGCTTGGCCATCTATCTTTGTTTTGAGCTTAGGATCAACGGAAACGATGCCTTGAATCTGTGCCTGAGTGCCTCCTGCTATGGCCTTCTTCGCTCTCTCCTTCTGTCCACTTCCCCGCTCAGCAAGCTCTCCAATGGTTCTCTGAACTTCATCCTTCTCTGGTCCCGGTGGCATGATGCTTACCAACCTCTCCAGCATCTCACGCGCTCCACCAAAATCCTGCTTCGCGCGGTAAAGGAGCATGCCTTTTCCCCAAAGGGCGAGGGGGAAGTTAGGATCGCTTGAAAGGGCTCGGTCAAAAGCCAAGAGGGCGCCATCCGCGTGGCCAGCTTGGGCGAGAATCAATCCCATGTAGCTATTCGCCTCAGGATGATTCGCGTCGATGGCAAGTATCTTTTTGAAGGCATCGATGGCCTTAGGCAATTCCTGCTGCTCGAAGGCGGCTCGCCCCTGAGCAAGGAGAGATGCAATATCTTTGGATGACGAGGCTCCCATCTGCATCCCCGCCATTCCTGAACTGCTCCCGATACCTCCAGGGCCAGTGCCGGTCAGAAAATCGCCCGTGATATTATCCTGATCGGAGAGCCGGGGTCGAAGGGATTTGGTTAAAAGGACTCCTAGGGTAATCCCAAAGAGTAAAAGAAAGAGCGCTCCAGTAGCGAGTTGCCAGCCCCGAGGGGAGGCTTTTCTAATCTCCGCACCTTCTTTCTCGGTTGTAGAACTCTTCGGCTGGCTGCTCGTAACTTTTTTAGGTGCGGCGTCGAGTTCTTTCAGCACCGCGGCAGCTTGCGTTTCATAGTGCTGGCGCAGGTCTCTGTAATCGGCTTCGGATAACTTTTCTGCCTGATAGTCAAACTCAAGCTCTTTAACATCGGCGTAAATCCTGGCTTTCTCCTGCAGGAGGGGTGCGCGCGGATTCTCTCTCTCCAGATCCGTCTCCAAGGGGCTCTGGGCTGCTATCTCACGCTGGACGCGCTCAATAAGGGCCGGGTCCATCGTAGCGGGCTGGGACCTATTTTTTTTATCCACCCAGCGCCTGACAACAAAGACTACCAACAGTATCCCGCTAACTACTGCAACAAAGGGGAGTACCCAGACCAATAGATTGAAGCCCTTGGGCGTTGGGGCAAGGAGCACCCACTCACCGTATTTCGAGACAAAATAGGCCTTGATCTGTTCTGGGCTTTTCCCCTCTTTGAGTTGTTCCAGAATAACCGCGCGCATCTGCTGTGCCAGTTCCGAAGGAGAGTCAGCGACGGATAGATTCTGACAGACAACGCAGCGCAGCTCGGCGGCAATCTTACGCACCTCCTCTTCCAGATCCACCGGCTGAGCTGAAGCCGTTGGTGTCAGAAGCAGACTGACAAGTAAGATTAAGGATCCGAGCATAATGTTGAGGTTCGTGCGTCTAACCCCCTCACCTTATTCCTCTCCCCCTTGAAGGGGCTCGAAGGGGGGAGAGGGAAGGGTGAGGGAGGCGCTGCTTTTTACCGTATCGATTGGTACGACCCCTTTCCCTCTTTAGCGCTGACAATTCTGCGCCCGGCTTCGTCTAACTTGGCCGTGATAATCGCCGATCCGAGGGTGCCCACATGCTTGTAGGTAATCCGTCCGTCAGGATCAATGAAAAAGGTCTCAGGAATTCCCCAGACGCCATAGTCGATTGCGATTTTCCCAGAGGCATCACGGCCGTTGGGGTAAGTTATGCTAAACTCTCTTAAAAAGGCCAGCGCAGCCTCCTCAGTGTCCTGAAGATCAATTCCAAGAAAGACCACATCCTTATCCTTGAGTTTTTGCCAGGCTGCCTCAAGATCTCTGGCCTCAGCCCTGCAAGGGGGACACCACGAAGCCCAGAAGTTTAGAAAGACAACCTTTCCTCGCAGATCATCGAGGCTGATTTTCCTCCCGTCAAAAAGGGTTACGGCGAAGGGTGGCGCCAGACGACCAAGTAAAGGGGAAGGGATGTAGCGGGGATCGCGACGAAAGCCGTAGGCAAGAACCCCGATGAGCGGGAGAATGACTGCTAGGACGATGATGATGCGACGCCAAGGCATTGTCTCTCTCGAAGATCGAGAATTGAGGATCGAGGATTGCGCTATGTTCGATCTTCTATCATCCATCCTCAGCCCCTTTCCTTACCGGCCAGACAGCCACGATGGTGCCCAAGGCTATGACCACGCCACCAATCCAGATCCACGCCACCAACGGCCGAACAAGAACCTTGAGAGTGGCCCGGTTTTGCCCCACCTCACTGAAACCGGAGAGGATCAGATAGAGATCCTCGGTAAATGTGCTGCGGAATACCGCCCGACCGACCGGTGATTGCTGGTTGGGAAAGAATTTGAGCGTCGGGGAAAAAAGGCCGGATTCATGTCCATTGTTGAAGACCCGGAAGGCCGCTTCGACCCGATAGTGGGTAGGTTGTTGGGAGCCGCTTAGCCCTTCGAATCGAATCTTGTAGTGTCCAAGCGCAAGGATCTCTCCTAGATTAAGCGTGGCCTGCCGCTCGATGCTGTAACTCATAGAACCCGCGATCCCTAAAACTATGAGGACTATTCCGAGGTGAACGATGAGGCCGCCGTAGCGTCGTTGGTTTCGTCGGGTCAAGGTCACCAGGGCTGTGGCAACTCCCTCTCCGGCAATTCTGCGTCTAGCGCGAACGGCAAGTGTGGTGTCGAACAGAATAGTGGCTACCACAAAGGTTGAGAGGGTAACCCCAAGCAGGGGAAGGAAGTCTCGGATCAACCAGATAAAGAGAATCAGGGCTATAAGCAGAGCGGCGGCCGAAGGCCAGAGAAAGTTCCGCTTGAGATTATCCCAGGAGGCTTTTCTCCACGCGATCATGGGGCCAACACCCATGAGAAAGACCAGGAGGAGGAAGAGAGGCACAGTGACCGAGTTGAAGTAGGGCGCCCCGACGCTCACCTGAACCCCAACTACCGCTTCTGAAATGAGAGGGAAAATAGTCCCCAAAAGGATTGTGAAGAGCGCGGACACTAAAACGACATTGTTAAGGAGGAATGCCGACTCCCGACTTACTACTGAATCCAATTCTGGTTGTCCTTTGAATTGATCTGCCCGATATGCAAGAAGGCCGAAAGAGCCTAAGAGAACCAAGGCGAGAAACGCGAGAAACACGGTTCCTACAGGCCCACTGGAGAAGGCATGGATGGAAGAGAGAATGCCGGAGCGGGTGAGGAAGGTGCCGAAGATTGTCAGGCTAAAAGCGATAATAATTAGGGAAAGATTCCAGACCTTAAGCATCCGCCGGCGCTCCTGGACTTGAACAGAGTGAAGAAAGGCCGTCGCCGGGAGCAATGGCATGAAGGCTGCATTTTCGACCGGGTCCCAGGCCCAGTATCCCCCCCAACCGAGAACATGATAGGACCACCACGCCCCAACGAGATTACCCAAGGTTAAGAAGAACCAGGCGGTTATAGTCCATCGGCGAGTCGTCGTGATCCAGGCCTCGTCAAGCTTTCCCCTGATGAGGGCGGCCATGGCAAAAGCGTATGGGACAGTCAGACCAACAAAGCCCGTGTAAAGAAGGGGAGGATGCGTCAACATGTTCGCGTCTTCGAGTAAGGGGTTGAGCCCCCGGCCGTCAAGCGGTGCGGGGAAAATGCTCTCGAAAGGATTCGATGCGAAGGCGATGACTGCAAGAAAAAAGGCAGAGACGGTCGAAAAGATCATCAAGACCCAAGGCATCAACTCACGGTGGCGGTCCTTATAAATCCAGGCCACCAAGCCCGAGAAGATAATCAGGATCCACTCCCAGAGAAGTAGCGACCCTTCCAAAGCACCCCAGAGACCGGTTACCCGGTAGTAGATGGGAGTAGCCCGGGTGGTGTTCAAGGTCACATACCTGATGGAGAAATCGGTTGTCACCAAGGCATAGATCAAAGAAGAGCTGGCCAGTGTGACCAGTAAGAATTGTCCCAGGATAGCGGCCCTCGTGCTGGCAAAGAATCTCTCTCTGCCACTTCGAGATCCCAAAATGGGCGCGGTCATTCCCCATAGCGCCAGCAGGAGTGCCACGAGAATGCTGGTATGACCGATGGTGGCGGTCAAGGCCGCTTTTCCTCCTTACCAGGGACAAAGCTTCGAGGATAGGATGCTCTGCCCTCTTGGGGCGGACTGTACTCCTCCGCGTGCTTAGCCATGATTGTCGTGGCCAGGAAAACCCCATCTTCTCCGATCCTTCCTTCCACCACCGCTCCCTTTCCCTCTGAGAACAGATCAGGAGGAACTCCACGGAAATAGACTGGGACCGATGCTGCCCCATCGGTTATCTGAAACCGGTAGGTCAGGTTCTTAAGATCCTTTTGTAATGATCCTTGTACAACCATCCCTCCCATCCGTAAGAACCTGTCTTTGGATGTTTTCTCTTGTCCCTTCAGTTCCGAGGGGGTTACAAAATATACAATGGCTTGGCGCATGCCCCCGTAGATCAAATAGGATAAAGCCACGAGGATGATGACTCCTCCGATGATAAACCTCCTCTTCCTAACCATTCTATTCAACCTTTCCGATCGGAAGCCCAATCTAGCAGAAAAAGCAGGACAAGACGAGATCGATCTTGTCTGGGTTGAAATGACTAAAACTACTAAAGAGAGCGTAAGATATATCAAGGCTTCGCCTTTTGTGATGAGGAGCCCTTTTTTAGCTCTCTTTCAATAGCCTCTTCAAAGGCTTCAAAGGGCTGCGCCCCGACCATCAACTGGCCGTTAAGAAAGAAAGCCGGGGTGCCTCGGGCACCTAAGAAGGCCGCCATGGCTGTCTCACCCTCAACCTTCTTAGAATATTTCGCTGAATCGAGGCACTGGGCAAAGTTCTGACTCTGAAGCCCCAGCTCCTTGGCGTAGCCTCTAAGCTTCCCATCGGTAAAGGCCAAAGGAGAACCTGCGCTGGCAAAGAGCTTATCGTGATAGGGCCAGAATTTTCCTTGCTCGCTTGCGCACTCTGCCGCTTGGGCCGCCGCCACTGAAGGCTTGCCCAGAATCGCAAAGTGTCGGTAGACAAATTTGACCTTTCCAGGATCAAGATATTTCTTGTCGATTAAGGGTAAAGTTGCCCGCCAGAATTTCTTGCAGAAGCTGCATTGAAAGTCGGAAAACTCAATGAGTGTAACCGGGGCTTTGTCACTTCCCTTCGTTGGACCGTCCTTGGCTAAATAGGCAAAGATCGCCTCCCTTGATATCGACTGCGCCAGGGCAGCTCCGCTGAGGAGTAGAATCCCGATCAGGCCTAATATGCCAGTTTTGATCGCACTAACACTTTTCATCTTTTCTTCATTCTCTGAATAACTGAGCCTTACATAAAACCGGTTTCGACTGCGGAAATCAAGACGGGCCTGTTTTTCTCTCGTCCGTATTGATTTACATATTTGCACGGAATAGAAATAAAGAGCTGTGTTGATCTATATCTTGCTCGCTGTCGCCCTAGGTGCACCTTTCGCACCTTCTGTATCCTCAGCTCAAGGGGAACTACTCCGGTTTCGCCTTCTGCCAAAAGAAAGTCAGATCTTGACGCAGATCTCCGACCCCTTTGGTAAAACCGTTATCGGTGAATTCACGCTTCGGGAGGGTGAGGCCCGGGGGAGGATCATCGATCTGAAAGGCACTGGATGGGTGAGGCTCGTAATCGATGCGGCAAGTTACAACAGTAACATTGGCCTTAGAGATCAGGATGTGCAGGAGAATTACTTGGAGGTGAAGGACTATCCTTTGATTGTCTTCACAAGTAGCGGCATCGAGGATATGAGAGAACCCAGGTCGCCTGAAGAGGCATGGCAGTTAATGGTCAGAGGGGTTCTGGAACTCCATGGAGTAAAAAGAGAACTCCGGCTGGCTGTCAAGGTGACTCATCAAGGGAGAAGAGTCACCGCGGCGGGGAGCACAAAGATCTCGCTTAAGGATTTCAACATTGCCGTACCCACTTTGTTTTTTTTCTTTCCCTCAGGCGATCAGGCAGAAGTGAAGTTCCGCTTTGTGGGTGAGCAGCAGCCTTAAGTCCCCTCACCTCAGTCCTCTCCCGCGGTGGGGAGAGGAAGAAACCGGGTTGCGTCCAGTTTTTTTTGATTAAGTGTTGGACATGTTTTTAAGACGACTCGGACGACCGCAAGCGAGAGAGTTCTGCTTCGACCTTGCGGTAGCGGCGCTTGAGGATGAGAAGATAAAGGATAAGCGCGGTCCAGACAATCCCATAGGCTAGTAAGACAAATCCCCAAGGTCCCATTACGCCCCTCCGTAAAGCTTCAGTCTTTTGACCTCTTCTTCCATCTCTCCGATGCGTACGCGCAGAGAAAGGAAATAAAAATAGAGCAACAAGAAGGCGAGGAAGCTAATGGACAAGGCGATGAGCATAGAAGGATGAATATTCTCCCATGGCGCCTTGTCCGGCCGTAGGATAGATGGAGGTTGGTGCAGCGTGCGCCACCAGTAGACCGACATATGAATCAACGGTATGTCGAGGAACCCGATGATGCCCAGGACTGCGCCGCACACAGCGCCGCGGTTCTCATCTTCGATGAGTGAGCGCAGCATCAAATAACCAACAAAGATTAAAAAAAGAATGGCCGTCAAAGTCAGTCGGGCGTCCCAGGTCCACCAGACCCCCCAGGTGGGTTTGCCCCATATCGATCCTTCAACAATGGTGAGGCCGGTAAAAAGAACGCCGACCTCCGCCGCTGCATAGGCCAGAATGTCGTCCCGCTTCTCTCTCTTCCACAGATAGAGGCAGCTACCTACAAAAACGATGAAAAAGGAGAGGTAAGCTATGAGGATACTGGGAATATGTAGATACATGATTCGTTGCACTTCCCCCTGGTAGGCATCGGGGGGTGCCTGGACCAGACCGAAATAGAGGCCGAGAAGGATTAAGAAGAAGGCGAGTCCACCTAAAGCCTTTCTTGCTTTTCCGTGCGTTGTTTGAGCCATTTGCTAGATCAGCCTTAAGTAACCGACCGGAGACCGAAGACCGCGGACCGACTGCAGACCGAAGACCGGTCAGCCGTCCCCGGTCATCGGTCACTCTAAGCTTCAATCACCCATTCAAAGATGAGAAACCCGGCCGTTAGAAATATCACATCAAATGCGATCAAAAGACGCAACCAGGGGAGGGCCTCCTCTAATTCTCCCGCACGAAGGATGATCTCCATCCCACGAATCGTTGCCAGGATCACGGGTATCACAAGTGGAAAAAGGACCAGAGGGAGCAGAAGTTCGCGCGCCCGCGCCTTCAAGGTAACCGCCGCGAACAGGGTTCCCAGGACGCAAAATCCTATGGTCCCGAGAAGCGCAACCAAAAACAAAAGAGGCAAGAGCCTCCAAAACTCTAAATTGAAAAGCACCCAGAAGAGAGGAAAAACGATCAGCTCGACCAAGAGCATCAAGATGAGATTGAAAGAAACCTTGGCGAGGTAAAGGGCGCCCCGGTCGATGGGAGATAAGAGGAGAGCGTCGAGACAGTGGTTTTCCCTCTCCGCCTGAAAGAGTTGGGTCAGTCCAAGGGTGCCAGTGAAGAGGAAGGCGAGCCACAGCAGCCCCGGGGCCATCTCCGCTACTCTCTCAGGTCGGATCTCGAAGGCAAAATGAAAAACGAAAAGAAGGAGTGTGCCAAAGAAGAACATGGCGAGGAGGCTCTCCCGGCGGCGGATCTCCAAAAGGAGATCCTTCCAAAGCAAACAATAGGTCTGTCTCAAGAGTTCCATTTCTCACTACGGGGGAGGAACTCGGCAAATGCACGATGGAAACTTTCCCAGGGTTCCCGCCGAGGCTCGTCAAAAATCAACTTTCCCTGATGAAGAATGAGAGCCCTAGAGCATACCTTCAGCACACGCGGTATGTGGTGCGTCGCCATTACCACGATGCCTCCGCTGTGACAGAGCCTCTTCGTGTAGGCTTCCAATAGGTCCACCCCGCTACCATCAAGGACCCCATAAGGTTCATCGAGGAGGAGCAGTTTCGGCTCCAAAAGGAGCCATTTGGCTATGGCAAGACGGCACTTCATTCCGCTGGAGAGTGAAGAGACAAAGTCATCCGACCAATGTGCGATGCCAACGTCATCGAGGGTTTTCTCTACATCTTGCACATTTTTTTCCCTACCATAGAGGGAAACAAATAGACGAAGATTTTCTCTGGCTGTAAGGCTCTCATAAAAATGTTCATTGGGAGAAAGGAAACCGATAGAAGAACGGAGCCGGGATGAACCCTGATGGAGCTTTACCCCGTCTAGCTCAATCTCTCCCGTGGTTGGATGAAGAAGCGCTGAGAGGAGTCTAAGGAGAGTGGTCTTCCCCGCACCGTTTGGGCCGAGCAAAGCTACGCACTCACCCGACTGAACCTCGAGGTTGATATCCTTTAACGCCCATAAGAAACCATAGGCCTTAGATAGCTGACGAACCAGCACGCGCAAGATTTTCTCCCCTCTCCTCACTTGCTTGATTTACCTCGGGCCGGCTGTTCGGCCGAGAGGGTCGTTCCAGAAGCTCGCGATCGGCCGCGCAGGATCTGGAGCAACGCGGCCAGGGCGAAGAGAAGAAAACCGATGAGATCTTGGAGCCAACCCGGATAGACCAGCACCAACCCGGCGGCAACGAGCATCGCTTGCTCGGGGAGATGAGAGCTGCCATCCCGCCGCCAAGAGGATAGTAGACGCCACCGGTCCCTCCTGTAGCGATGGAGAGGCGGGTCTTTGTCTGTGCCCAAACCAGATCCAGAGTCATGCTAAGGGCCAGGAATCCGATAGCAGTAGCTCCTACAATTTGCCATCGAACAAGAACTTTCATTTTCATCTCCTCCTTTGGCCTCTGTCTTTAGTCTTTCCCACTTCGGTGACCTTACAGAACAGTCACCGAGCGGCGGTAGAATACTCACCCCTCTATGGTGTGTCAACCTCCATAGCCTATCGTGCCATTTAAGAATTAAAAGTGAACCGTTTTTAGCGGATTTAAAATTTAAAAGTGAACTCCTTTGAAAGCCATAATCGGGACCAAAAAGGGAGGTCCTGGTTATGGCCCAGTTGCATAAAAAGTTCACAGACAGTCAGATCAAAGAAATGCTCCAACGGT
Organism: Deltaproteobacteria bacterium; assembly: GCA_023250515.1. GTDB lineage: Bacteria > Desulfobacterota > Binatia > UBA9968 > UBA9968 > JAHFAO01. The sequence continues at coordinate 1,353 of JAHFAO010000101.1, read as the reverse complement.
ATCTGAACAACGAAATCGAAAGACCCTACATCCAACAAATCCTAGGGGTCGGGAAAACCCGGTTCTTTGCCCTGCTCAAATCCTATCAGGCGGATCGGGCGGGCTTCTCCATCCAATACCGCCGCCAAACCAAAAGCCGCTCTATTGCCCCAGCCATCGAAAAGAACATCCTTAAGGAACTCACCATCGAAAAACGATTAATCCAGGACAAGGACGTGCCCATCCGCTCCTACAACTACAGCTACGTCAAAACTCGACTCGAAACCGATTACGACCAGAAAATCTCCCTGCCCACCATCATCGATCGAGCCAGAAAGCACGGCTTCTACTTAAGAAAACCCAAGAGATCGATCCATGACCGTGAAGTCCTCACCCATTACGCCGGCCAACTCATCCAGCACGACGCCTCTTGGCACCTGTGGGCCCCGGCCGCCCGTGAGAAATGGTGGCTCATCACCTCCCTCGATGACTTCAGCCGTCTTATCCTTTATGCGGAACTGTTAAAAAGCCAAACCTCCTGGGCCCATATCGCGGCTCTTCAGTCGGTCTTTTTGAAATACGGGCTGCCTTTTTCTTATTACGTCGATTCTCACTCCATCTTCCGCTTTGTCCAGGGCCGCGATTCCATCTGGCGCGACCACCACAAGGTCACCGATGAAGTCGATCCCCAATGGAAACAGGTCTTGGCCGACTGCGGTGTCAAGGTCATCTACGCCCTCTCCCCCCAGGCCAAGGGCAAGATTGAGCGCCCCTATCAGTGGCTCCAAGACCACCTGGTGCGCACCTGCGTCAGAGCTAACACCACCGACATCCGCCAAGCCAGAACCTTCCTGCGTCAGGAAATCCAGCGCTATAACTTCCGCCAAGTCCATTCCACTACCCTGGAGGTCCCCTTCTTCCGTTTCCAAAAAGCCTTGAAAGAAAAACAGTCCCTGTTCCGGGAGTTCCAAATCAAACCGCCTTACAAGTCCGTCAAGGACATCTTCTGCCTCAGGTTGGATCGCACGGTCGATGCCTACCGCCGCGTTTCTCTGAACAACCGTCTCCTAACCGTCAACCATGCTAGCCCCGGCGACACTCTCAACGTCCGCTTCTATCCGATGACCAACGGCCTTACGGAACTCCGCTTCTGGCACAACGATCAGTTACTCGATGTCCAACAGCTTAAAACAGTCGATTTGAAGGGAGTTCAGTTTTAATTCTTAAACGGTTCACTTTTAAATTTTAGCCAACACGTGAAATTTCAATCCAGACGGGCATGGACATTTTCTTCGCCTTGGGGTAATGAGGTTTTAAACTGACAGCTCGACAGAGTTTGTCACAGTCTCGACTAAAGAAGGATTAAGGTGCACG
>JAHFAO010000245.1 GCA_023250515.1 Deltaproteobacteria bacterium | reverse complement strand
TTCAGCGAGCTTCTGGCGGCGCAGCGGCTGAATTTGATCCGGTGGCGCCAGGAGCCCCCGCGTGAGGATCTCCTTTTTCCCGATGAAGGGCCCTGGGGATTCCGCTCCGGTGAGTCGTGGTAGTAATTGGGATCGTAGAAATCACTGCACCATTCGTGAACCCCCTCGCTCATATCATAGAGGCCAAAGCCGTTGGGCTCACTGAGACCCACCGGCTGAGGCCCTCCCGTCTCGAGATCATAACCTGGATAAGGCCTTTCCCAAGGTGCTTCATCTCCCCAAGGATATTTCTTACCTTCCCTTTCGCCCCTGGCCGCCCGCTCCCACTCTGCCTCAGTTAGGAGACGGAAATTCTTTCTGGTGCATTTACTTAACCATTCGCAATACGCGATCGCGTCGTACCAACTGGTGCCGACTACCGGTTTGTCAGGATGCGAGAACATGTCATCTGACCAAAAAGATGGCTCGACAGCGTCGCTCTCTTCGACAAAGATCCTGTACTCTCTATTGGTTACAGGAAATTTTCCGATCATAAAGCTATCCAACCATACTCGATGAACCGGTTTTTCGTTCTCCGGGCCGTCCTCGCTCCCCATCAGAAAAGCGCCTTCGGGAATGAGAATCATTTCAGGAATAAATTCTTTTTTTGTTAGGGGCATGATAGAGAGAGGTTAGGGCAGGGGAGAAGAGAATGTCAATCGTTCAAGAATCTCGTTCGGTGAATGCCGGCCTCAATCGGGGAAGAGTTTTCGTTCTCCTCACAGGTATCCTGTGGAGTTTGGCAGGGGTTTTTATCAAGTTCCTAGAGCTTCATCCGCTGACGATTGTTTTTTACCGCAGTCTCTTTGCCTCGGTTTTTTTCCTTCTCTTTTTCAGAACAAGAGGTTGGACGATGAGTGTGCCGCTGCTAGTTTCCGTGGTGAGTTACACCGCAGCCATTAGCTGCTTTGTCTGGGCCAACAAGCTCACTACGGCGGCCAATGCCATTATCCTGCAATACACCGCGCCGATCTTTGTTTTCCTTTTCGTCCGCCTGCTATTTCACGAAGCTATCTCTAGGCCCAATCTGATCACCCTCTTTTTGGGGATGGTAGGGGTAGGAACCATTTTTGCCGGCAGCGCCGGTCGGCCGGATAGTGTGGGGGTTATGGTGGCTATCCTGAGCGGGTTTCTTTTCTCGATCTATATGACTAATCTGCGCTTTTTAACAGGAGTTAATCCCGGATACTTGACGCTAGTAAACAATCTGGCTTGTTGGTTCGCTCTTCTTTCTCTGGTGCCATCGCTGTCCCTCTCCTTGGGAGAGGCTTTGGCCTTAGCTATCATGGGGGTGGTTCAGTTAGGCATTCCCTACTTTCTTTTTTCCAAAGGTTTGGAAACGATCTCTCTCCAGGAAGCATCCCTGATCGTCCTGATCGAGCCAGTCCTGAATCCTATCTGGGTCGCCCTTTCGTTCGGGGAAGTGCCTTCGACCGCCACTTTGGTTGGCGGGGGAATCATTCTTTTCAGCCTAGGACTCCGCTACGTGTGGTTGATGTCCAGGGCACGTCAGGCCTTTGTCTGATTCTGCTCTTGAGCGGGGAGGTGGACAGCACCGCCGTGGCGGATTCTTTCCATCTCTTCGGCGGAGAGTTTCTTGATGTCTTTTCTGAGCTCGTAATTAATATGTTGGATGGCTTCTGACGGTCCTGAGCGGTTTCCCATTAATACCATAGGTCCCTTGCCTGAATTCTCCAACTGGTAGAACGATCCCCCAGTTATCAGTGCTGCCATACCTGGTTTCATCACCGCTTTTCCACCATCAGGAAAATGCATGGTGCACTCCCCCTCGATCACATAAAAGGTCTGATCCGCGTTGTGGCAGTGCATGTCATCCCTGTCACCGGGGTTAGGGTAATAATGGACCCAAGCATGAAATCGTGGTGTGTTGAGAAGTACCTTTCTTTTTTTCAGCTCATGCGCAGTCTTCGCCATATCAACGATCTCTACAGGCATAATGCCTCCTTCTCATTTGATGAACCAGCGTACCAGCCTGTGCAAAGGGTGTCAAATCCTGTTCAACAGTCTCAAGCCGTTTCACTTTTTTGGGGGTTTTGTGGTAGGGTTTTGGCGAGTTTTAGTCTGAAAAGGAGGGTATAGATAACTATGGATTGGGGAATGAAAAATCGGTTTGCAAGGGTCGTTAAACCTGAGGATGGGCGGGCCGTGATGCTGGCGGTGGACCACGGCTATTTCTTAGGTCCCACGAGCGGGCTGGAGGAGCCGCGTAAAACCATTGAGCCGCTTCTCCCTTATGCAGATTCCATCATGCTCACGCGCGGCGTTTTGAGGACATCTGTCGATCCGAATTCGCACACACCCGTTGTCCTTCGGGTATCGGGAGGGACCAGCATCTTAAAAGAGCTTTCCAACGAGGATATCACGGTTTCGATTGAGGATGCCGTTCGCCTTAACGTTTCTGCCATGGCCCTTTCCATCTTTGTGGGCTCGGAGTTTGAGAAACAGACCCTGGTAAGCCTTGCAAAGCTCGTGGACGAGGGGGAGAAGTGCGGTATCCCCGTGTTGGCGGTGACCGCCGTGGGGAAGGAGATGGCGCGAGATGCCCGCTACCTGAGTCTCTCTTGTCGCATTGCTGCAGAGCTAGGTGCCCATTTGGTTAAAACCTACTACTGCGAGGGCTTTGAGGAAGTGGTCGAGAGCTGTCCCATTCCGGTCATCATCGCCGGGGGAAAAAAGACTCCCGAGCTTGAGGCATTGCAGCTCGCCTTCAACGCCGTTCGGACAGGGGCTGTTGGGGTGGACATGGGCCGAAACATTTTTCAGTCCGATAGTCCAGTGGGTATGATTCGTGGGGTGCGGGCCATCGTGCATGAGAAGGCTTCCGTCGATGAGGCGTACAAGATTTACGAGAGCGCCAAGGGTGGAAAGGCAAGAAGGGCGGCAGGATAAAATTCGTTATTCGTATATTCGTTCAATCGTATAATCGTTTCCTGCGAACGAATAACCAATAACGGGTAACGAGTAACGAACATGCGGGTCGCCATGTATTACAATAATCGGGACGTGCGCTTAGAAGAAATGCCCATGCCCTCCATCGGTCCCGGTGAATTGCTGGTGCGCATCAAAGCCAGCGGGATTTGCGGCACTGATGTGATGGAATGGTACCGCATTCAAAAGGCTCCTCTCGTGCTGGGGCACGAAATCGCCGGTGAGATCGTAGGCGTGGGAGAGGGAGTGGAGCGCTACCGGATAGGAGATCGAGTCTTTGTCTCCCATCATGTCCCTTGCAACAGTTGCCGCTACTGTCTAGGCGGCCATCATTCAGTGTGCGAGATGTTGCGCCAGACCCATTTCGATCCCGGTGGCTTTTCCGAGTATATCCGCGTGCCCAGGATCAACGCCGAGTTAGGGACGTTCCTCTTGCCTGAAGAAATGTCTTTCGAAGAGGGCTCCTTCATCGAGCCGGTAGGTTGTGTCGTCCGCGGACAGAGGTTTGCTCGCCTGCGGTCTGGACAAAGTGTCCTTGTGGTCGGCAGCGGCATCTCAGGTCTGCTCCATGTGCAAATGGCCCGCGGGCACGGTGCTGCCTGCGTCGTAGCTACAGATATCAATGACTATCGTTTAAAAGCGGCACAAGCCTTAGGCGCCGATGCAATCATCCATGCTAGGGAGGACGTGCCCGGCCGGCTGCGCGAGGTGAACGACGGGCGCTTGGCCGATCTCGTAATCGTCTGCACCGGGGCTATGCCGGCGATTCAACAAGCGATGCAATCGGTGGAGCGCGGAGGGACCATCCTCTTCTTCGCCACGACAGCAGCCGGGGTCCATGTCCCGATACCCTTGTATGAATTTTGGCGCAACGAGATAACGGTTGTCACTTCCTACGCCGCCAGTCCCCAGGACATTACCGAGGCGATCGAATGGATCCGCAGCCGGCGCGTGCGAGTGCGTGAGATGATCACCCATCGGCTGAGTCTTGCAGAGGCCGGTCTTGGGTTTCGGCTCGTGGCGGACGCCCAGGATTCCATTAAAGTGATTATTG
>JAHFAO010000100.1 GCA_023250515.1 Deltaproteobacteria bacterium | reverse complement strand
AACAGGCTTTGCACCAGCGCGTCACGGTCTATAGCATGCAGAAGCGCACGGCGAACGCGGACATCCTTAAACCAGGGGTTATCGCGGCTGAGATTGAGCCAGGTCCAAGAGGGGGGGCTAATGAAGACCTTTCCCTTTCCCTCTTTTTCCCATTGGCTCTTTAAGATCATGGCGCCATCAAAAGAGATGGTGGCGCGCATGCAAAAATCCACCTCTCCCGCAAGCATGGCGGCCAAGTTGGTATTGGAATCTTCGACAACGCGCATGCTGATGCGATCGATCTTCGGACGGCCCAATGCGTAGTCTTTGAACGCCTCCATCTCCATCCGAGTCGCTCCTTCCCATTCCATCACCCGGTAGGGACCTGCGCCCACGAACTGTTTGTTCCAAGCAGGGTGGTTGGCGAAGGACTTCATGTCTCCTGCTTTAAAAGCGTCGAGCAGGAGGTGGCGCGGGAAGGCGCGCACCTGGGTGTATTGGATAGCATAGGCCTCGTTGTAGAGATCGTTCCAGTAGATCACGATCGTGCGGTCATCAGGCGTTTCGACCTTTGAAATGAGGTCTGGCACCAGCCGGTCCATCATGGGAAACTCTGGGTGCTTGGCGATCTGCCAGCCAAATTCGAAGTCCTTGGAGGTGTAAGGCTTCCCGTCATGCCATTTGAGGCCAGGGCGGAGACGGTATGCCGTCACCATCGTCCTCTTCTGGGCATCGATTTTCCAGGTCCCCTTTTTGATCGAGGGAAGCTCTTCCGCGAGCATGGGATAACGCTCCAGCGTAACCGGATTCTGCCCGGCGAGCCCTGCATCGACGAAAGCCACATGCTCAGTATCCCGGCGGTTGTGGTAGCCCAAGCTTGCGATGCGACTTACTGTGTGGACCACCAGCGCCTTCTTGCTCGGCTGGGCTGCCTTTGCGGTCTGCAGTGGCCAGGGAGCAAGCGCAAGACCAGCCGCCGTGCTGCCAGTTATCCTAAGAAATTTCCGCCGGGTGAGTTCTCTGTCTACCTTCTTCATTTCTGACTCCTCTCTTTAATTTGATTTCAGCGGTCGCTCACTCTAATACCGGGTTCGGGAGGACCGCGCAAGCCTGGGGACTAAAATGAAGAAATATATGGGTTCCCTCCTTAAAGTCAGCCGTCGGAGGAAGTTTAGCACGGATTCGTTGTTCACCCACCAGAACTTGGCAGTCGATAAAATCGCCCAAAAAGATAGCCTTTTCTACTTTCCCTTGTAAGACATTCTCGTTCTCTCGTTCCAGCGCTTCAGAGACTTTCAGGCTCTCCGGCCTAACCACCACCAATGCCTCGGCCCCCCTCGGCATAGTAGCAGGGATAGGGCAGCGCAAATTTCCATGAGAAGTTTGCACCCATCCCATGCCTTGGACAGAACTCTCTAGAACCACACCTTCAAGAAAATTGACCTGCCCGATAAACTGCGCCACAAACTTTGCGTTGGGTTTGAGATAAAGTTCCTTCGGGGTTGCCTCCTGAAGAATCCTTCCTAGAAACATGACGGCGATGCGGTCTGACATGGCAAGGGCCTCGGCCTGATCATGCGTCACGTAAAGAGCAGTGATCCCCACCCTTTTGAGCAGGTCTTTGATTTCCAGCCTGAGCTCTTCTCGGAGCTTTGCATCCAGATTGCTCAGCGGCTCATCCAGCAGCAACACCTGAGGCTTCGATACAAGGGCGCGGGCAAGGGCCACTCGCTGCTGCTGTCCACCGCTCAAATTGGGAGCCGGTCGCTGGGCGAGATCTTCCATTTTCACAAGCGAGAGGGCTTCCATGACACGCCGCTCCCTCTCTTTCTTTGGAACCTTTTGCTGCTTCAGAGGAAATGCGACGTTGTTGAAGACCGTCATATGGGGCCAGATGGCGTACGACTGAAAGACCATACCAATGGGTCTTTCGTTCGGAGCAACAAAGAGGCTTGAGGAGGACACGATTTGGTCGCCGATGCTAATCTCACCGCGATCCGGGCGTTCGAGGCCGGCAATGCACCTGAGCATTGTGCTCTTGCCACAACCGCTCGGTCCCAAAAGCGTGTAAAATTCGCCCGGCTTCACCTCGAAACTAAGCTCTTGCAGGGCATCGACCTTTCCATCCATCGTCTGAAAGGCCTTCGCCAATCCTTGTACCTGGACTCTCATGACCTTGCTACCGCTCCTGCGCGCTCACGCGGACGATAAAGTGACGCATGACAAGCGTGAGGGGAATCAAAACAACGATGAGCAAGACACCGAGCGCCGATGCTGTGGATACAAGACCGCGATCCCAATAATCCCAGAGGAATACGGCAAAAACCTCATTGCTCTTGCTCGACAACATCAAAGGAATGGAAAAACCCCGCAGCGCATGGACAGCCACCCAAACCCAACCTGCCGCAAATGCTGGGAACAGGAGAGGTAAAGTTATGGCCAGCAGCGTACGACTAGCGGTCGCGCCGCAAACGTAAGCCGCATGCTCCAACTCCTTCTGAACCTGAATGATAGCGCTGTTCATCAACCGGGTCGCAAAAGCGATGTAGCTGACGATGAACCCCATCGCAAGAATCCACAGCGTCCCGTAGATCCCAAGATATTTTAAAGGAGGGCTGAGGTAGGCCATCATGAGGGCCAGCGCGATCACAATGCCCGGGACGGCATGGGGAAAGAACGTGACAGCATCAAGAACCCCCCTGCCGCGTAGCTCCGTCCGCACGATGACCCACGAAACATAAAAGGCCATCAGCATGGTGGCCGTGGCCGAAATAACCATAAGCAAGAGGGTGTTCCAGATAACCGAACCGACCTGCGGCATGGAGAACACCTGAATGTAGTTGCTGAGGGAAACCAAACTCAATGCTTCGAACGACGGGATTCTGTAACTCGGGAGCAGAGAAGCCCAGAGTAGAATGATAAATGGAGCGCCAACAGTCACGAGAAAATAGACCACAAACATCCCCAGAGCTGCATAGCGCCATTTTCCTATAGAAATGACCCGCGGACGGAACCCCTTGCCCGTAATGGTCGAAAACCGCTCCGAGTACCGCACCACCCGTCGATACCAAGCCAGCAAGAAAAGCATCAGGACCATATAAACCGTGCCGAACACCGCCCCCAAGCCATAATCCAGCGGAGCCTGAAGACGGGTGGTAAAATAGATCAGCGTGCTCAAAACAAAAATGCCTCCCGGAAGCCCTATCGCCAGCGGCCCTTCGAACGATTCCATGCTTGAGATGAAGGAATAGATGGCAGCGGTAAGAACGGCGGGCATCAAAGCAGGCAGGGTCACCTGAAAGAAGGCACCCCTGCCGTCGGCTTTGGCCACCCGTGCCGCCTCTTCCATGGTTGGGTCCATCATTCGGAAGGCACCCACCACCATAAGGAAGACCGTCGTTACTCCCCGCAGACCATCCAGAAAAATGAGCCCGCCCATGGAGTAGATGTTTAGGGGTCCTTCCGTTAATTGAAAGCCCAGCGCTCCCAAGACACTCCGCAGGATCAGGTTGAGAGCTCCCGTCTTGGGGGCGAGAAGAAGCGCCCATCCGAGGGCAAAAAGGACTCCAGGGATAGCCATCGGGATCAGAATTAAAGCCCAAGCTAGATTGCGAAGTGGCATATCCGTGCGCTCAATCAGCCACGCAAACATGATAGCAATAGCCAGAGTGAGGAACGTCCCGACGGCCGAGATGATAATCGTCGTCCCCAAAGCCTGATAGAAAAGCGGCATCGTGTACGCCGCCACATAGTTCTGGAGCGTCCACCCTTCAGGAAGGGCCGGGTGACCCGACTGAAAGCTGCTCATGAGCAATCGAGCAAGAGGGATGATTACCAGGAAGACCAGAAAGGCCGTCAGGGCAAACGGAATGACGTTTCCTCTGAAACGGCCCAGAAAGACTTGAAAGTTTGGATGTGGGATCGCGATCGTTCTCATCACGTCCTCGTCGCGTCTCTGTTAATTTTTTGCTTTGGGAAAGCCCCAGGCCGCAGTAATCTTTCGCGCCATCTGCGCCTCGTGCTCAAGCACGTCCCAACCTTCCCAGATAGGCTTAGCACCGTGCTTCTTGAGAAGTTCCTCGGCCTCGGTCCCCTCGACAAAAGGCGAGTCCCTTCCCTCTAAATGCATATTCTTCTGCCCTTCCGGCGTCACCAACCAGCCGGCTAAAAGCAAAGCCGCGTTCGGGTGTTTGCCCCCTTTCATAATAGCCATCGCCTCGCCTATCTGAATCGGGAGATCGGGGGGTACTGAAAAGGCGATACTGGCCTTGGGGTCTCTGACCATTAGATCTTTTACAGAGTGGTAAGCCACGCCGCAGAGCATCGGGTATTCCCCAATCGCAACCTGAGTGAGAGCCCCTGATTGGCTGGTCTTCCAGATGGGTTGATTGTTCTTGAGCGCACGGGCGTAGTTGACAATCTTCTCTTCACCCCAGCCGGCATAAAGGCCCGTGAATGTTCTGGGACGGGTTAAGACCACCAGCTTTCCTTTCCAGTAAGGGTCCAGACAATCCTCCCATTTCTTGGGCACTTTGTCCTTCGCAACCAAGGTGGGGTTGTAGGTGATAACGTACTTACTAAACCCACTGGCAACGAAGTAACCATCGGGACTGAAATGAACGTCCTTCACTTTGGGAAACAACTTGCGCCATTCAACCGGACCGGCCAGGATCCCAGCCTTGATGTATTGATTTCTAAGCTCCCCCGACACATTGACCAAGTCGTGGTCGACAACTCCCGCCAGCGCTTCGTTCAGGATTCGCTCCCTAGTCTCAATACCGCCGACGCGGGTATTCATTACTTTGATGCCCGGGTACTTTTGACGAAAGCCTTTGAGGAGCTCCGATTCGTTTTGGGGTTCCCAGGAGGTGGCAACACGGACATTCCTCTCTTTGCTGGCTAGCTGCACGATTTCATCGAGATTTTTCCCTATGCGCTGGCCTGATGCCAGAGAAGAAAACCCTAGAACACAGGCAACAGCTACTCCCAGCACTGCTTTGCGATGAGTTCTCATGAGCAACCTCCTTTTATTCAGCCGCGGATTTTCATCCTGCCGGTCGGGTGTACTTAAGAATATCTAACCCGTTTAGCCTCCATCTGCTCTCTTCACACCCAGGTTCATTGCCCCGATTCCTTCGATCTCCGCTTTTAGGATATCGCCTGGCATGAGCTGTTTTTGAAAGGCCGGCGCATCAGGGTTGCCAGTGGCTATTAGGTCGCCGGGATGTAGGGTAGTCACTTGCGAGAGATAACTGACGAGCTCGGCGACGCCATTGATCATGGCATCCGTTCTGGCCGACTGCCTAAGCTCATCATTGACCCAAAGACGCATCAGCAGGTTCTGCGGATCCGGGATCTCGTCTCTGGTCGTGATCCATGGTCCAATGGGGGCGAAGGTCTCAAAACCCTTGCGTACACAGCGACTTCCCGGCAGTCCCTTTCCCGATCCGTAACCTCGCGCCGTTACGTCAATGATGATGGTGTAGCCGAAGATCGCTTCCAACACCCGATCTTTTGAAAGGTTCCGAGACTCTTTCCCTATGACAATGCAAAGCTCGAGCTCTGGGAAGATTGTCTCAGCGCCTTTGGGGATAATAATTTCTTCCTCTGGCCCGATAATCGCAGAAGGTGGTTTTAAGAAAGTTTTCTCTAGAATTTCTTCCGGAGTAGCCTCTCCCGCGGTTCCTCTTCCGCGTGCTGGCTCCAGGCCCGTACTCCCTCTCTTGTAGTTAGTGGCCGCGGCCCAGATCTTCGAGGGTTTCTCCACCGGAGGCTTGAGCCTTTTAGAATCCAGCTTGATCCCAGTTCCTTTCTCAACTGCCTTCGCCAGCGTATGCTTAAGAAAGCTGTACTGCGTAATGAGGTCAATCATCGATGCCCCTTGGGGAAGGAGTCCTTGTTGGGCAAGCAGATTTCCTATTGGGACCAAGGTATCATCCCTAACCGCAGCCAGATCGTTGGACTTTATGGAGGCTAAACGCATCAACTTATCCTTTCTATCCCCGCACATATAACTGTTGGAGAATCACTGTCAAGGCCCGCCGACTATTGACACCAGAAAGGCTTTGACAGATTATCCCGCTCACCATGGACACAAGACCAATTGATTCTTTTCAAACGGACAGTAGCGGAAGGCGAGTGTTACCGTCTTTCTCTCTTGCGGAGCGAGACCGGCGTTACGCTCAGGTGCGGAAGCTGATGACTGAGCGCAACCTGGATTGCCTTCTTGCACCGGCCGCAGATGTGGGAGAGCCACAGGCAAACTCCCGCTATCTCTGCCAGATTGGGGGCGTCCAGGGAGGCGCCTGGGTGGTCTTTCCTGCCTCAGGCGAGGTTACGGCGATTGTTTCGTCGGAGCGGGAAATGCGCATGTGGGTTGCTAATCTTATGTGGCCCAAGGATATCCGGTGGGGAAATTTTTCCCAGCTCGTACCTGATCGGATTAAAGAACTCGGACTTGCGCGGAGCCGGATCGGGGTCACCGGTATGGCCGACCAGTACCGGTACCCAGAGGGAGTCATCCTCTACGAGACCTGGCGCCGGATCGCAGCCGCACTGCCGGAGGCTGCTTTCATAGCTGCGAGCGAGGTCCTGGAGTTTTCACGAGCTGCTAAGGGTCAAGAAGAGATTGCCGTGATTCAGCGCATCACCGATGCCAATGAAGCTGCTATTGCGAGGATGATGGAGGTGGCCCGCCCCGGAGTGGAAGAGGCGGCGGTTTGGGTTGAGATGGCTAAGGTACTCATTAGCCACACGGCTGACTATCCTGCCCGGCTCTCTTTGGGTTCCAACGGTCGCCCGGCTAATGCCAGCAACACCATGGCGCTGCCCATTAGAATGGAGGACGGGGGAATCTTAAGTCAGGAGATCGATGCTAGGCTCCAGGGCTATCGGGCGCAGTGCAATTATTCGATCCTAACCGGTACTAAGAATGCCGACCAATATCGCACGGCGATGAATGTGGCCATTGAGGTATTTCTTAGTCTAGTAGATTGGGTAAAGCCAGGAAAAACCATCGGCGGATTGCTTGACGAGTTTGTCAGGCTTGCAGATGTACGTGGGGGTAACGGGACGGGAGTCCTCATCCACACCAATGGACTTGGAAGCGACCGACCCCGCGTGGGTCCAGCCCCCTCCGTCAAAGACCGCGACATGATTATCCAGTCCGGCTTTACCTTTACGATCAAGCCCCATGTCGAGATGAGATCGACCGGCGCGGATGCTCAAGTGGGCGAACCGATCACAGTCACTGAGTCAGGGGCGCGACGCCTCGGCCATCGTGAGCTTGTGCCCTTCGTGACGGGTTAGAGGCGGCCTGCCGGAAAGCGTCTTTCCGGCCCGATGCAATACAGTCGTCTTACGCTCAGCAAATCGCCGATGAGTATCTCTGAGGTACGCTTGAATCTACTCGTCCGGTGCACCGGCCCTTCAAGACACTCCCCGGCAGGCCGAGGGGAGGAGAATGACATTTGAACCCTGAGCATCTCTATGGCATAAAAAACTGTGCCTGTCTCATGGTTGCAGCTCTCCCTCAAAGCCCCTCCATCGGCGTTAGACACGATATCAAACTTTCTCATCGAGCTGGGCTCTCCAGGTGTCGTCCTTAAGAGAGATGAAGTCCAGGCCTTTTTTGCCCGTCCCGCAAGAACCGTAACACTGAAGAGGGACATCCAGCGCTTCCTCATAGAGATCAGGGAGATTTATCCCAGGATCGGGGAGCAGCCGCTGCGCTGGACTATCTTAAAGGACAGGAATTGGAATAGCTCTTGGCGCCGGTTCTTTTCTCCCCAAAAAGTAGGCAAGAGTCTTTGGATCACCCCTCCATGGCTTAAGCCTCCTCAATTCAAGCGGCGCCAAGTGATTACCATAGAGCCGGGGATGGCATTCGGCACGGGAACACATTCGACCACCCGTTCCTGTTTGGAGTTTCTGGAAGACGTGGTCACCTCGCTGACACAAAAAAATATCACTGCCCTTGATGTCGGGACTGGATCGGGAATCCTCGCCATCGCTTTGGCTAAAATGGGTGCCACCAAGATATTGGCGTTAGATAATGATCCCATTGCCCTCGAGGTGGCCAGACTCAATGTCCGGCGTAATCGAGTGGGAAGAGCAGTCAGGTTGTCGAAATTTGCGCTAGAGCAAGTCAAGGAATCCTTTGCGGTTGTTGTCGCCAACCTTACTGCTGAAACGATCATTGACCTTGCCTCCGAGCTGCAAAAAAAGGTTTCCCCCGAGGGATACCTCGTTCTCTCTGGGATCTTAGAGCCAAAGGCAGGCGATGTGTTGCGCGAATTCTCTCCCCACGCCTTTGTCTTAGTTCGCCAAAAGCGGCAAAAGGAATGGGCTACGCTCCTGCTCGGAAAAAAGGGCTGATATGCCACGCTTCTTTGTTCCAAAGAAAAACATTCAGGGCGAAAGGGTGGATGTAAGCGGTCAAGAACTTGAACATATGAGGAAGGTTCTCCGTCTCCGACCTGGGGATCGTGTTACTCTCTTTGATGATCAGGGATGGGAACACGAGGGGATCATCCAATCCTATACAGATCGGACGGGAGAGGTAGAGATCTTAAAGTCCTATCAGCCAGGGCGAGAGTCGTCACTAAAGGTCACCTTGGCGCAGGGCCTGAGCAAAGGGGAAAAAATGGATTGGGTGGTGGAAAAGGCAACAGAGTTGGGAGTCCAGACCCTTGTCCCCTTTCTCTCCTCTCACACCGTGCCTAGGCCAGATAGCAAGAACATTGAGGGAAGACAGGCACGGTGGAAAAAAATTGCCCTCAGTGCCGCCAAGCAGTCCGGTCGCACTCAAATTCCAGAGATTCTCGACGTGAGCGATTTTGGAGATCTGGTGCGCAGGCCCTGGCCCTGTGAGCTAAAGCTTCTCTTTTGGGAGAAAGAGTCCATGCAAAACCTTACTCAGATCCGGGAGGTAAAACCCCATCTAAACTCCCTACTACTCGTGATTGGACCGGAAGGTGGTTTTAGTTCGGACGAGGCATCTGAAGCTATGCGCCACGGGTTCCAGTCTATCCGCTTGGGGAAAAGGATTATGCGGACCGAGACCGCCGCCTTGACGGCATTGTCCATCGCGCAGTTTCTCTGGGGCGATATGGGGTAGGACAGGGCAGCCACCTCTCCTCTTCATTTTGGATGCAAAGGGGTTTACAATCTCCCATGCCAAGATCTATGAAATATGCCGAAAAGGTCAGGAGTCCTTTGCCGTGACGGAGGAGAGACAGACAGAGAGTGCAGGAGAAGAACCGGCTCTTTTCCCCCAGGGCACGGAGGCTATGGGTGTTCTCCAGGATAGGGGCTTGGATCGTCTCTATGAGCGACCCGAAAAAGAGGGAGAAAAAGCGAGCGGGATTCGGTGGGGAGGTCTTTCGCGGCGCAGCTACGCTTTTTTTGTTGATATCTTGGTATTATTTTTGTTCTTCTCTCTCCTTTCTTATTTGGCCTATGTGGGCTACCGCGTGGGATTGTCAGCCCATGATCGGTCACTCACCGGGGACAACTTAAAGTTCTTTTTACAGCTCCTTCTTTTCGCTTGGATTGCGCTTTCGGTCGGCTACTTTGTTCTGTTTCACGGGATGGGGGGGCAAACTGTTGGGAAATGGCTCCTGGGTCTCAGAGTGGTTGGAGCTAATCAGGGGCCCATCTCGTACAGCCAATCCCTCATCCGCTGCATCGGCTACGTCCTGTCTGGCCTTTTTGGACTAGGATTTCTCTGGATCCTCTTGAGCCGGGAAAAAAGGGGATGGCACGATTTTTTGGCCCGCACCTGGGTTGTACATGAACGGCTCCCGAAAACGTTGGAGGATTAGAGTTATCTTATGGGAGTCTTAAGGATCGGGGTCATCATGGACCCCATTGCAAAGATCGACATCAACAAGGATACAACTTTTGTCCTTATGCTCGAGGCTGAGAAGAGGAAGCATGAGATCTATTATATGGAGCTGGAAGATCTCTCCATCCGTGGCATGATCCCGGAGGGCCAATTTCGTCGTGTCAGTGTCGCCCGGGCTACTCCCCACTATCGATTTGGGACGCCAGCGTCTAAACTCCTGAGTTGGTTCGATGTCATCCTGATGCGCAAGGATCCACCCTTCGATATGAAATTCTTCTTTGCCACGCATTTCCTCAGTCTTGTGGATGAACGGAAGTGCCTGGTGATTAACCATCCAAGGGGACTTCGAGAGAGCAACGAAAAGCTCTACGCCCTTAACTTTCCCGATCTGATCCCGGAAACGCTCGTAAGCAGCGACATGGGACAGCTCAAGCAATTCATGGAGGAACAAGGTGGGGAGATGATCATCAAGCCCTTGGACGGGTGTGGGGGCAGCGGGGTTTTCTATCTTCATCATAAAGACAGGAATAACAATGTCCTTCTGGAGACGGCCACAGCTAACGGTCGGAACCCAATCATGGCCCAACGCTATCTACCTGAGGTCCGTCGAGGTGATAAGCGCATCATTGTTCTCAATGGTGAACCGATCGGCGCGGTTCTGCGCGTCCCCCGCGAAGATGAAAATCGGGGTAACATCCATGTCGGCGGCCAGTGTGTCAAGACCGACCTGACACGAAGAGACCGGGAAATATGCCGTGTCCTAGCGCCCCCCTTGAGGCAGTTAGGCCTCTATTTTGTTGGCTTGGATGTCATCGGAGATTATCTTACCGAGGTTAACGTGACGAGCCCCACGGGGGTGCAAGAAATCAACGCCCTCAATCAAGTCCAACTCGAAAGCCAGATCATCGACTTTATCGAGCAGAAAGTTTTGCAGCTCCGCTGATCTACGCGCAGTCGAAAGATTACTTTAGCCCGAATGGCTCCGTTAGCACGGAGGGGCTGCAATTCGAGGTCAGCCTGTTGCTAAAGCCGCTGGGCCTTAACAAAGAGGTATTCGTAGATGAGGTCGCCGACTTTCGACCCTTAAGAGAGGTCCAGGTCGAATTGGGTTTGTAAGTAACTACTGTGGTTTCCAATTCTTAAGGCGCTGGTTGGCCTTACGCGTAAAGCTCATATCGAACACCCGGTCTGGTGGAGGGACCTCCTTTAGGTTCATTACGCTCGCCTGCAATTGAGCTTCACTTCTCATGATCTCTTCTCCAATTGTTCCATCCGCAGTAAACGTCTGAATCGTGGTCTCATAGAGCTCTTTTGCCATTCCAGAATCTATCTTCATGTACTTAACCATAACGGGGATGGACCCGTCACGACTGGTTAGGAAATACTTATGTCCTTTCAAAGCAGCCGTGACAAATTTCTGTACGGATTCAGGCCGGGTCTCGATCATCTTAGCGGTCGTCGCTACCCCGCCGCTAAGGCCAAAAATCTCTTCACCCACGAAGAGGACCTCGTTAAAGCCCGCCTTCTTTGCTTTAAATTTCCCGGGCGCATTCAGAACGGCTGCATCTACAGTGCCGCTATGTAACGCGGCAAATCGCATGTCCGTGGTGCCAGCCGCGACCATAACAACATCTCTTTCCGGATCCAGTCCAAATTTTCTGAGGGCGAGTCTTGCCAACGCATGGGAGAGCCCTCCGAATGAAGAGATCGCAAGTTTTTTTCCCTTTAACTCCGCTGGCTTGATATTCTCACGCGTATAGATCCAGAAGGCCGGTCTAAAAGTGTGGGCCAAGACAACCTTGAGGGGAATGTTGCGTGCGCTTGCCCTCGATGCTCCCGTTGCCGATGCGCTGAAGTCGAACTCGCCTGCGATCAGGGCCTGAATACCTATGTTGTCAGCCGCAAGCACAAACGTGGCATCCAGGCCTT
>JAHFAO010000244.1 GCA_023250515.1 Deltaproteobacteria bacterium | reverse complement strand
GGAGCCTCGGGGCTAAGAGCAGCCATTGCCGCAAAGCGTACGGGCGCTTCCGTAGGCCTCATCACAAAGGTTCATCCATTAAGAACAAACTCTGGGATTGCTCAGGGTGGCCTCAACGCTCCCCTCGGCAAGGACGACTCCCCCGAGAGTTTTGCCCAGGACACGCTCCTCACAGGGGACGGCCTGTGCGATCGCGAAATTGTTCAGACTTTTGTCCAAGAAGCCTCAAAGGATATCATTTGGCTCGAGCAAATGGGCGTCCCGTTCAACCGTAACCCAGAGGGACGAATAGACCTGCGTCATTTCGGGTCAAACAGCCGGAGTCGAAGCTGCTACGCGGATGATCGGACCGGGCACATCGTCCTCCAAGTGCTCCACGAGCAATTTCAACGGGAGCAAATTCCTTCGTTTGAAGAGTGGTTCGTGACCTCCTTAGCCGTTGACGGAGGAGCTTGTCTCGGAGCCATTGCACTGGGCCTTAGGTCTGGAAGACTCGATTCCTTTGCCGCGCGCGCGGTGATCCTCGCAACAGGGGGTTTCACCAGAATCTATCTACCCTCGACGGCTTCCCTCGGGACCACAGGGGACGGCCAGAGCCTCGCTTACATGTCGGGCGCTCGGTTGATGGACATGGAGATGATCCAGTTCCATCCCACGGTTTTTCCCAAAAACCAAAGCCTCCTGATCACTGAGGCCGCTCTTGGCGAGGGCGCAGAGATTATTAACGAAAAGGGAGAAGCGCTCGAAGGATCGAAGGGTATTCCGAGAGAAAAGATTTGTTTCTCGATTTATAACGCGCTCCAGAATGGGAGCGGATCGCTTCTTCTCGACCTAAGACGAATTGGCAAGGAAAAGCTGTTATCGCGCTTCCCCCAGACCCACGAATTGGTTCGGGCTGTTGCAGGCCTCGACGCCACCAAGGAGCCAGTCCCCATCGGTCCGGTGGCCCATCGTCCGATGGGGGGGATAGAGACCAACGCGAATGGAGAGACGTCGATTGCCGGATTGTTCGCAGTCGGGGAATGCGCCTGCAACGGGCTTAACGGCGCGGGGCGTCTGGCAGGAAACACTCTCACTGAGGCGGTAGTCTTCGGAAGGAGAGTAGGAGAGGCCGCATCAAAGTACGTAAAGAGTGCATCCAAGAAGAGTTTTCCAGGGGCTAAATTAGCAGACGAAGAGAAACGGCTTGCGACGCTCACTTCGGGAAACTCATCCGGAGATTCCTTGGGGAAGATCCACTCCGAGTTGGGACAACTGATGAACGAGAAGGTTGGTCTCGTTCGCGACCAAACGGGATTGCGAGAGGCAATGGAACGTATTCAGACATTGAAGGAGCGATATAGGAAGATCAAGGTCAGGAACCAATCGAGAGTCTACAATTACGAGCTTACCACCCACCTCGAGGTCGGCTCGATGTTGAATCTGGCGGAGGTTGTAACGCTGGCTGCCCAGAGCCGAACAGAGAGCCGTGGGGCTCATCGCCGAGCGGATTTCCTAGAGCGAGACGACGGAAATTGGAAGAGCCATACCCTCGTGAGCCTCGTACGAGGATCAGCGCAGGTTCAAAAAAAACCGGTTGTCTAGAATAGGACTGAGTAATGATTCTGCTGAAAAACGACCCTATCATGCTTCGACAGGCTCAGCATGAACGGGAACATCATCCACGATTACAAGAAGTTTTCCGTTCGCCCTGAGCTTTTGTCGAAGGGTGAACGGTAGGAGGTTCAAGAATGCAAGTAACATTCAAGGTTTACCGGAAGGACCCGGAGAAGGATGGCAAACCAGGCCGTTCCAATTACACTGTAGAGGTGCCTGAAGGCGCCACCGTTCTCGATGGTCTGTTCAAAATTCGCGATGAAATGGACGGGACCCTAGCCTTTCGCGCTTCCTGCCTCCGGGGTTACTGCGGCGAATGCATGATCCGCGTGAATAACAGTGCCCGTTTCACCTGTATAGCCAAGGTCTCTGCCTTCACCCAAAAGGGCCCTGAGATCTCGCTCGACCCGCTTCGTAACATTCCGGTCCTTAAGGATCTCGTTTTCGATTGGGATGCCTTCATGTGGAATAAAATCAAGGCCGTCAAACCCTGGCTTGAAGCTAAGGAGACAGCTTCTGATGGCGAAAATATAATTCCCGATGCTGCGTTGCAGGATCTTAGAAAAGTAATGAGCTGTTATCACTGTGGCATGTGTGACGAGGGTTGCACTGTCCTTCCCGTCGATTTCAATTTTCTCGGCCCAGCAGCCCTAACTAAAGCTTATCGCTTTGTCTTTGATCCGAGGGACAAAGAAACCAGGGAGCGATTTCAGACCCTTGAGCAGCCTAAGGGCATCTGGGACTGCGTCCATTGCTTCGAGGCCGATGAACATTGCCCCAGGGGAATCGAACCAACCAAGCGAATAATCGCTTTAAGAGACTTCGCTTTCAAATCGGGCATTACTAATGAAAAAGTTGCCCGACATCACAAGAGCTTTGCTGCGTCGGTCAAGGAGAGCGGTTGGCTAGATGAGGGAAGGCTTGCTGTAGAGTCTGAGGGGCTCACAAATATCCCAGGCCTTATGAAACTTCTTCCCACTGCCGCCAAGGCATTAGTTAGAGGCAAAGCCCCGATCCCTTATCTGCACTCTAAAAGGCCCGGGGCTGACAGAATCAAAAGGATCTTCGAGAAAGGAGAGCAAGAGAAAAAATGAAATATGCTTTTTACCCCGGATGCGTTTCCCGCGGAGGCTGTCCCGAGCTTTATCCATCGGCTGTAAAAGTCTCAGCTAAACTGGGACTCGAGCTCGAAGAGATGAAGGACGTGGCCTGCACTGGCGCTGGAGTTCTCCCCCAGTACATCTCCGACCCCATTAACGCCCGGACCTTGGCCAAGGCTGAGAAGCTAGGTCTTCCCATCATGACCATATGCAGCACGTGCCAGGGGGTCTTTGCTCAGGCCAACTACCGGCTAAAGAGCGATCCGGAGTATCGAGAAAAAATCAATCAGGAATATCTCTCGGAGGAGGGGCTTGAATACAAAGGAACCACAGAGGTCAAACATCTTCTCTGGATCCTCTTTGAGGATTTCGGCATTGAGCGTCTAAAATCTATGATCCGTAGGCCCCTTAAAGGTCTCAGGGTCTCCCCTTTTTACGGCTGCTTTCTGCGCCGCCCTCCCGAGGCCATAACCCCCACAAAGGAATTAAACGCGCGAAAGAATTATCTCGATGAGATTATAGGAATTCTAGGCGCCGAGTGTGTAGACTTCAGCGGAAAAGGCAAGTGCTGTGGATTTCCCATTCTTTCAGCCAACGAGGAAAACTCTTTGGCCATGGTTGGCAAACATACAGGTGAGTCGAAACAAAAGGGCGCCGATTGCATGGTCACGCCTTGTCCGCTCTGTCACCTGAATCTAGACGGAAACCAGCCTAGGGCGGAGGCACAAGAGGGAAAAGATATCGGGCTTCCCATTCTCCATTTGCCCCAGTTCCTGGGGTTGGCCCTTGGCTTTGAACCAGATGAGATGAACCTGAAGCGGCATATCGTCTCGACTGAAACGGTCGAATCCAAAATCGAGATGCTCACGTAGAGCGGCCCTTGCTTCGACGAGCTCAGCATAAACGGAACATATCAATGATTTCGCGGCTTCTCCCGTTCGCCCTGAGCGCTCGACATTCCAGCCGTTCGTCCTGAGCCTGTCGAAGGAGACGGCTGGCTTGCTCAAGACGGGCGTGTCGAAGGGTGAACAGAGGACCCTTCCATTAAAGAAACGCGATGGAAGCCCAAGAGAAAAAGCCGAATCCAATCTCCCTTGCCCGGGAGATCCTCAAGTTCCGCAAGGAGAAGCACCCTTATGGTTACAACTACGCCGTCAAGGTGCGTCTGGGTCATGCGGAGATCCAGGACCTCACCGCCGTTGCCGATATCCTCTCTGCGATAGAAGAACTTGGGTATGAAGTCGTAAAGAAGCCGCGATAACCCGTTATTCGTTACTCGTTATTGGTTACTCGTAAGCTCACATGGGCGATTAACGAGTATACGAGTCAACGAGTAAACGAATATGGCCTTGACTCT
>JAHFAO010000243.1 GCA_023250515.1 Deltaproteobacteria bacterium | reverse complement strand
GAATGGCTCGGCTTGGGCGCTGAAGAAGGGCGTGGCAAGCTGCGATATGCTCCGGGTAGGCGCACGCAGCCTTCGATCCGGAGATCCCCGAATGGGACTTCCCGCCCCGAGTTATACTTGGGGCACTCCCACATGGGAGGAGAAACCCTCCGAACGGAAGCATCCAAGTAGGAGGAGGAAAAGAAACCAATTGGGATTCCCAGATTAGCGGCGAGCAAAATGGGAAGAGTCCAAACTGAACCCTGGCAGGAAACTGTTGGGGGATGTGGGGTTGTAGGGCCCGGCCGCCTCCTCGCGGGTAAAGTCGAAATGGCCTGGAACGGCCTGCCGTAGAGGGTGATAGCCCCCTAGATGTAAACCCGAAGGAGTTGGGCTGGAGTCCCTGAGTAACGCACCCCGGTATGGGTGCGCGAACCTGGGAGTAAGCAACTTCCAAGACTAAAAACGTCCCAAGACCGATAGCGCACTAGTACCGCGAGGGAAAGCTGAAAAGTACCCCGGAAGGGGAGCGAAAAGTGCCTGAAATCAGACGGTTACAGACGTGTACGGTCCGCAAGGGTAGATCCTCCCTGAAGGAAGCTGCGGTGACGTAGCATTACGAAGGGAGGGGACTAGGATTGTACGTTCCGTTTAGTACCATGGGCCGGGGAGTTCATCTCTGTGGTGAGACTAAGGGCTTCAAAGCCCGAAGCCGTAGGGAAACCGACAGTCCATAACGCTGATCATGATGAGGCGTGAGGGACGAGGTCTGAAAGGGCCTGTAATCACAGGGATGACACCAGAAACCGAGTGATCTAGCCCTGAGTAAGGTGAAGCCGGGCGAAAGCCCGGTGGAGGCCTGAAGGGGTGTTGACGTGCAACTCACTCCCATAACTTGGGGTTAGGGGCAAAAGACCAATCTAACTCGGTGATTGCTGGTTCCCGCCGAAATATCTCTCAGGATAGCCCGGCTGGAGGTTGCTAGTGGGGTAGAGTGCTGATTGGGGAACAAGGATTCGAAAGGATCCACTCTCCATTCAAACTTCGAATCCATTAGCGCCGTAGAAGGCCGGAGACGGGCCGTGGGCGTAAGGTCCATGGCCGCGAGGGGAACAACCCGGGCTTGGGTTAAGGCCCCAAAATCCTGGCTAAGTGTAGAAATGGAAAGCCGTCCTCAACCAGAGACAGCTGGAAGGTAGGCTTAGAAGCAGCCATCCTCCAAGCAGTGCGTAACAGCTGACCGGCCGAGGTTGGGGGCGCCGAAAATTTACGGGACTAAGCCAGGTGCCGATACCCAGGGACACGGCGAAAAGACCGTGTCGGTAGGCGGGCGCAGCGCTAGGGCGGAAGCTGGGCCGTGAGGTCCAGTGGACCTTTCGCTGTTGCAGATCCCGGCGGTAGTAACAGCTATAGAGGGGTGAGAATCCCCTCCGTCGAAGGGGCCAGGGTTCCCCGGCAATGCGTCGTCAGCCGGGGGTAAGTCGGTCCTAAGGCAGGCCTCAACCGGACCTGTCGAAAGGGAAACCGGTTAAGATTCCGGTACCAGGGAGGTACGCGCGGCAACGCAAGCCTCTGATCTGACGCTTCCGGATAGGCTGAGTGAGATCGTCGTCTCATCTAACTATTGAAGCCTGGGAAGTACCGTAATGGTGAGAACCAGGCGGAGGTAGGAATGGCCTCCCGTTTTAGGGGGGTTCAGTTGATTCCAGGAGCCAAGGAAAAAGACCAGGGGATGGATCCTACCTGTCCGTACCAAGATCCGACACAGGTGCCCCTAGGTGAGAAGCCTAAGACGTATCGGGTGGAACCTAGGCGAGGGAACTCGGCAAATTAGCCCCGTAACTTCGGGAAAAGGGGTGCCTGAATCCCTGGCTACGCCGGGGGTTCAGGTCGCAGTGACAAGGGGGAGGCGACTGTTTACTAAAAACATAGGAGGCCGCAAGTCCGAAAGGATGTAAACGGCCTTTGAGTCCTGGCCAGTGGCGGTACCTGAAACCTGGGTACAACTGGGCTAAGGGCCGCTAAACGCCGGGAGTAACTCTGACTCTCTTAAGGTAGCCAAATGCCTTGTCGGGTAAGTTCCGACGTGCATGAATGGACCAATGACCTCCCCGCTGTCCCCGCCTGGGGCCCGGTGAACCCACATAACCTGGGCGAACAGTCCAGGAAATCCCAGCGGGGCGAGAAGTCCCCGTGGAGTTTTACTGCAGCTTGCCGCTGGGATGTGATTGCGGGTACAGAGTGTAGGTGGGAGCCGTCGAGGCCGGTCTCTTCGGGGGCCGGTGGAGGCGTCAATGTAACACCACCTATCTGCGATTACATCTCTTACCAGAGTTTGCTCTGGAACAACGACAGGTAGGCAGTTCGGCTGGGGCGGCACCCCCTCGAAAGAATATCGAGGGGGCCCAAAGCTCGACTCATCCGGGACAGAACCCCGGAGTAGAGGGCAAGACCAAAAGTCGGGCTGACTGGATTCTCAACGGCAAGGAATCCAGAGGCGAAAGCCTGGTCTAGCGATCCTTTATGTCCCCTTTGCTGGGGGCTGGAGGTGACAGAAAAATTACCCCGGGAGTAATTGGCTCGTCTCCTCCGAGAGTCCTCATCGACGAGGAGGATTGGTTCTCCGTCGTCGTCCCTTCCCATCCTGGGTCCGCAGCAGGACCCAAGGGCGCGCCTGTTCGGCGATCAAAGGGGAATGCGAGATGGGTTTAGACCGTCGCGAGACAGGTCGGACTCTACCTGCTGGGATTGTCGGTTGCCTGAGGGGAAGGCGCCCCTAGTACGAGAGGAACGGGGTATCGTAGCCTCTAGTTTACCGGTTGTTCGACAGAGCACTGCCGGGCAGCCACGCTATCGGGGATAAGGGCTGAAAGCATCTAAGCCCGAAACCCCTCCCGAAAATAGGCAACCATTCCAGTCTATTTCGAGAACTGGTGACGGTTCTTTGTGACTGGACGAGGGCTCCCATAGAAGATGGGGTTGATGGAGTTGGGGTGTACGCGTCAAGGCTTCGGCCGAGACGTTCAGCCCGCAGCCCCCAATCGCCCAAGGTGCTGGGTCCTGGTGGGGCTCACGCTCGGAGCGATATTGGTTGAGGCATGCCGGTTTGCACAGCGTTCTTTATTGGCCAAGGGATTGGTGGGTTTGGCGGTGAGCCGGTGGGCGGTTACAGGACCCTTACGGGTCTTGAGGAAACTCCATCCACTTGGCGGAGGCGTATCCATTTCGAATGGGGCCTGGGAGACCGGGCGTGGGGGCGCAGAAACGATACCTGGCTGGTCTTGCGAATGACGATGATAATGTCTTCTTTCCGGGAGAACTTTGATGGAGGGGCTGGTCTAGGATGAAACGGGCTCCTGCTGCGTTGTGAAAGGGGATGTAGGCGCCTGTGAGTCTCCGCTGGAGGCGCGGGTACCCCGATAAGACGGATGACTGCCATGGTAAACAGAAGATGGGTTATGGCCGGGACGCCGCCCCCAAAACCAAACGTCTCATGGCCAACGATTGTACTGTTTACTGGTTCTGAGCAGGGAAGGAGAATTCCTTCGGGTTCCTGCGAAAAAGGGGTCTCACGTCTCGAGTGGTCGCTATAGCAACGCCCTTTTTTTGAAAATCATTTTCTGTACGGGCTTGTTATGGGCGTGATTCATGGCTAATCGTGTGAAATCTGCCCTGAACGGGTTTTTCCAGGTCCCTGATTCTAGAAGAATTCGTTCTTGTCCGTTAGGTGTGTGAACATAATCGGTTCTCAGACCGCTGATCCGGGTTCATTCTGGGCGTTTTGTTCAGGGGGATTGAACGAGAATAGTTACGGAGGATTCCAAGAAAAGGAATAGTGCAGATGTGTTCGCAGGCGCCTCTGCGAGAATAGTTGTTAATCCCAAAATAGTTGCGAGAAGAGAGCTGAGAATATGTGAAGTTGGAAAGAATGTTTCCTAGAGTGTTTTTGTGGGAATGATCAGTGAGCGGTTAGGGCTGCCGATGAAAATGTACAGCTTCTGCTCATTCAATTTGCTGAACAGTTACAGTTCGGTGTACGTGTCGGTGAATGGGGCATAAATCATGTGCAGGAAGACGG
>JAHFAO010000009.1 GCA_023250515.1 Deltaproteobacteria bacterium | reverse complement strand
AGTCTATAACGATTACTTCAATGATGTAGCCCGTGCCGTGGTAGATTTCTATAACCGCTATTTGAAGTACGACAAGATCGAGGTGACGGAAAAGAGCTAGTGTCCCGAGCTACCCTCACCTGAATCCTCTCCCTAGCAGGGAGAGGAAGCAAAAGAATTCCACTATATCTCCCTCTCCCTTTGGGAGAGGGTAAGGGGTGAGGGAGGAGGTTGCGATGAAAAAGATTCAGTTTGGCGTGCGGGTACCTAACTCAGGCCCGCTGGCGACAAAGGAGAATATCGTCAAGGCCGCCAAGGAGGCGGAGAAGATGGGCTTTGACTCGGTCTGGGTCCACGACCACGTGGTCTGGAGCTCAGAGATGCACCAACACCATATCTCGTCTGGCGCTACGGAGGCAATTCGTGAGGACCAGGAGGCAAATTTCTTCGAATCCCTGACGACTCTGGCCTATCTCGCGGCAGAGACCAAGTCGATCACGCTCGGCGTGGCATGTCTCGTTATGCCCTGTCGAAATCCAATCTATGCGGCCAAGCAGACCGCCACGTTGGATTGGCTGTGCAATGGAAGGCTTATTGTCGGGGTCGGCCTCGGTTCCAAGGCGACCCGGGAGTCTAAGGAGTTTGAAGTCTTTGGCGTCCCCCTTAAGCCGCGCGGGAGGCGATCCGACGAATATATCGAGGCGATGAAGGCTGTCTGGGTACAGCCCCTGGCGTCGTATCAGGGAAAGTATATTAGCTTTAAAGAGGCCGAGATCTTTCCCAAGCCCGTCCAAAAGCCTCACCCTCCTGTTTGGGTTGGAGGGTGGATGGACCTTGCGGCGGTGCGGGCCGGGAAGTACGGCGAAGGTTGGATTCCCGGCTGGCTCTCCCCGAAGGAGATGGAGCGCGGCTGTGAGATTCTAGACAAAACTGCCAGGGAGCGAGGCAGAGACCCGAGCAACATCACAATCGCCGTGGAGAAGCTCGCCGCCATAGCGCGCACACGCGACGATGCTCTGAATCTCGCCCTGCCCACCATTCGCGAGAGCAGCAACAGCTATGAGCGCGATGTCGACAATGTCCAATTCGCCCTCGATCGGCACATCATCGGTTCCGTGGCTGATGTGCGGCGCAGAGTCGATGAGTTCATCGAGGCCGGGGTCCAGCACTTCGAGCTCAAGATCATCTATCCCAGCATGGAAAGCCTCTTCGAACAGATGGCGCTTTGGTCCAAGGAAATCATTCCGCACTACCAATGAAAAGAGGAGAATAGTGCAATGAGTCGAGTAATGGAGTAGCGATTGCTCATTCACTCCAACATTCCAATACTCCATCACGTGCCGCAATCATGAAACTCTCTTTCCAATTGAATGGTCGGTCGGTCGAAACAGAATGCGAGGCGCAAGAGACCTTGGCCGAACTCCTGCGCGACCAGCTAAATCTCACCGGGACCAAGGTCTCCTGCGAAGTTCAGGTTTGTGGCGCCTGCACGGTCCTGGTTGACGGTCTACCGGTGAGCTCCTGCACCCTCCTTGCCTACGAGGTGCGCGATCGGGATGTCCTGACGATTGAAGGACTGGCTCGGCCTGACGGCACACTCCATCCTATCCAGCAAGCCTTTATCGATGAGTTCGCCTTCCAGTGCGGCTTCTGCACTCCGGGAATGATCCTCGCAACCAAGGCTCTCTTGGACGAGAATCCCAAGCCGACGGAGGACGATATCACCCATTATATGGACGGCAACATCTGCCGCTGCACCGGCTATGTGCCCATCATTCGGGCGATCCAACGCGCAGCTACCACGATGGCACAAGAGGGTAAAAAGTGAGTGCGGAGAAGAAACGGGAATTCCGCGTTGTCAACCATTCTGTCCCACGGCGAGATGGACTGGCGAAGGTAACCGGGAAGGCTCTCTACGTAAGCGACGTGAAACTTACCGGAATGGCCTACGCAAAAGTTTTACGTAGTCCCTACGCCCACGCCCGCATTCTTTCGATAGATACCAGCCAGGCGGCCCGGCGCCGGGGAGTTCTTGCCGTCCTAACCGGCAATAATCTGGAAGGACTCAATCCCTATTACGGCCACGCGGTAAAGGATCATCCGCTGCTGGCAATCGAGAAAGTGCGCTATCTCGGCGAACCGGTGGCAGCAGTGATCGCCGAGGACGAACGGATCGCCTTCGAAGCACTGGAGTTCATCGAGGTCAAGTATGAAGAGTTAAAGCCGGTTCTAACCTCCGAGGAGGCTCTGGCCAAAGGGGCGCCCCTGCTCCATGAAAGGAAGTTTGAGGCCGGGGCGCTGCGCGGCTTTGAAGGTGAGGTGACTGCAGGCCGTGGTACCAATATCTGTCAGGAGGCTCATATTAAGTGGGGCGATGTTGAGGCAGCATTCGCTAGAGCGGCATCGGTGGTCGAGGGGGAATATTACTTTCCCATGACCTACGCCTATGCCATGGAGCCTTACGTGGCTATTGCCGAAGTTAATGAGAATGGAGTTACGATTTATTCCTCGGCCCAACACCCCTTCATGGTACGTCATGATCTTACCTCAGTCTTCAATCTCCCGGTAAGCCAGATCCGCCTTATCGTCCCCTTCGTTGGCGGCGGCTACGGCAGCAAATCCTACACGAAGATTGAGCCCTTGGTCTCCGCCTGCGCTTGGAAGGCAAAGCGACCGGTCAAGCTCCAATTGAGCGTGGAAGAAGCTATGCTGACGACGCGCAGCGACGACGCCTTGACATGGATGCGCACGGCCGTGGATGCGAATGGAAAAATCATCGCGCGCCAGGCGAAAATTTATATGAACACGGGCGCCTATGCGGAAAATAGTCCTTTAGTTTGTGAAAAGGCGACCAACCGCTGCGTAGGGCCCTACTCCATTCCCAACGTCCAGATCGATACCTATTCGGTCTACACCAACACAGTACCGGCAAGCTCTTATCGCGGTTTCGGCTGTGCCCAGGTAACTACGGCGGGGGAAGCGCAGATCGATGAACTCGCAGCCAAGATCGGTAAAGACCCTTATGAATTCCGCATGGCCAATGTCGTGAAGCCGGGGGAGGAGTTTTTCCCCAAAATGCGCCCCTTTGACGGCAACCTGAATGAAGATCTGGAAATTGTCGCGAAGTCCCTCGGCTGGAAGGAGCCTTTGGCCAGAGGCCGAGGTCGCAGCATAGGTTGTTCTGTGAGCGATGCCGGTGCTTATCCGCTCACTTCAACGGTGGTTCGGGTCCATGCGGATGGTTCCGTCTCGATCATGACGGGAAGCACGGAACTTGGCCAGGGAAGCCATACGATTATCCCGCAGATAGCGGCGGAAGAATTGGGCATCCCCTTCGAAAAGGTGCGCGTGGTGGCCTCGGATACAGCAATCACCCCCTACGACCGCTCCACTGGCGCCAGCCGCACGACCACTCTGATGGGCCGGGCGGTGCTAGAGGCGAGCCGTGAAGCAATGGAGCAGATGGTTCGGATGGCAGCAGACGTCCTCAAGGTGAAAGAAGAGAAGATCGAGGTCGTGCCAGGCGGAGTGCGTTGTGGTGAGGCGCACCTAACATGGCCAGAGGTTATCTCCAAATACTATGGCCTTCCCGACGGCGAGGTGATCGGCCGGGCCTATATCCGAAAATCAGGGGATTTCTCCAAGCTGCCGGTCTTTTGGGAGGCAGCCTGTACGGGCGTGGAAATTTCCGTGGACGAAGAGACCGGCCAGATTCGCATGGAGAAGCTGGCGACAGTGGGCGACGTCGGCCTTGCGATCAATCCGGCGCTCGCCGAGGGACAGGACATTGGAGCTGCAACCATGGGGATGGGAGTAGGCCTTTTTGAAGAACTAACCTACGATGGACCGCAGCTCGTTAACGGAACACTGCTGGAATACCGGGTGCCCCGTTTCTCGGATTTACCTCGTTATGTAGAGATGCATCTCGTGCAGAACCAGGACGGAGTAGGACCGTATGGCGCCAAGGGGGGCGGAGAAGCCTCGCTTAATGCCATGCCGGCCAATATCGCTAACGCGGTTTACCGTGCGACCGGGGTTCGCATCCGTCGCGCACCGCTGACGCCCGAAAAAGTCTGGCGCGCACTGAGAGACAAGAAGGCCTGAAAAACCGTGTACTCGTTGACTCGTATACTCGTTAATCGATGGATGAGGTAACGAATAACCAATAACGAGTAACTAATAACGAAATCGATATGATGCCTTTAAGACGTTTTCAAATGCATCAGCCCCGCAGCGTTACCGAAGCGGCGGAGATGCTCGCCCACTACGGCGAGAAAGGACGTCTCTACGCGGGAGGGACCGAGCTTCTCCTTGCCATGAAGCATGATCTCTTACGCTACGAGCATCTGGTGGACGTCAAGACGGTGCCTGGTCTGAATAAGATCGAGATTAAAAATTCTTCTCTCTGCATCGGTGGCACCGCTACTCATCGCGCCATAGAAAAGTCCTCCCTTGTAGGCAAGCACCTACCGGTTATAGCAGAGATGGCAAGGCATGTGGCCAACGTGCGCGTTCGAGGGACCGGGACTTTGGGGGGAAATCTCTGTTTTGCCGAGCCTCACTCAGATCCAGCGACTTTGCTTCTCGCTCTTGAGACCCGAGTCCAGGTTCAGGGTCGGAGCAAAGAGAGAACTCTCACGATGGATGAGCTGATCACGGGGGCCTACGAAACCTCCCTTGCCGAAGATGAGCTTTTAACTTTAGTAGAAATTCCCATCCCGGCAAAATCACAGCGAGCCGCCTACCTCAAGTTTCAAATCAAAGAGCGACCTACGTTAGGTCTTGCGTTGGTTATGGATGTGGATGAGGCCGGAGATGCGATCAGGAAAGCTAGAGCAGTAGTCGGCAGTGTCAGTCCGAAACCGTGCCGCTCTGATGAAGCTGAAGCCCTGCTCGTCGGTGCGAAGAAAGAAGTAGAGAAACAGTTAGCCGATGCTGCTCTTGCTCTAGCTGATGCTGCCGATCCGGTGGATGACCTCGAGGGAAGCACCGAGTACAAACGGCACCTGGTCGGCGTCTTTCTCCGCCGCGCCTTTAACAAGGCTCTGTCTACCCCGGCATAATCCACAGATCCGACCTCCTACTATAGGAAAAGCCTTTCATCCTCGTGCGACTACCCCCTTACCGTTCGAGTCCGTTTCAACCACATCAATGACCAGTGCGCCGGTCTCCCGGCGATACAGCACGGACATTCCGTCAACCCCGAGCAGGACGTCAACAATTTATAAAGATGCTGTAGCGATAATCGAACTCATCTGTGAATTTAGATGATCCAGCAATTTCTCTATGACTCCAGCTCCCGTACCCATATCGATGACTCCTTTAATTAGTTTTCTTCACATAGCGCTCTAGGTACCATCTGGCGATCTCACCTTTAGTGCAGAACCAGACGTCTGTGAATCCTTTAGCATAACGGATGCACTGTTCAAATACGCCGGCGATGTGCGCCCTGCCGCCAATATGGGCATGCACAAGGGCATCCATGACTTTCGGCCGGCCGGCCTCTCCTTCGGCATAGAGTAGATCAAAGGCTGCCTTATAACTTTCGAGGTAGACGCTTGGTGGGTTTTTGGGGTTGAACAAGAGACCAAGATCGTTAGCGTAATCTAACCTAGGCATGATGACCAAAGGTTTGCCATCAATCTCCCTGTGATACGGAACTTCGTCACTGGG
This sequence comes from Deltaproteobacteria bacterium, assembly GCA_023250515.1. Classification (GTDB taxonomy): domain Bacteria; phylum Desulfobacterota; class Binatia; order UBA9968; family UBA9968; genus JAHFAO01. Next base: position 31,358 of record JAHFAO010000009.1, on the reverse strand, counting down.
TATATCACCGGTCCAAAAGATGCCCTCTTCGACAAGATACTTAAATGTATGTTCGGTTATTCTATGCCCTGGACTAACCCACCCGACGGGCCTCTTCCCAGTGAGTGATTCGAGCGCGGCAATTGTCTCCCTGATGACTTGTCGCTCTTTTTCTGGGTCAAGTGTATCCAGGGAGATATCATTAGCCCATCCATGCGCCACGATCTCATGGCCGGCGTTATGGAGTTCTTTAACTGCATCCGGGAATTTTTGAGCTGCTAGACCGTTCGTGTCTATTGTGCCTTTAATGCCGTACTTGTTCAAAATATCCATGATCCTCCAGATGCCTACCCTGCCGCCAAATTCTCCGTATGCCAGGGATGCGTAGTCAGGCTTGTCTCCCCCACGACGATACTGTGAGTACTTAATGAAGGACTCCAAGGCGACAAAAAAGCTAACCGCTATCTTGGCCTTATTCGGCAACTCAAAAGGTGCTGGCCTCATTTCCTGTTTCTCCTATTAGCGAGTGTTGAAGACTTTGCGGAAAAGTTCGTAATTTTTGTTGAAGTGATCCCCTGCGCTCATCTCATCGACCACATAGTTGAGCCTGTCCAGACCCGGAATATTCGTGGGCACACCTGAACGGGTGGGAACCCGGGAGAAGGAGGCAATAATCTTCTGTCCCTCAAGGGAGAGCATGAAGTCAACAAACAGTTTGGCCGCGTTTGGGTGAGGGGCCTTGGCGCTGATTTCAATCGGCTGAAACTTCGTGAAGACAGGCTCCTGGGCCACCCAGTCTACCGGCCCTCCTTTTCTTTTAATCTCTTCGACAGTATGCAGATAGGTATTGAGAGCCACGGGGAACTCGCCTGAAGCCATCAGGTTCGTGAGCAGCGAAAGCCCTGGATGGAGCCTTAACTCCTGGCCTGCAAGCTTTTTCATATAGGACAGACCCTTCTCATCTCCCATTTGTTTCAGCATCCAGGCAAACCACTCGGGCTTGGTGGGATCCATACCGATTTTGCCTTTCCACTTTGGATCCAGCAGATCTTGGTTGGTCCTTGGCACCTCAGATCTTCTTACCATCTTAGTATTGTATCCGATAACATTAGGCATAATGTAAACGGCCGCCCAGTAGGCTTCGGGATCGACAAAGTCCTTGGGTAGATGCTTCGCCTCAGGTGAAGCGTATCTCATAAGAAGGTTCTTTTTCTTGAGGAAGTAGGCCTGGGTTTCTGCCGATTGGACAACATCGAATTCGTACCGTCCTGACTGCACCTCTGTCATGATCTTGGTCAGTAACCTCTCACCAACGGCGCGGAACATCTTGGGCTCTATAAAGGGATACCTGCTCTTAAAGGTGTTGAGTATCGTTTGCATCTGGTCGACCGTCATGGAGGTGTAGAGGACCAGTGTTCTCTCCTTTTTGGCGGCTTCGACAATCGCCTCGTGGCTGCCTGCGTTTATCAAAGAGGGAGAAATCCCCAAAAGGGCCAACGCGAGCAAAAAGGAAATAGATTTTATTCCGCGCAAAGATAGCATTTTCCGTTCCTCCTTGTTTATCGCCCACCCCTCAATGATGATGCTGTGAACCGTAAGGTCTACAGTCGGCGGGATAGTATCAGTTGGGTCCTTAGTGCGTCAATCTACGGATCGCGCCGCCTCGAATGGAAAAGACCGTTCCGTGAAATGGATAAAAAAATTTGTTATCTTATGGATAAATGCTATCTAAACTTAAGTGGAGGGAGTCATGGCGACGGTAAAGGAAGCCTTTACGGCCAAGTATCAAGGCAACACAAAGGCCGAAATTGTAGAAGTCTCGTTTTCGCCCGGAGAAGAGGTCAAGGTCCTAAAGGAATGGAAGGACGAAACCTGTCTAGTCAAAAAGGGAGATCAGGTCTTTAATGTTCTGAAAAAATATTTAAGTCTGAGTTAGCCTAACAGGACAGCGACCGTTGGCGAGGTGAAACTCGAAGTCTGAGCGGAAGAGACGGAGAGCGCTTTCGATAGGCGGTCCCGGCATATTGATCAGGTTGCAGAATCCCTTACCTTTGTTGAAGCTGATCACCTTACTGAACTGTTCCAAGAGGGGTTGCCCCCCTTGTCCCTGCTGCACCTTTTTTAGCATGGCAGCCAGCATGTTCGTTTCCATGCGACAGGCCGGACATTGACCGCAGGATTCGGCCGCGAAAAAGTCGGCTATCTTAAGGGTTTCTTCGACCATACAGCTTCCCTCTGTGATAAGGTGAACCACGCCACAACCGATCGAAGAACCGGCCTCCCGTACGGAGTTATGATCCAGAGGGATATCGATCTTGTCGGGTGATAAAAATGCCGAAGAGGGACCGCCCGGAAGGATCGCCTTAATCGCCTCTCCGCCTTTCGCTCCACCTCCACATTCGTCGATTAAAAAACGGAGCGATGTACCGAAGGGAAGCTCATAAATTCCCGGTCGATTAACTTGGTCATCCAGGGAAAATATCATTGTGCCCGGACTCTCAGGAGTGCCGAAGGTACGATACCACTTTGCCCCTCGAGCCATGATGGGGGGAACATTGGCTAGAGTCTCTACATTATTGACTGTTGTGGGTTTACCGAAGAGTCCGTAAGTTGCTGGAAAAGGGGGTTTCTGTCTCGGGAGAGGCTGCTTGTTTTCGATGACCTCCAGGGCCGCTGTATCTTCGCCAGCGACATAATTGGCAGGAGCGGGAATAAGAAGAATCTCCAGGCTAAAATCGCTGCTGAGGATGTGCGCTCCCCAATAGCCGGCCCGTTTGGCCTCCGCCAAGGCATCAGTCATGCTCTGGATCGCTCCCTTGTATTCGGCGTTGATGTAAAGATAGGCCCTAGGGGCGCCAACCGCATAGGAAGCTAGAATGACACCTTCGGTAACGAGATGGGGGAGGTTCTCCATGAGGAGGCGATCCTTCTTGCTGCCAGGCTCATCTTCACCTCCATTGAGAACCACATAGTGTGGCTGCTCGGCGCATTCGCTTGTGAATGCCCACTTTTTCCCTGTAGGAAAGCCCGCACCCCCTCTGCCCCGGAGACCCGATTCGCTGATCTCTTGGATCACGGTATCGGGCGATAGACCCTTCAAGATCTTCTTTAAGGCCTCGTAGCCACCCCGCGAACGATATTCCTTTAACCCTTCTCTTCCCTCCGCCACTCCTCGTGGGAATAAGATACCCTCCATCTCTTAAAAAACCCCCGTGTCCAGAAGCTGGTAGATAAGTTCTTTCAGAGAGGCGTCAATCGTATCGAGTCGCTTTACGTCAGGCCCTCCAGCGAGGTGGCCCACGATGCCGTCCAAATCCTCCCTCTTGACTCCCGCATACCAGCTCTTTTCAGGATAGAGAACAATGTTTGGACCCTCCTGGCAAGCTCCGAAGCACATGTAGGGTCTGACCTCCACATCGGTTAGGCCCTTATCGGTAACCCGGTTCTCCAGATCTTTCATAATCTCTTCAGAACCCCGGCTTTTACAATCGACATTCTGGCAGACAAGACAGATCTGTTTCACCCAACCTCTCCTTCTAGGTCGAACACCAGGAAACGACCTCGGTAGATTAATTCATCTGCAGAACCCAATCTTTTTGTTTAAAAGTTTCTTCAAGGAAGCTCTCATCTTCAGGACCGGGAAGGACTGCCGCGAGATGTTTCTGGTACTCTTCTTGAGTGAGCAACTGACCTTCGACGCTATAAGGCTTTCCCACGTAATCCCCAATCGAGCGATGGAATTTTAAATCAGGGACCGTCAGTTTTGGTTGACCTTCTGGAACGAATTTATTCAAGTCATCCACCAGTCTGCCGCATTCATTCAGGAAGTGGACGCGGGAAAACTCATTAAGCATTTCTTTTTCTGCCGCCTCTTTGGCTTCGTGCTCGTCGTAGCGGCCCTTCAATCCCCAAACATATGCCCAATGGGCTGAGGAGGAATGATCGGTTCCGAAAAGGTCGTACGCTGTAGAAAGCCATTTGTTGAAGTATTTCTGGATGATTGGAATGGGAATCTTGCCTGCTCTAACGATGCGCGTCAGGCCCGCATTCCCAGTGAACATATGGAAAAACTCCTCTTTGAGCATCGCGGTCACGCTTTGCGCCAAGGGAGCAAAGGAGGAATGGCTCAACATGGTGAGCTGAAACTTTCCATCCCGATCGACAAATTGGGTATAGGTGAAAAAGTCCAGCCAATTGTTGACCGGCTCATTAAAAGAGCCTAAGAGTCGGTTACCTTTAGAGGCCCTACGCTCTAAAAGTTTCTGAGCCTCTAGCTTACCCGAGTCACCAAAATAGGTAACGAGAAGATAGCACATCTGCCACCCATGGCGCATCTCGTCGCTGTTAACTCGGATCAGAGACTGGCGGTCATAATCGGTTGGGGTTGTGTCCAACAGGTTTTTCTGCTGTTCGACCGAGGCGAATTCGGTATCGCCCTGGTACACGATCAGGTTAAGCAGGGCGTCACGGATGGATTGATTCGGAATCTGCTCCACCCTTTCCCACTTGGGTTGGCCCCTAAAATCCCCAAACTCAATCTCTGAGGTATGAAGCTCACCGAGCTTCGTTTCGAATTTATAATCACCTAAGAGAGATGGATCGTAACCAATATCCTTTTGCCACTCGCGAAAATAGTCAATCCAATCGTTGAAAGTAGAGATCTTCGCCATATGGGCTCCTTCCTACGTTAGTTCGAACGATCGTTCGAATACCAGATAGAAGTTAAAAAGTCAACCCCAGCACCGGCAATAGATTTTGATCCTTCTCTCATTTAGTGGTAGAGTTCCATAAGCTCTACCATGCCAAGGTCGCGCATCTGCTCGAATAGGTACCTTTTGATTTCACCCACGGTGTCCATCTGAAGGACAATCTGTGCCGAGGCTTTTGCCGCCTGATAGGTCACGGAGCGAATAATCTTTTTGACCACAGGAATAAAAAGAGATCCCATGCTGAACTCCTCCAGCCCCATCCCCAAAAGGAGCAAAGTGCAAAGGGGGTCGCCCGCCATCTCGCCACACATCCCCACCCGTTTACCTTCCTTCTTGGCTGCCTCGATAGTGTGCATCAGGGCTGCAAGCACTGCAGGATGGAGAGGCTCGTAAAGCCCAGCAACCTTACGGTTGCTCCGATCCACAGCCAAAATGTACTGTATGAGGTCGTTGGTTCCAATACTCAAAAAATCAACTTCTCGGGTGATCCGAGAGGCCAGATGAACGGCAGAAGGGACCTCCACCATGATCCCTAGTTCCATATGATGGTCAAATGGCATCTCTTCCCGTTCCAATTCCTCTTTGACCTCCGCCAGGATTTCCTTAACTTTCAATATTTCTTCCAAGCTCGACACCATTGGAATTAGTAATCGAACTCTACCTAAGGCCCCCACCCTCAAAATAGCCCGCAGTTGGGTCTTAAAAATCTCCGTCACCTCGAGCGAAATGCGGATAGAGCGCCAGCCTAAAAAGGGATTGGGCTCTGCGCTTGTTTTACGAAAATAACTTGGATACTTGTCGGCGCCGATATCGAGCGTGCGGATCGTCAGAGGTTTCCCCCATATCCCCTCTACTACACGACGATAAAGGGTGTACTGCTCCTCTTCGCTGGGGAAATCGCGATGGGCTAGGAAAGGGATCTCCGTACGGTAGAGCCCAATCCCCTGGGCGCCATGAAGATGGGCAAAGGCGATGTCGCTCAAAAGGCCGATGTTGGCATAGAGGGAGACTCGGTGACCATCTTGGGTCTCTGCGGGGAGATCCCGGATCTCATCCAGGTCACGGTTAAAGGCGAGATATTCCCGCTCCAGTCGATCGTACTCCCGTATGACTTCCTGACTCGGGTTAATGTAGACGACCCCAGAGTTCCCATCAACGATTAAGGAATCTCCCTCCCGAACAGTTTCCAACAGACCCTCCACCGCGACCACACTGGGTATCTCAAAAGATTTAGCCATAATTGAGGCATGGGAAGTCACCCCGCCGGTGGAAAGGGTAATCCCGCGAAAATGGTCTCCCTCAAGGAGGCTAAGATCCGCAGGGGAAAGATCCTCTGCCACGAGAATGGCCTCTTTGGGAAGGACCCCTTTTTCTTCTTTTATCCCTGAGAGATTTTCTAGAAGTCTTTGGGCCACGTCCTTGACATCCGCGCCGCGCTCTCTCAGGTATTCGTCCTCGATCAGAGTGAAGGAATTAAGGTGCTGTTCAAAAACGCTGCTGACGGCGTACTCTGCAATATACCCCTCTTTACGGATTTTTCCCTCTATCTGCTCGATGATGGCTGGGTCCTCAAGGATCAACCGGTGAACATCGAAGAGAGCTCCCTCTTCCTTTGAGATAAGCATGCTCATCCGCTGCTTGAGGTTGTTGATCTGCTCGATTCCCCTTTCGACCGCGGCCCGGAATCTTTCGATCTCCCGACTGGAATTCTTGGCCCGGTCTTTCTTGACCGAACGCAAATCCATGCGGGGCTTGAGGATATAGGCTTTCCCGCGACCGAAGCCCGGGGCTACGGAAAGACCAGTCAGACGGTCCCTCCATTTGTGTAAGACGCCACGGGTGATTCCTTCCCGGCGTTTCCCTTCATAGGATCTGAGTCTCCTTAGAGCATCTACCAGACGCTTATGGTATTCCTTCCGTTCCTGCTCCTTATCCTTAAGGGAATCAAGCAGGCGTGCTTGAATGATGATACTCGATACTTGAACCGCAATAGTCTTTAGGAGGCGAATCTCATCCCGAGAGAACTCCCGGCGGCGGGAAGTCTGAACTACAAGCACGCCTAGAGGCATCCTTTTCTCAATCAAGGGAACTCCCAGGAAGGAATGGAAACGCTCCTCACCCGTCTCAGGAAAGTATTTGTAGCGGGGATGAGCTTGCGCATCAACGGCCATAACTGGGCTCATCTTTTCAATCACTAGACCTGTTAGGCCTTCGTTGATCCCCATGGATACTTTTCCAACCGATTCTTGGTCTAACCCCATGGTGGCGCAGAGGGTGAGGCGATTTTTCTGTCGGTCAAAAATATAGAGAGAACAAACCTCCGTCTCCATGCGCTCAGCTACGATAGCGACGATGCTCTTAAGGGTCTCTTGAAGATCCTGGGAATGACTGATCAGGGTACTGATGTCCTCCAGGATCGTTAGATGGGGAAGAGTTCCCCGGGAAGGCTTTCTCACCTTTGCCATAGAAGGAAATTTATTCTATGCGGATTTAACGGCAAAATACAAATGCAGGTTTTGAGCCAGCGGGAATGAAGGCAGTCTTAGTGGATCTGGAGGACGGATCGCCGACGGTTGCCGAGAGTGGCTTTTTCGCGCGTGAGGAAATAGCCGGGGATCTTCTGGCCGCAGGGACAACGATCTCCTATAAGATGGTACTCCAGGATGTCGTGCCAAGAGCGGCGAATAAGAGCGCGGCTGCAACTAGGACAATAGGTTGTCTGTCCTTCATCGTCGAAGACGTTTCCCACATAGCAGTACTTGATTCCCGCTGAAATGGCGATCTTTCGTGCCCGCCTGAGGGTAGCGGCAGGGGTGCTAGGTTTGTCCACCATTTTGAAATCGGGATGGAAGGCTGTAAAATGGAGGGGAACACTGTCGCCCAAGTTTTTGAGCACCCACTCGCAGAGCTTCTTGGTTTCCTCCGGGTCATCGTTTTCCCCGGGGATCATTAGATTAGTGATTTCAAACCAAATATTGGTTTCGTTCCTGAGCCATTTGAGCGTATCCAAGACAGGATCGAGATGGGAGAAGGTCAGCTTATGATAGAATCGTTCGGTGAAGCCTTTGAGATCTACATTAGCGGCGTCGATGTAGCGATAGACCTCCGGACGGGCCTCGGGGGTAATATAGCCAGCCGTAACCATGACGCTCTTTAGGCCATACTCGCGGGCCAAGCGAGAGATGTCGATGACGAATTCGCCCCAGATGACCGGGTCGTTGTAGGTAAAGGCGATACTAGGGACATTGTGTATTAGAGCCAACTTTGCAACCTCTTCAGGACCGGCGCTCTGACTTTGGCCGTCGTCCAGTTTGGCCTTGCTGATGCTCCAGTTCTGGCAAAAGCGACAGCCCAAGTTGCAGCCGGCAGTGCCAAAGCTCAAGATTCTGGTGCCAGGCAGAAAGTGGTTGAGCGGTTTTTTCTCTACCGGATCAATGGCGAAGCCAGTAGATTTGCCGTACCCCAGGGAATAAAGTTTGCCGTCTATGTTCTTGCGAATGTAGCAGAAGCCGGCTTGACCCTCTCCGATCCGGCAATAGCGAGGGCAGAGGGTGCAGAGGATCCGGCCATCCTCTTGCGTCTCCCACCAAAGGGCCTCCTTCATAAACTAAAATATCCCTCTTTTTATTCCATCAGGCAAGAGGGGGTAACGCTGAAAGCTGAACGCTGATGGCTAACATCCGTGCCCAAGACTATGATATAAAAGCGCTATGAGCGCTATAAAAGGGCTTAAGGGCATGCGTCATATCGCCCTTAAGGTGAAAAATATCGGGCGTTCCAAAGCGTTTTATCAGGAGCTACTTGGGATGGAAATCGTGTGGGAGCCGGACCCTAAGAATCTCTATCTATCTTCCGGTTGCGACAATCTTGCCCTGCATGAACTCACCCAGGAAACAGACCCTTTGCCCTCCGGACAGCAACTGGACCATTTCGGCTTTGTGGTCGAGAGCGTGGAGAGGGTACGGGAGCTGGAACAGGAGCTTCACGCCAGAGGAGTTAAGATCGTCCATCCCTTTAGGATCCACCGGGACGGGAGCGCCTCGTTTTACTGTTCTGATCCCGATGGGATCGTCATCCAGATGATTTACGAGCCGCATCTAAGCCCGCAGGAGATTCGCTAGATACCTTAAGCTGCCTCAAAAGCCTCTCTGCGGCCTCTTCTCCGCTGTGGATGCAATCGGCAATTCCAACCCCATGATAGGCGTTTCCCGCGAGGGCTAGGGCGGGTACCTTGCTTAGGTGCGCTTCTATGCGCCGGATACGTTCGTCATGGCCGAGCTGATACTGGGGCATCGAGTGTGGATGGCGATGGATGCGACAGAAGAGCGGCGAGGCGCTGACGCCTAGCAGAGCGGAGAGTTCCTCGCGCACGCTGCCCTCCATCGTGTGGTCGTCTTGCTCGAAGAGAGAAGGCTGCAATGCCCCGCCGACAAAAGCCCTGAGCAGTGCATATCCATCAGGTGCCCTTCCTGAATATTTTATGCTGCTGAAGGTGCAGGCAATGATCTTGCGCGACTCGATTGCGGGCACGACTAAGCCGAAGCCATCGAGGTTATGTGGGATCTCGCTCTGGCGATAAGCCAAGCTCACTGTAGCCGTCGAGGAATGGGAGATTGCCCACAGCTCCTGGGCTAGCTCAGAGGCAAGTGAAAAGAGGATTTCCGCGGACCTATAAGCGGGCAGCGCGAGGATGAGGGCATCGGCCTCAATCTTTTTCGCTTTGTTCGTGGTGATGATCCAGCTTTTCTTTGCTGCGTTCCATTCAAGTCCGGTGGCTTTAGTATTCAAGTGCACTGTCCCAACCGGAAGGCGACTGGCGATCGTTTCCACAAGCTCCTGCATCCCTCCGACCAGCGTCACGAAGAGGCTCCAGCGAGCGCCACTTTCTGCCTGCCGGGAGCGGCGTCTCTGTTCCAACCACATCGCCCAAATGATACTGCGCCTGGTCCGCTCCATCTCCGAGAATCGTGGCATCGTCGCAGTTAGGCTAAGTTTCTCAGGATCGGCAGCGTAGATTCCACCTATTAACGGTTGGGCGATGCGGTCCAGAACCTCCTGACCCAAGCGCCGGCGGATAAACGAAGCCAAACTCTCGTCCCCATCCGCGCTACCACGGGGGAGAAAGAGTTCGCAGGCCATACGGAGTTTGCCGCGCCAGGAGAAGAGTGGCGTTCGGATCAGGGGCCAGAGACGCGTTGGGGCTAGCAGGAAAAATCCATCGGGAAGTGGCTGCAAGGAACCCTTGTAGACAACATAGATCTTTTGATGGGCTGTATTGGCTGAGATCAAGCGCGACCTGATACCCAGACGTTCACATAGCCGAAGTGCCCAGGGTTTCTCTGAGATGAAGGAGTCCGGCCCTCCCTCCACGAGAAAGTCGCCAACCCTCTCCGTGGCGATGGAACCACCCAAACGCTGACTGGCTTCCAGTAACAGGATCTCTGGCCGGATCTTTCTCTCCCGGATGAGCTCCGTCAGGCGGTAGGTTGCTGCCAGACCAGAAATGCCTCCGCCTACAACGACAATGCGGCGATTCATTGTGTATAAGCCGTTAGCTATCTGGCCTCAGCCTTCAGCCTGAAGGTTTCGGGTTCTTGGGTTCGGTGTAGCGACAACGGTATTGGAGATTTTTAGGCTCTGAACCATAATGTCGAAACTCCAAACTTGTTAACCAGAGATTTTTTGCTGATCGCTGACCGCTGAAAGCTTAGCTTCAATCACATCAGCCATCAGGGCGATGAAGGTGGGATGGTCGTTGGGGCAACCGGCCCGGAGAAAACGCATCCCCAGTCCTTCGGCTATTCCTTTGGCCTCGATATCGAGGTCGTAGAGCACTTCCACGTGGTCACAGACAAAGCCAATGGGAGCGACCACAACTTGGGCTGCCCCTTCGGCAGCTAAAGACCGAATCACTTTGCCGATGTCAGGTTCGAGCCACGGCTCGTTCGGTCTGCCACTGCGGCTTTGGTAGGCCACGGACCAGCGCGAATGGTTGAGCCGCTCGGCGACCAAGTTGGAGCTCTCGTAGATTTGCTGGACATAGGGGGAGCGCTCGGCCATCGCCGTGGGCACACTGTGGGCTGTAAAGACAAGAGGAGTTGCTTGGCGCTTTTGTGCTGCGACCTTCTCTAGCGCAGGTCGAATCTGCTGGGAGATAGCTTGAACAAAAAGCGGATGGGCATGCCAACCTGGACAGAAATCGATGGCCGGTGTGGCGCCACCGAGTTCTTCTTGCGCCTCTGCCACATCTCTTTGATAACGCTGCCAGCTCGCCTCGGTCTGGTGTGGAGAGAGTATGAAACCCAGCGCCCGACGCACGCCGTCGGCTGTCATCTGGTCCAGTGTCTCTCGGAGAAACGGTCTGGCGTTCCGCATTCCCACGTAGACTGGGAGGGAGAGACCACGTTGCTTAAGGGCTTTTTCGAGAGCGCTCGCCTGGCGAAAAGTGATCTCATTCAACGGAGAGCGGCCGCCGACAGCCATGTAGTGTCGGACAGCCTCTTCGATCCGCTCGGATGGCACCGGATGACCTCGGAGTACTCGCGCCAGAAACGGGCGGATCTCCTCAGGTGATGTGGGTCCGCCAAAGGCGATCAGAAGAACCGCGTCATAGGAGGGAGCCATCGCTTAAGTTTTAGCGCCCGCTTAACTCGTGCACAGCCTGCACCATCGCGATGACGTTTTCTACCGGAGTCTCGGGGAGGACGCCGTGGCCGAGGTTAAAGATGTGGCCCGGCCTCCCATCAGCGCGCCTTAGGATCTCTTCGGCCCGTCGGCGGATCTCCTTAGGCGGGGCAAGGAGCGCGGCTGGATCGAGATTTCCTTGGATCCCGACATCATATCCCAAGCATTCCCAGGCCTCGTCGAGATTCACACGCCAGTCCAGGCCGATGATGTCGCCTCCCGCAGCACGGAGGGACCTCAGGAGCCCTGCGGTCCCGGTGCTGAAGTGGATGACTGGAATACCCGGTGTCATTGCAGCGATAGTCGCTCGGGTGTAGGGGAGAACATATTTCTGGTAGTCATCGGGAGATAAGCAGCCCACCCAACTATCGAAGAGCTGTACCACCTCAACGCCCGCTGCGATCTGCGCGTTAAGATATTCGGCGACGGCGGAGGAAAGGCGCTCCATCAAGGCACGCCAGGCACCGGGATCGGAATAGATAAGCCTCTTCGTTCGGAGATAGTTGCGGGAGCCGCCGCCCTCGATGAGGTAAGAAGCCAGAGTAAAGGGTGCTCCCGAGAATCCGATGAGTGGCACCTTACCGTTCAGGGCGGCGCAACTCTTGCGCACAGTCTCGAAGACAAAGGGAAGGGTTTCTTCGGGGTCGAATTCCAGAAGCTGTTCCACATCAGTCCTAGTGCGAACCTGGCTATGGATCAAGGGGCCGTCGTCTTTTGAATACTCCAGCCCTACCCCCATGGGCTCAAGGAGCAGGAGGATGTCGGCAAAGAGGATGGCGGCATCGACGCCCAGACGCTTCACCGGGGTCACGGTGATCTCAGCAGCTAACTCCGGACGCTTGCACAGATCGAGAAAGCCAAACTGGGTTCTGAGTTTGCGATACTCTTCCATGTACCGGCCCGCCTGCCGCATAAGCCAGACAGGTGTATATGGAGTTTTCTCTCTGCGGCAGGCAGCAAGGAAAGGATGATTCGGTTTTGTCATAATCAAAGTGGTCCGTTGAGCTTAATCTTCCTTAAGTCGCAACTGTAAAGGGGTTTCTACCTAAAAGTCAACGTCGTTGGAGCTCGGGAGGGGGCGGCGCTGAGGGGCAGGCCTCCCTTTCTGTTTCATCAACGGATCGGGTGTGTGGTGTTGCGATTCCTATTACCTCTTCTCCGTATTTGCGGCGTAAGCGGTCAATACCATGGTAGAGTTTTTCCCACGAGCGGCGTTTTTGGATGTCAAACATCGATTCCTGCCAACCTGAGCTCAGGAGAGCGCTTGCGCCAACGCCCAGAAGACGGACCACTCCACCCAGAATAAGATTTTTCCTTAGCAGTTCCCGCGTCACCTCAAAGATCTCGCGGTCGAAACAGGTGGGGGTGTAGAGGGTGCGCGAGCGGGTGACGGTCTTAAAATTGGTATAGCGGATCTTGACTGTGATGCAGCGGGCATAAAATCCCTCCCGACGCAGTCTTCCGCCCACCTCCTCCACTAGCTCCCACAAAACCTCCTCCATCTTTTCTCTTGTCTTAAGGGGTTTATCCAAAGTGGTCTCATTGCCAATGGAGTGATCATGGCTTCGCTCCCCGTGCCCCGCTTCCTCAAGGTCAAGATACCGACCCCTGAGGCCTGATTTTTTCAGCAGCTCTCCAATCGTTTTTATCCCGCGCTGCAATAATTGCTTATGGGTTTTCGGCCCTACTCCTGGGATCGACTCGACCGGGAGGGGGGCGAGAAAAGTTTGCTCCGAACCAGAAGGCACATAGATCAGGCCGTGCGGCTTAGCCAAGGTAGCAGCGATCTTGGCCACAACTCTACTACTGGAAAGGCCTCCTGAGGCCGCCAGGCCAAGCTCCCTCTCAATGCGTGTGATTATCTCTTGGGTTGTCTTTAAAGGGGGACCGAAGAGTCGCTCGGTTCCGGTGAGTTCTACCAGTCCTTCATCGATGGAAATGGGGTGCACCTTCGGCGAGTATTGCTCCAGAATAGCGAAGACCTTGTCTGAGAATTCGCTATAAACCCGGCGTCGGTTGGGGAGAAATATTCCTTGCGGACATAGCTTTTTTGCCTGAAATCCCGGCATCGCCGAACGGACCCCATACTTTCTCGCCTCGTAAGAGGCTGAAGTTACCACCCCCCTCCCACTCCGCCCGCCGACAATAACCGGCTTACCTTTCAAAGCAGGATCCAGCACTTGCTCCACAGAAGCATAAAAAGCATCCATATCCACATGGAGATACCAGCTCATATGCGTCTTAGACCTAATGAAGTCTGTCTCTTCTTTTCGACCCCGTTGGAATCTCACTTGAGGCTTGGCTGCGAAGACCTCTGATTTTAGCAAACTATCAGCTTGGGAAAAGTCTAGGAGGCTATTATGGAGAGTTAAGAATCAAAAGGAAAGGGCCTATCTCTAGACTTATGGAAGGGATAAAAAGCTGGTGATATAAAGTAACCTTAACATTGGTGGGAGGCATAACAGATGAAGCTGAGTGATAAGGTAGCTGGTGTGACCGGATCGGTAAGGGGGTTAGGATGGGAAATGGCGCAGGCGTTTGCCGAAGAAGGGGCAAAGGTCATTATCTGTGATCTCGATCAAGGCGACGTGGATGGAGCTGTGACAAGGTTGGGGTTGGCTCCAGGCAGAGTTTTAGGCCTGAAAGCGAATGTCACGGTGGAGCAAGATGTTCTTAATTTCTTTCAGAGGATTAAGGAGAAATTCGGCCGGCTGGACGTCTGGGTGAACAACGCGGGCTTCAGTTGGCCGCCAAAGCGACCGGCGCAGCTTGAGGTAGTGGATACTCAGTTGGAAGACTGGCTTCAGGTTCTCAATACCAATCTCACAGGAACATTCTTGTGCTGCCGAGAAGCCTTGAAAATAATGAGGGTGCACCGGAGCGGTTCAATCATTAATATCACTTCTAACCACGGGAAAGAGGGAAGGGCTCGAATGGGTCCTTATTGCGCTTCCAAGTTTGGCATCGAGGGACTAACTCAGGTTATGGCTTTGGAAAATAGTGCTTTTAACATCAGGGTGAATGCCCTCAAACCCGGAGGGGCTGTAGCAACTGAAAGGCATCGTAGTAATCCCCGCAATAAGGGGAAGAAGGCTCTTGAACCGAGGGTTATTAGAAACTGCGCGGTTTACCTGGCATCCGATGAAGCAACAGGCATAACTAGTCAATCTTTCGATGCTACTGAATGGAACAATCAACACGGAATCAAGGTCCATTACACAACCGAATGATAGGAGCGGGTTTTAAGCTCTGCGCTGTCTTAAGAGCCGCTTCAGCTCTTCCTTGGCTTTTGTTCGGTCGTATTTTTTCTTGTCTTCGAAGACCCGGCCTGAAGGGGGCATCTCCTTCCGAACCCGCTTGAGAGGTAGGGGGACTTTTTTCTTTACCTTTTCAGGGGAGGAGGTCAATGGATAGTCCCTTCGGCCCAGGCCTCCTCGCCATTGTTCGGAGCCACATGAGTAAAGATGAGAGCGTCTCCGTCGACATCGATCTTTACCCTCTCTCCCTCATGGAACTCCCCTTCCAGAAGCTTTAAGGCCAGGGGATCCTGTATCAATCTCTGAATGGTTCGCTTCAGCGGGCGGGCTCCATAGACAGGATCATAGCCCTTTTCAACCAGAAACTCTTTAGCTTTATCAGTTAGATCGAGACCGATCTTTTTATCTGCAAGGAGCTTGGTCAATCGGTTAAGCTGGATTTCCACGATCTCCTTGATCTGGGTCCGACCTAAGCTGTTAAAGATTACGGTTTCATCAATCCGGTTCAGGAATTCCGGTTTAAAGGCCTCTCGCAAAGCCACAGTCACCCTGTGTTCCATCTCTTTTCGGTCTTTTTCACCTAGGTCCTGGATGTATTGGCTTCCCAGGTTGGAGGTCATGATGATCACTGTGTTTTTAAAATCCACAGTTCTTCCCTGGCCATCGGTCATGCGACCATCTTCAAGAATCTGCAAGAGGGCATTGAAGACTTCAGGATGGGCTTTCTCGATCTCGTCAAACAGGACTACAGAGTAAGGCCTTCGGCGCACAGCCTCTGTCAGATAGCCTCCTTCTTCATAGCCAACGTACCCTGGAGGGGCACCGATGAGTCGTGAGACCGAGTGCTTTTCCATGAACTCGGACATATCCAATCGGACCATCGCTTGCTCGTCATCGAATAGGAACTCCGCTAGGGCGCGGCATAGCTCGGTCTTACCCACGCCCGTCGGGCCTAAAAAGATGAATGACCCAACGGGACGATTTGGGTCCTGAATCCCTGCGCGGGCACGGCGTACCGCATTGGACACTACTTGAATCGCCTGGCCTTGCCCGACAACCCTGAGCTTTAGTCTCTCTTCCATTTTCAGGAGTTTTTGGATCTCTCCCTCCAGCATCTTGGAGACGGGGATGCCGGTCCACTTCGCCACCACCTCGGCCACATCGTCAGCATCCACCTCCTCCTTGAGCATCTTTCGGTCTTTCTGGAGATCGAGAAGTTTTTGGTTCTCAGCCGCAAGCTCCTTGCTGAGCTGGGTGAGAACACCGTAGCGGAGCTCGGCCGCGCGGGTTAAATCCCCGCTGCGTTGCGCCTTCTGTTCCTCGATCTTGGTGGCCTCAATCTTCTCTTTCACAGAGCGGAGCTGCTGGATTGCCTCCTTTTCTTTTTTCCAGTGGGCCTTGAGTTCATTGGAAGTATCACGGAGTTCCTTGATTTCGCGTTCAAGGCGCCCGAGCCTTTCCTTGGCAGCTTTGTCGTTTTCTCGCCTTAAGGCCTGTCGTTCGATTTCCAGTTGAAGAATTTTTCGCTCCACCTCATCGATCTCAGTTGGCATGCTGTCGATCTCGATTCTTAGGCGCGAGGCCGATTCATCAATAAGATCTATTGCCTTGTCCGGCAGGAATCGATCGCTAATATAACGGTGCGACAGGGTGGCCGCAGCCACGATGGCTCCATCGGTAATCCGGACACCATGGTGAACTTCGTACCTCTCTTTAAGGCCCCTGAGGATAGCGATGGTGTCCTGCACTGAAGGCTCGCCAACAAGTATCGGTTGGAACCTCCTCTCCAACGCGGGGTCTTTTTCCAGCCGCTTGCGGTACTCATCCAAGGTAGTCGCTCCGACACAGCGTAGTTCACCGCGGGCCAAGGCAGGTTTCAACATGTTGGAAGCGTCCATGGCACCCTCCGCCGCACCAGCTCCCACAAGGGTGTGGAGCTCGTCAATGAAAAGTATGATCTGGCCACTAGCCTCGGTAACTTCCTTCAGAACCGCTTTCAATCGCTCCTCAAACTCCCCGCGATACTTCGCTCCGGCCACTAGAGTCCCCATGTCCAGTGCAACGAGTCTCTTGTCTTTTAGACTCTCCGGGACATCTCCGTTGACAATCCTGAGTGCCAATCCTTCCACAATAGCGGTTTTGCCCACCCCGGGTTCTCCAATCAAGACAGGATTATTTTTTGTGCGACGGGAGAGGACCTGTGTGACTCTGCGAATCTCATCGTCACGGCCGATCACCGGATCGAGTTTTCCCTTGCGGGCAAGGTCCGTTAGATCTCGGCTGTATTTCTCTAAGGCTTGGTATTTTTCCTCAGGATTCGGATCCGTGATTCGCTGCGCTCCGCGAATGTCCACGAGGGCCCTGAGAATATGATCCTTGGAGGCTCCCAATTCTTTCAGGACTCTTCCTGCTTCCCCATCATCATCCACCATGGCTAGCAAGAGGTGTTCGGCAGAGATATACTCGTCTTTGAGACCTTCGGCTGCGGTTTCGGCCCCTTCGATGACCTTCTTGAGACGCGGTGTGATGAATGTCTGTCCGACTCCTCCTCCCGTCACTTGGGGGAGATGGTCCAAGGCCTTTCGGAGCCTATCAAGAAGGGAGGTGAGGGGGATTCCCAACTTCTGGAGCAGCGAGAGGGCCACACCCTCTTTTTGGCCCAGGAGCGCTACGAGGAGGTGCTCTACATCAACCGCTTGGTGGTTTCGCTTTTCCGCCAGCGCCTGGGCATTTTGTAAGGCTTCTTGCGATTTAATAGTTAGCTTATCAAGACGCATGGTTAAGCTCCGACAATCAAGCAAAAGTTAACCATCGTTAGGTGGCATGTCAAGAAATGGAGATGTGAATAGCGCGAGAGAAACGTTTAGTAAGCAAGAGAGATGATGGGATGGTTTTATTGCGTCGGTTGGTGGTTTGGATTCAGGACAATTCCTTTCCCCTTGACGAAGCTGAACTCCTGCTGCGCCGGGTCCAGGGCAGTACCGCGCATCTTTTCTACTATTAGGGTGCGGACAAACCGCTCGTTCACCCATACCATCTCTAAAACGATACACCCGGAAACCAGATATTCCTCAAATCCATGCACGCTTCTTTCCCCTATCCTGGGGGCATAAGAGGTAAGGATGTTAGTCGTTTCCATATTGGCTTGGAGCGAGTGGACCAACATACGCACGTGGTCTTGGAGGCGAGAGATTGAATCACCGGAACCGACCAGTGGTCCCACCGGGTCGATAACAACACGCGAAGCCTCCATCCTTTTCACATAGCTGGCCAAATCCGAGACGGTCTTTAACACGTCGATCTCTTTCTCCCTGCCTGCCCCCATACGAGCACTAAAATAAGGAGACGCGTCGAGGATCAGGAGTTCCTTCTTTTCAATATACTGTGATAAATCCCAACCTAGCGAGGCTGCTTGTTCGATGACGTCAGCAGGTTTTTCATCGACGGCGACATAGACCGCCTTTTCTCCCTGCATGAGCCCCCTAATAAGAAACTGCAAGCAGAAGATACTCTTGCCTGTACCGGGCTCGCCTGTAACAAGGTAAGACTTGCCTGCTGGGAATCCACCCTCAAGGAAGGGATCAAGGCCCTCGATTCCGGTGGATATCCGCTTTTTACTCATAAGTTTGGATTGTTAGCAAATTTTCCTGCTCTTGAAAAGGGCATCGAGGTCATCTGCTGATCTCTCGTGCCTGAACTGCAATCGCCTGCGCAGCCGTTCACAACGGATCTGGCCATTGAGCGAACCGTACAGGCGGTCATAGTTTATAGGAGTTTATTCTCTTTCCGTGGGTTGGCGCCGTTGGCCTCGGGATCCCCGTAATTATTTGTGACGATTTTCTTTCATCTGAAGGTCAATCCCGGGGGCGAGTATCGGGACTTTGATTTCTTCCAGGATCAATCAATGGACTTCTAGCCCTGTTTCCATCGCCTGTCCCTGGTGCGCCAAGAGTCTCTCCCCTTTGCTGCGAGGAGGATTTTCCTCTCTTTGAGTTCAGACCTTACCTTTTCAATCTCTGCTGACATCTGATCTTGGAGCTTTCTGATCTGTTCCTTTTCGGCCTCAAGCGGAGAGTTCTTTTCCTCTGGCTGCGCATTGCGACTCTCCAGGGATTCCTCTTTGGCTCTCTCCTGATTTTCCAAGTTGTGGATTTTCGCACTGAGACTTTCCTCAGCCCTCTGGACCTCACTGGCAGCCAACGTCTGTGCCTGCTTGGTAACGGATTCCACATGTATCATCCGTTCCACAAGGGCATGCATTTCGGACTTGAGGTCCCTTAGCTGCGCATCACGGCTTTCCAGGAGTCCGTCTTTCTCTCTGACCTGATTTTCCAAGTTGTGGATTTTCGCACTGAGGTTGCCTTCCAACCCTTTGATGGCGGAGTCACTTATCTGGAGAGTACCTTGCTTTTCCCTGAGCTGGGCCTCCAGCGTGGTCATCTCCGCTTTGAGACTCTCTCTGATCTGCTCAACCTGTTGGACCTCACCGATAGCCAACGCCTGTGCCTGCTTGGTAGCAGATTCCACCTGGGTCATCCGTTCCACAAGGGCATACATCTCGGACTTGAGGTCCCTTAGCTGCGCATCACGGCTCTCCAGGAGTCCGTCTTTCTCTCTGACCTGATTTTCCAAATCGTTGAGTTTGACGGCCAGGCTTTCGTCCAGCTCTATGATGGCAGAGTCCTTTGCGTGGAGGGTTTGCTCCTTAAGCTGGGCCTCCAGGGTGGCCATCTCTGTCTTCAGACTCTCCCTGATCTGGTAGACCTCGCTGGTAGCCGACGCCTGGGCCTGCTTGGTAGCAGATTCCACCTGAGTCATCCGTTCCACAAGGGCATGCATCTTGGACTTGAGGTCCTTTAGCTCTGAATTGCGGATCTCTAGAAGATCATCCTTTTCTCTAACCTGATTTTCCAAGTTGTGGATTTTCGCATTGAGGCTTTCTTCTAACCCTTTGATGGTAGAGTCACTTATCTGGAGATTGCCTTGCTTTTCCCTGAGCTGGACTTCCAAGGTGACCATCTCTGTCTTCAGACTCTCTCTGATCTGCTCAGCCCGTTGGACCTCACTAGCAGCCAACGCCTGGGCCTGCTTGGTAGCAGACTCCACCTGGGTCATCAGCTTGATGAGGAGATCCATCTTCGACTTAAGATCCTTTAGCTCTGAATTGCGGATCTCTAGAAGATCATCCTTTTCTCTGACCTGATTTTCCAAGTTGTGGATTTTCGCATTGAGGCTTTCTTCTAGCCCTTTGATGGCAGAGTCCCTTGCTTGGAGGATGTCTTGCTTTTCCCTGAGCTGGGTTTCCAGGGTGGCCATCTCTGTCTTTAGACTCTCTCTGATCTGCTCAGCCCGTTGAACCTCACTGGCAGCCAACGCTTGGGCCAGCTTGAGGTCTGACTCCATCCTACCTAGCCAGCTTAGAAGCATGTCTTTGTGCTTGCTTATCTCGTTCTCGAAGCAGCTAGAAGGATTACTTTCCCTTTCATCAAAAAGTCCCACGGAAATGGGTTCCCCCTTATCTTTTGGGAATTAAGCTTGCTTTTTACCTGGCAATTGTAAAAAGCTATTGTAGATCACAGGAAAGTTTGATTAGCTAAAATCGTGCCACTTTTAAAAAAAAAACTTTAGCAAATTCATATGGTTATGAGGCTTCATGAGGCTTATGGAGTGCCAATCCTCGGCAATTGGACAATTTCGGACGAAAAGATGCCAATAAAGGAAGTTTACGCCAAGGGAGGATACCAAGCGGTCCGCTCCCTTCGTCTCCCTCCTTGGTTCTTTGCCAGGAGCCGGGTTTAACCAACTCAAAATCTTTGGCCAACTCTTAGAAGCTTTGCGTTTGAAATGGTTGGATGGCGCAGCTACAATCCGGTCCTGTGTCTCGTTATTTCAGGGAAAATATCGCTGCCATGGAAGGTTACCTTCCGGGAGAACAGTCGCGAGATGAAGGAACAATTAAGCTCAACACCAACGAGAATCCATATGCTCCCTCGCCTCGCGTTTTCTCCGCGCTACGAAAGGCGGCGAACCGATCGCTACGTCTCTATCCTGAACCTCTAAGCGATAGCCTCAGATCCATAGCGGCTACTACATACGGCGTGCGATCCATGAATGTTCTTGTAGGCAATGGCTCCGACGAACTCTTGTCGATCTTAGTGCGCTGTTTTGTAGGCCAAGGGAATCGGGTTGTCTATCCGGTGCCGACTTACACCCTTTATGACACCTTGATCGCCATTCAGGGAGGGGACAAGGTTGCACTTGATTATCTGCCCGATTTTGCGCTCCCAGAGGCTCTTTACTCTCAGAAGGCCGCTTTGACCTTTCTGTGTAATCCCAACTCTCCCTCGGGGACTTTGGTCTCCCTACAAGAGATCGAAAGACTGGCTCGGTCTGTCTCGGGCATCCTTGTTGTGGATGAGGCCTATATTGATTTTGCTGAAGCCGAAGGGGTATCGTCGATTTCTCTGCTACAAAGCTTTTCTAACCTTGTCGTTCTGCGGAGTTTCTCCAAATCCTTTTCCTTAGCAGGCATGCGCATCGGTCTTGCTTTTGCAGCCGAGGAGATCATCGCGGGTATGATCAAGGTCAAGGACTCATACAATTTAAACTGTTTAAGTCTTGCCGCAGCTACCGCGGCGCTCCAAGATCTTCCGTGGATGTTACGCAATGTCCGTAGAATTCAAAGGAGCCGCAAGAAGTTAACCCGCGGGCTAAAAAAAATGGGCTTTCAAGTCTATCCCTCGCAGGCCAACTTTGTGATGGGGCGAAAGAAGGGCCAAAATCTCAGGGGACTTTACGAAGAGCTGAAGAGGCGGAAGATCCTCGTCCGCTATTTTGACCATCCTGGACTTGAGGACAGTCTCAGGATCACCGTAGGCACACCTCAAGAGGTTAAAATGCTTTTGCAGGAGATGGAGGCGATTCATACAAACCACACTTGAGATGTGACGCATGGATGAGAAGAAGCCTGAAGCAGGCTCTCTTAACGAAGGAAAGGGGGTAGAATTATGAAACCTATCGAGATTACAGAGCTGGACCACATCGTTCTCAATGTCAGAGATATCGACCGCTCGCTGTCCTTCTATACCTATGTACTGGGTCTTAAGGGTGAACGGGTGCAAGAGTTTGAAGAGGGTAAGGTCGGGTTCCCCTCGGTTCGCATCAATGAGCATACGATTATCGATCTCTTCCCGATAAAGGGAGCCGACGGCCGGAAGGAAAGCGTGGAGAAAGCAGAGGGCAACCTTAATCACTTTTGCTTGGTGGTCGGGAAGGAGGATTTCGCGGGGATCGTCGATTACTTAAAAGGCCACAACGTTTCGATTCATCAAGGTCCTATTTCCCGCTGGGGTGCAAGGGGAAGGGCCACCTCGGTCTATTTTCTCGATCCCGACGGTAACGAAGTCGAGATCAGGTGTTATTGAATGGTCTGCCTGGGGGTATCTTGAAGGACTGATGCACCGAATCTGGAAAAGTCCAACACGTTCCAGACGTTCAATAGGTTCAAAACGTTTTGAACTACTTGAACGATTTGAACGGATTTCTGCGAGCGTAAGACGACTGTATTGCATCGGCCCGGAAAGATACTTCCAGGCAGACCGCGTTTTAACTCTTTTTGGCCTCTTCGAGTTTTACCTTAACGATCCTTCGTCCCTCCATATCTACGATCGTAAGCCTATAGCCGTTGTGCTCCACTCTCTCCCCACCGCGCGGAATGCGCCTTAGCTTGGCCAGGACAAAGCCTGCAAGCGTGAGGTAATCAGGCGATTCTTCGAAGGGAAGCCCGTAGTCTGACTTTAGATCCTTGAGAAGGGCGGAGCCCTGAATCACCAGGGAACCGTCAGGGAGGTGTTCTACTGGTCCGCGTTCCTCGCGGTCATACTCATCGCGGATCTCCCCCACGATCTCTTCCAAAAGGTCCTCAAGGGTGACCAGCCCTTCGA
Source organism: Deltaproteobacteria bacterium (assembly GCA_023250515.1). Taxonomy (GTDB): domain Bacteria; phylum Desulfobacterota; class Binatia; order UBA9968; family UBA9968; genus JAHFAO01. Next base: position 8,786 of record JAHFAO010000009.1, on the reverse strand, counting down.
CTTCCCCAAACTCATTCACCACAATCGCTATAGCACTCCTCCTCCTCTGAAGCTCTTTAAGGAGTTGGCTGATTGGTAAAGAACTAGGGACAAAAAAGGGTGGGTGGAGGTGGTCGCGTATGCGAAAATCTCCTTTTTCATGCATAACGCGGAAGATATCTTTGTTGTAAAGGATTCCGATCACTCGGTCCATCTCCTCTTCGTAGACCGGGATGCGGGAGAAGCCGCTTTCCACAAAGCTTTTTAGGATCTCATCGGATGATGCATTGATATCGACGGCATGGATTTCGGTTCTTGGCACCATGACGGCTTTGACTGGCGTATCGACAAATTCAAAGACGCTGTGGATCAGCTCTTTTTCGGTCTCGTTAAAGATCCCCTTAGCAGCGCCTTCGCGGATCAGGGACTTCACCTCCTCTTCCGATATGAAGCTCGTTCCCCCAGCATTTTTTCCTCCAAAGAGCCAGAGGACGGCATTGCTTGAATTGGTAAGGATCTTCACAAAAAAGGAGGTAAGCCGAGAGAGAAAATCGATCGGACGGGCCACTCGAATGGCAATCCGCTCGGAAAAACGCAAGGCCAGGGACTTCGGAACAAGCTCGCCCAGGACCAGCGAAAGGTAAGCAATGGGAAGGACGACTAAAAGGATAGCTATGGATTCTCCCCACTCGGCCACCAAGGGGAGGGGTAGAGATTGGATCAAAGGTTTGAGAAATTCAATAGCGGCAGCCCCGCCGATGGCGGAGGCGAGTGTCCCCACCAGAGTGACGCCGATTTGTACGGTGGCCAGGAAACGGTCCGGATCGCTCTTCAGCCTAGCCACAGCGACCGCCGATAGGACTCCCTTGTCCAACAAGGTATCGATCCGGGTCTTGCGTGTAGCGATGATGGCTATCTCAGAGGCGGCAAAGAAGCCATTGGCCATGATGAGGAAAAAAATCAGTATAACTTCAAACCATAAGCTCTCGAAAATCATAAACAAGCCTCCCATCCCTTTACGGCTTTTCCAAAGGGGGACATAAGGAGAGCGATAGTGATTTCTTGAGGCTCACCAAAGGGCTTTGGTGGAGACGGCCTCAGTTTTTGGAAGGGGTTTGAGCATTGACTAGAATTTATGCCTCCCATGGGGAAAAGGCAAGTCTCCCCTTTCGCCGGCCTATTCCTTTGAAGTAGGATGAGGAGGAAGGATTTCGCGTGACTGAGAAAAGAGAAGAGAGATCGACCTTACAGGGCACAGTTACCAAAATTACCTATCAGGACCCGGAGGGGCACTACACCGTAGCCCGTTTAGAGATCGATGGAACTCAAGGGGTCACCGTTGTAGGCGAGATCTTTCCCATTGATGAAGGTGAAGAAATCAGGGTCAGCGGTTTCTGGAAGGTGCATCCCCGCTACGGTCTTCAGTTTCAGGCGGAGCGATGGGAGAAACTTGAGCCTGCCACACTGGAGGGGATTCAAAGGTACCTCGGTTCAGGTTTGATCAAAGGAATCGGGTCTACCTATGCCCGGCGTCTCGTCTCCGCCTTTGGTCTTGATACCTTAAGAGTCCTCTCAGAGGAGCCCCATCGGTTACAGGAGGTGGAGGGAATAGGAGAGATTCGTGCAAAGAGGATCCTCCGTGCTTGGGAAGAGCAGAAGGGCCTGCGAGAGGTTATGGTGTTCCTGCAGGGGCATGGAGTTGGTAGCTCGCTCGCCCTTAAGATTTACCGCGCTTTTGGATCAGAAACGGTGGCCAAGGTTAAGGAGAATCCTTATTGTCTTGCGCGAGAGGTCTATGGTGTCGGGTTTATCCTAGCAGATCGCATCGCCGCGACTATGAAGATCAGCGGGGATTTCCCGCTTAGAGTTCAGGCGGGGCTGCTCCATGTCCTAAGAAAGTTCTCCGATGAGGGTCATTGCTTTGTCCCGCTGGCTCTTCTGAAGAATAACGCCTCTACTCTTTTAGGGGTTGAAGAAGAGGCCATTGAAAGCGCTATCAAGAAGCTCGCCGCGGAGAGAGAGATTGTCTTGGAAGAACCTTCTGGAGAAGGAACGACGAGGGTCTATCCTCAAGAGCTCTATCAAGCCGAATGTAGAGTCGCCTCAGCCCTCCGTAAACTCCTTTCTGTTACTTCTTGCTTAAAGGATAAAGGGACCAAGGATAAGCGGCTCAACGACAGAGGTACTGTCGCCACGGCGCTTGCAAAGGACGAAGGGAACAAAGGTTATCCTAACCTTTTGGACCCTTCCAACCTGGATCTCTTTAACCCTTCAGCCTTTTTACTCGAAGAGGAGCAGCGCGAGGCAGTGCTCCGCGCCCTTCAAGAGAAGGTGTTGGTGATCACCGGCGGTCCGGGCACGGGGAAGACGACTCTTCTAACTGCTCTGCTGGCCCTTCTTCGTAGCTCCAAGGTTTCGTTCGCCCTCGCCGCACCGACCGGTAGGGCGGCTAAGCGGATGGGAGAGACGGCAGGAGAAGAGGCCAAGACGATTCACCGCCTTCTGGAATACAACCCTCGCGACCGGCGATTCGAGCGGGGGGAGAGTAACCCGCTTGGGGTCGATGTCGTGATCATCGACGAGGCGTCGATGGTGGATCTCCAGCTAATAGATCACCTGCTAAGGGCGGTGGAACCTCACAGCCATCTCATCCTCCTCGGCGATGTCGATCAGCTCCCCTCAGTGGGGCCAGGGAGCGTTCTTAGAGACCTCATCGACTCCGGTGTGGTGCCTGTTGTGGTCTTACGGCGCATCTTCCGGCAGGCAAGAGAGAGCCTAATCGTTTCCAACGCCCACAGGATCCTTGAAGGGCAGTCCCTGCTGTTTGCTCATGAGAGAGAAAAACGCGACTTTGTTTTTATTGCCCGCGAAAGCGAGGATGAAATCCTGGAGACACTTAAAGAGCTTATCAAAGAACGCATCCCACGCTCGCTTCATGTGGACGCGAAACAGTCCAGCGGGGTGGTTCAGGTGCTAGCCCCAATGCATCGGGGCCTTCTGGGGACTGTTCATCTCAATCAGGAGCTGCAAAAGTTACTGAATCCCGATGGCGAATCAGTCGAACGAGGACGGTCTCTGCTTCGGCTCAATGACAAAGTAATGCAGCTCAGGAATAACTACGACAAGGGGGTATTTAATGGGGATCTAGGAAGAGTCGTCGGGATCGATAAAGAAGAGGAAGAGCTTCGGGTCGATTTTGATGGCAGGTCAATCCCGTATGCGTTCGACGAACTCGATGAGATCAGCTTGGCCTATGCGACCTCAATCCATAAGAGCCAGGGAAGCGAGTATCCGGTCGTCGTCATCCCCCTCCATACCTCTCACTATCTCATGCTCCACCGCAGCATTCTCTATACCGCGGTGACCCGCGGGAAAGAGCTGGTGGTTTTGGTTGGGGGCAAAACGGCCCTGTCGATGGCGATCAAAAATGTCCGCGTCGAGCAGAGGTTTACCGCTTTGAAGGAGAAACTAAAAGCGGCTTAGGAAACTGCCAGGTCGTGTGCTCTCTTTCCTAGCCTGCGGCCACCTCTTGCCGTGACAACCACGGTATCGCCCCAAGTGCAAACATAATTTCCATCTGCTGATATTGCCGAGGGCTTGCAGATAAAGACCATGTTCTCGCGTAGCGCGACGCCGAGCTGACGGGGGCTGCGTGCATGGGAGGTGACAATAGGGCCGTCATCTCCCGCCCCACGGCCGTGCATGGTAAGCTCCGTCATTGCTCCGGCAGCGGGACCTGACTTAGGTCCTGCCTCTGCGCCCGCTTTTTGCGTGAGCTCGGCTAGCTCTTTTACTGTGATGCCGGGCTTCAAGCTGGCGCAAACGCGGTTGAAGACCTCTCTTTGCACTTTGATCAGTTCCTGATGCACCGGGTCGGCGACCTCGACAAAGACCGGTTGCACCCCCTGAGCCCGGTACCCAATCCACGAGGCCTCGATCTCGTTAATAATGAGGTCACCCCGTTCAAGGATGCGCATACTTGGGCGGGTAAGCGTGCGCTTGGGATTTTTTCCCGACACCCAGTTGCAGTGGACCGGTATCTCCGACCCATTCCGCATGAGGGCATATTGGGTCGCTGCCCAGACCTCCCAGTCCTTCACCCCAGGTCGAGCCGCCTCGATCTCAGCCTGATAAGCTAGTTCGACGATTTCCATGGACTTGGTCAGGACTACGATTTCCTCTTGGCTCTTAACGTAGCGAACTTCGGTGAGAATAGGAGTAGCATCTACAAGTTCCGCTTTGGGAAAGGCCTCGCGGATCTGCTTCCAGGTTCCATAAAGGATGGTCCCTTCGGGTGTGCGTGTGCCCTCTACATCGCCAAGACCGGTGATGCCGATGCGACCGCGCTCTGCTTTAAGCTCGCTTAATCGCTCCACGATGACCCGCCCATAGTTTCGTCTCGCCTCGCGGACATCTTTGGTCCATTCCTGAACTGTAGGCCAACGCGGGGCAGCTGAGGTGGCGATGGCGGTTACTTCACCCTCCAAGGGAAAGACAGCGGCGACGTCAGAATCTCCTCCACCTCCGCAGTGGGTCAGATACCGCGTGTTGGCCTGAAAGTCAGTGGAATGACCGGTGTTTTGGGGGCTCACGATCACATCGATGCGCTCCTTGCGCATAAGCTGTCGTACAGCCTTCCAGCGCCGATCCCGCTCGGCCAAGGAAAAACGGGGATAAGGATACAGTTCAGCCATCATGACCTCCGGTCGGTATTTACATTTTATCGGGGGACAGTGAATTCCAAGAAGTTTCCTCCCGGGTCTTTAAAATAGAGCGACGCAGCAATCGGTCCTCGCGCGGGGTGTTCAATCGGACCCTGAAAGGGAAAGCGGTGATGAGCGAGGAGCTTCACGGTCTCATCGATGACCTCTCGGCTGGCACGGAAGCCGATTCGGGGTGTACCGACCGTCTGCTCCTCGGGCGGCTCTTGGCGATGTTCTAAGGCGAGATAGATGCCGAGGACAGCATCGCCGAAACGGACGAATAGCTGCATGTTAGGACGGGGGAGGCGCCTCTTTTGTTCCATGGCCGTGTAGCGTTGATCCCAGCGTCTGGTTCCGGGTGCCATCTCTTCCTTCCCTTCACCCCACAGCTTCGCTCGCACATGATCTGCCGTGCGCCAACCAACACGGTGGTCCACCGGAAGGCCGAGAGCCTTCACGTAAAAGTCTTCCGCCCACTCGAGATCGCAGCACTCAACAACTGCATGGTCTATGCCAAGGACCTTACCGGCTGTCTCGGAATCAGTTTTGTAAGCGACGAGTTGAATCCGATTACCGTCTGGATCATAAAAGTAAAAGTTGTCCTCCTCCTCGGCGGGCCGGTCTTCCTTATAAGCCTTGACAGTAATGCCGCGGGCAGCCAGCTTTCTCGATATAGCCTTCCGGTCCGCAGCCATTACTCTGTAGGCCTGATGGGTGCCAGTCTCAGGAAGCGATCTGGGTGGGCGATTCTCGGAAAGCACAAGCAGTTGGCCTGAAGCGGCTTGAAGCAGAACATTACGACCATGGTCCGGTCCAAGATCGACGCTGAGCGGCTCAAAGCCAAGCACCTGGCGATAAAATTCCTCTCTCCTTTTTATGTCGGAGACTTCAATGACGAGATGACTGATCCCCTGAACTTGCAGGCCGCCCATGGCTGATAAACGCAATCCTGATCGTTAGAGCCGGTTTTTACCCTACACCATAGACATAGGGCTTCGGGTAGTTCACGTTTTCGTCGCGACGCCAGAGGATCTCGAGGAAATTGCCGCTCGGGTCCTTGAAGTAGATCGACTGGCCGAAGGGACTCTTCTCTGGGTGGTCAACCGGCCCTTCAAACGGGATATCGCGCCGTTTAAGCTCCTCCATGGTCTTCTCAAAACGACTACGCGACACTCGAAAGGCATGACGAAAACCATGGGCCCCTCGGTGCTGATCTTTAGGAGGCATAGGCATAAAGTCACGGGCCACCATGAGCGCCAGGAGATAGTCTTCTAAAATGACCGATCCGTGGACCGATCTTCCCCTTAGGGCATCATCGGTTTTAAAATTTACGCGGCTCCCCTGACGCGCCCCCAAAACATTGCAATAAAACTCCTCGGCCTCCTTTAGGTCGTGAACGCAAATAGCACTGTGACTTAAACTCTCGACTTCAGCCATATTTCTGCCTCCTGTTTTTGACGATCGCCAATTTCCTCTAGGCCCGTTCAACACCGGCAGCGCAGAACTCCGCCCCGCAGATCGCCGGGACGATCTGATCAAGATTGTAGCTTCTGCGGATAATAACAACGCTGGTATCGACGACAACGTTTCCGTCCTCGGTAATTGAGACCGGATGCAGTCTCAAAGGGCCGACATCCGACATATGGCCGATGAACTCCCCTTTGCGGTTGTAGGTGGCGCCATGGAATGGACAATAGAAACGCCAATGTTCTCTTTCCCAGTTGATCTGGCCGTTCTTGTGCGAGCACCAGCGCGAAAGCGCCAAAAAGCCTTCCTGAAGTCGCAACAGAAAGAACATCCCCTGATTGAAGGGAGTGACCGAGCCCACCTCGAACTCCTCCGCCTTGCCGCAGGTAACCTTACCGACGCTGGACTTGATGATCTGGTAGGCCTCCGGACCATAGGCCTGGACCTGATACCGGTGGCCATCGGGGTCGTAGACATCCATGCTCCTTTCCCCCAAGGCCCGAAACGCCTCCCGGCTGTCTTCGATATTGACCCCTATAGCCTTAAGTCTCTCCTGGGCACGCTTGTACTGCTCCACGGTGAGGAGCCAAGCATGGTGGATGCTGCCGCTGTTTGGACGAAAGGGTTCTACGTTAGGGACCTGAACCAAAAGGACCATTTGCCCAGTGTTCATTTTCAGAAGTGAATTTGGCCCTTCCTCCTCGACGAGGTTTCTACCGACCGGATCGAGGCCTAGAACCTCCGTGTAGAATGGCTCTGAGCGCTCGAGATCCGTTACCTGAACGACAAGGTGACTAAAACCATCTAGCATTTTTCCCTCTGGTGGTCATTAAAGCCGAACCCGGTTGGCCTCAGCCAAATAATCGTTTCCATGACTCCGCCCGGTTCAGATATATATGCTTTCCGCAACTATCAAGCAACCGGCAAAGAGCCGTCTTCAATTTATTTGTGTTTCCTAATCACCCTTTCAAGAAGGGCATGAATGGGCTTCTCGTCCATCCACTCCGGGCGGTTAATGAACACATACTCTTTATCCTGCCTTCTCCTGGCAAGTTCCGGAACAATATCTAAAAGGAGATCTTCCCTTAAAGAGGCTTTCCTGTGCTCATCCGTGTTAGCTTGCCTAAAGGCTATTTGACCCTCGCGTGACAAGTACCAGTTGATAAAGACTTTGGCGGCATTAGCGTGGGGATGACGGTTCATCAGGCCAATGGCTCCACTGCCTGCTCCAATGCCAGGTTTTTCCTTCAAGTCATAAGGATTCAGTTCAGCTACAGGAAGTCCCTGGGCCGCGGCGCGGTCGATTCTCCGGCAAAGAAGGCAGAGGGAAAATTTGCCTTGGGCCAACCAGTCGGTCGCTTGGCGGAAATCGCCGAACAGAGTGACATCCATTTCCCCATACAACTTTTCTAAAAACTTCGGGCCAATCTGGGGATGGTGATAGAGGAAAACAATTGCAGTCGAGCCCTGGGTAGGCCCAATGTGTGCAGCTTCAAACTTTCCCTTCCATTTCGGATGGAGGACGTCCCAGACAGAGGTGATCTCCTCCGGCTTTACTAGCTTTGTGTTATAAGAAATCTGTGGACCATAAAGAGAGCTTTCATACATGAAGATATACTGGCTCTCCAGGTCTACATAGTGGTGTTTGCCCTGCCACCATTTTGACAAGTCTGTGACTTCAGGGAGAATCAATGCTGGAGGGATGGGTTCTAATATCTTGGCTCGGTAAAAGTTGATGTAAATGGCTGAGGGAGCTCCAAGGAAGACATCAGCGAGATACTTTCCAGCCCGGCGTTCTGCCATAAGTTTTGGCACCATATCGCTGCCCCGGCCTACGGCTGCGCCTGTTAATTTAATCCTAGGATATCTCCTTTGGAACGCGTCCCATATGACTTGCAAGTTGCCTACAGAGTTGCTTGCGTAAATTCTCACCTGTCCCTCTTCTTCAGCAGCCTTCACTACTTTCTCCCACTCTGCTTGCCAGAATGATCTTGCCTCTGCTGCATTGATGCTCCCGACCGCCACTAGGACCTGCAAGAACAGAAGCACAGTGCTCAATGCCGTAACCCTACAAGGTAGAAGAGAGACATTCATAGGCACTACCCTCTAGCTATGAGGTATTGGAACCTTTAAGTTTGTTCGAAAAGCCGGCCCAGGCCTTTGATAGATTGCTTGAAGCCCAACTTTCTGAGCGACACCCAGAGTACAGCCTGATTGCTGGTGACAACAGGCTTTCCGAGACTTCGCTCCAATTCCTCAATCACTTCAATCATGGTCGTATTGGTGCAGCTTAAGAGATAGCCTTCGGCCTCGGGGCGGATGTTTTCCCATACGATCTCTTTCCAGCGTTTGGGTGTGACAGCGATGTATTGATCGCCTCCAGTGAGTCCGAGCCCGAGTTCATGAATCACTTCAAAACCGGCCTCAGACAAATAGTGGACCTCATGTTGGTTTGTTCTTTGGATATAAGGGCTTATAAGGACGAGTTTTTTGACCTCAAGACGCTTAAAGGCCTCAGTGATTGCCTGGCCGGTCGTAATGGCGGGACAGCCGCTAGCGCTCTGGATTACCTCCACCACGCGTGCCTCTCCCGCAAGACCCTCTTCCATGGAACTCGCGGTGCAGTTAAAGACGATG
>JAHFAO010000242.1 GCA_023250515.1 Deltaproteobacteria bacterium | reverse complement strand
TGGGCGCGTACTGCTTCAAGCGATCCAGAGGGACGACCTTTTCGCTCGGGTCTCCCTCCTTCCGAGAGGTGGCGGGAAGACCGTCGAGAAGTCCTGCGATACCTAGAACCCACGAGCCCGTACAAACAGTGGCCAGCAACGTAGACTCTGGCAACTCTTTCACAAACCCGATGAGCCGTTGGTTGGTGATCTCTGTGCGCGTGCCGATTCCCCCGGGAATCACAAACGCGCTCATAGAAGGGCGATGGTCCAAAGAATATTTGGGAATGACCATCAGGTTGCCCGTTCCCACGACCGGCTGAAGCGAATCGCCCACCAAGAAGACATCGATTTCCGGGTCGAGGCGGCGGGCGACAGCCATCACGCCGTAGGGCGCCGCCCAATCTACCACCTCGGCGCCGTGAAAGACGTAGATGCCGATCCTCGCGCCCATTACCACTTTCTATAAGGCAAGAATTTGCCGTTTAAGGTCACAACCACCCGGTCGCCTTTGGGGTCGGGCTTCTTCTGGATATCCATTTCGAAGTCGATCGCGCTTAAAATTCCGTCACCAAACTTCTCGTGGATAATTGCTTTCATCGTTGTTCCATAAACCTGGATGATCTCGTAAAATCGGTAGATAAGTGAATCCACAGGGACAGCGTTGTCCAGGGACCCCCTCATGGGAATCTCCTGCAGCGCAGCGGCAACAGCCGATACGACGTCCTCTCCTAGGCCAAGTACCTTGACCGCCTTTTGGGCCTCCTCTGGCGACATAGGATGTTGCCCCAGGAGCGCAGCCGTGGTCCATACCGTGTGCCGACCCACAGCTGTCGCAATCTCTTCCCAGGTCAGCCCCTTTGTCTGCTTGGCTTCGAGGATCTTGGCCGTAGCCTCTTCACGGGTAATCACTTTTTGGACCGCCATTTTAGTTACCTCCCTCTTCGATTTATGATTTTAGATTTTGCCCACTAGCTCTCAGCTTTCAGGCTTTGGCTGAGAGCTGATCGCTGACTGCTGATTGCTCCATTGGCACCTCTCCTAGCTCCTGAATTTTTCGCGAGCCCTCAACGAGGAAATGGATCACGTATTTCCTGATCCGCCTGTACTCCGGGTTCTCAATGATGCCCTCGCGGGTGCGCGGCCGAGGGATCTTCACTTCGAAGATCTCTGCCAACCTGGCCTCGGGACCATCGGTCATAAGCGCGATCTTATCCGAGAGGAGAATCGCTTCGTCCACATCGTGAGTTACCATAAAGACGGTGTTTTTTGTCGCCATCCACATGCGGATCAGCTCCTCCTGGATGACACCACGGGTTAAGGCATCGATCTGGGCAAAAGGCTCGTCCAGGAGAAGCACCTTGGGTTGAACCGCAAAGGCGCGGGCCAGGCCAACTCGCTGGCGCATGCCCCCGGAGAGGGCTGCGGGCCTTTTGTGCTCAGAGCCTGCGAGACCGACCATATCAATGTATTGCTGAACATATTCATGCACCCGCCGTCGGTCCCATTTGGGATAGCCTGCCCGAACCGCAATACGGATATTCTCATAGGCGGTCATCCAAGGCATGAGCGAAAAATTTTGAAAGACGACCATCCGATCCAGCCCTGGATCGGTGACCTCCTTGCCGTCGAGTATGATCCCCCCTTCATTGGCCGCCTCAAATCCTGCGATGATGTTGAGGAGAGTTGTCTTGCCACAACCGGAGTGACCCACCATGGTCACGAACTCCCCCTTTTCAATGCGGAAGTGGACGTCCTTAAAGACGCAGAGATCCCCCCTCCCATTGGATCCCGGAAAGTATTTCGTGACCTTCTCGATCTCAAGAAAGGGCATCTTTTACTCTGTGTAGCTCAGCTTCTTTGCCAGGCGACCAAGGCCCGCATCCAATAAGACCCCTACGGTGCCAACAGTTAGGATGGCGAAGATCACGCTGGTCAACTGCAAATTGTTCCATTCGTTCCAAACAAAATATCCGATACCGGTTCCACCGATAAGCATCTCCGCAGCAACGATAGCAATCCAGGCGCTGCCGATAGAGATCCTGAGCCCCGCGACGATCGCGGGAGCTGCCGCCGGCAGGATCACTTTAAAGAAGCGCCTGAACCAGGAGAGCTGCAAAAGAGAGGAGACATTCAGGTAGTCGCGCTTAATGCTATTCACCCCGAAGGCGGTGTTCGCCACCGTAGGCCAGAGCGAGGACATGAAGATGACCATAACCGCGGCCCAACCAGAGTGTTTGATGGTGTAGAGAAAGAGCGGCATCCAGGCTAGGGGGGAGATCGGCTTTAGGATCTGGATGTAGGGGTTCACCGCACGGTAGAGGGTTGGATAAAGGCCCAGGACCACACCCAGAAAGATGGCCACAATCGAGGCTGCGCTGTACCCTATAGCCAATCGGCCCAGGCTATACATGAGTTGCACTCCTATCCCCTTATCATTCGGTCCGCGATCGTAAAACGGATTTGAGACCATTTCCCAGGCCCTCTCCGCCACGGAAAGCGGCCCAGGAAGCCCCTCAGTCTTCCCTCCTACCGAGGGTTTTGTGTTGAGCTGCCAGAAGAGGATAAAGACCAGAAGAAAAAGAAAGGAGAAGATAATAACTTTCTGCCGCTCTTTTGTCTTAGAAAGCCGATCAATGCCGTTCATCATAATTCCCTTTATGTCCGGCGGATGGCAAAGGATTTGATGTATTCTTCCGGTTTGCTAGGGTCGAATACCTTGGTCTTCCCCAAGAGGAAGTTATGTTTGGTCGAGTTCTGCGCCGGTGCCTTATAGCCCAGAGACTTCATGACCTCACGACATTCGGAGGCGAGATAGACCTGCTCTGCGATCTTCTGATAGTCAACATCGCCCTTGACATACCCCCACCGCTTCATCTGGGTGAGGATCCAAATGGCCATGGAATGCCAGGGAAAGGGATCGAAATCGATTCGGTCAGGAACATTACGCGTATTGCCCAGGCCATCGGGAAATACGCCCGTCAAAACCTGCTCTACCACTTCAACTGGCTGGTTTAAGTAGTTGCGCGGAGAGATTGCCTTGGCGATCTCTTTACGGTTGGCTGCGTTATGAGAATATTGAGTAGCATCCACAATGGCTCTGAAGAGAGCCTTATAGGTGTTGGGATACTTTTCGGCAAAGTCCTTGCGCGCAGCAAAGGCGCAACAGGGATGACCAGGCCAGATCTCTTTGCTGAGCATGTAGATAAAGCCTGCGTCCTCGTAAACCGCTCTCTGATTAAAGGGGTCTGGTGCCAGGTAGCCATCCAGGTTCTCCGCCTTTAGGTTAGCCACCATCTCAGGCGGAGGGATGACACGAATCTGGAACTCTTTGTCCGGATCGACACCCCCTTCGGCGAGATAATAGCGCAGGAGGAAATTGTGAATGGAATAGTCGAAAGGGACAGCGAATTTAAAGCCCTTCATCTCCTTGGCGCTTTTAACGCCTTTGTGTTTTTTATGGAGGGTAATGGCCTGGCCGTTGATATTCTCCACCGCCGGCATAATAAAAGGCACTGCCTGCGAGCCCACGCCCATCGTGAACGCAATGGGCATCGGGGTCAGCATATGAGTGGCGTCTGTCTCTCTGTTGATTGCGAGGTCGCGGATCATGGCCCAACCAGATGCCTTCAAAACTTGGACATCCAGACCGTGCTTTTTGTAGAAGCCCATCGGCTCGGCCATGATGATCGGCGTTGCGCAGGTGATGGGAATGAAACCAACCTTCAGATCCTTTTTCTCAATTGGACCGGTCTTCTCCTGCGCGAGCGCTTTGGCTGCACCGAGCGGAAATACCGAACTCAAGATCGCTAATGCTGTACTAGAGCTGACGAGGCGCAAGAACTCCCTACGCTTCAGATCGCTTCCAAAAACCGCGCGCGCTACTGCGCCCTCCACTGCGCGATCGATGATCTCCTCGGTTGTCTGTGGCGTTTGTTTCAAAGTTTCATCCGTGCTGGATTCCTTGTGCTGAGAGTGATCCAGCGAGGTGCTGGGATCAGACGGATCCTCGAAGCCTGAGATCGTCATAAATTCCCTCCTTGATTTTCATAAAACAAAAAAGGCGCTTTACCCCGTCTGGGATCCGGCGCCTTTGCCTTGCCTCCGGTAGCAACGTTGGTACCGAA
>JAHFAO010000099.1 GCA_023250515.1 Deltaproteobacteria bacterium | reverse complement strand
GTGATCAAAATAACCGATGAGATGAAAGAACGGATCAGCAAAGCTTTTGCTGAGAAGAAATATTGTGTTTGGGCTACTTCTTCTAAGGACGGCCGCCCCGATATCAGCTTTCGCGGCAGCACGTATGTTTGGGATGATGAGCATATCGCGTTCTGGGACCGCTCCCGAGCTTTGAGCACCAACAACATCGAACAAAATCCGAATGTCTGCATGCTCTATTTCGATGTTACAAGCAGAATCGGATGGCGTTTTTACGGCCAAGCCACCATCTATAAGGAAGGAGAGATGCGGCAGAAGATCATGGACCGAACCATCAAAGATGAGCTGGACAAGGACCCGGAGCGGAAAGGTTATGGAGTCCTTATCCGCGTCGATAAGATCCGCCGCTATAGTGGCGACGAGGTCTTTCAGGAGCGATAGAAAACAGAGTCCGTACAATCATGAAAGGCTCAAGGCGTCAGCCAAAGACATTCTCATTACATTGGGGAAGAGGAATCATTGAAGAAGAGGCACAGATCGGCACTCCGTATCACCGGCCAACGATCCAGCTCCTAAAGTTTCTGCAAGGTCAGGCGGCCGGAACCTACGAGATCCGCTTCTGTCACTACGATCATCGTGGACGCTTTCAAAGATCGCCGCTCATCATCGATGAGAAGAACATCCCTGCGCTTAGAAAGGCCCTTCAGTCAACCCTGAAGCTCAAGCGGCTGCTATCGAGATTGGCTTCCTAAATGACAATTTCCAACGAGCTTTCAATCCTCTTTCACGGCCATTATGGGATCCTGATCCTGGACAACGAAGTCACGGTCGGCCATTTTGTCGCCACTCCACCGCTCCTCTGGGCCCGGTTAATCCAGCGGGGTGGCACCTATGGAGTCGCGGAGGGATACCCGGTTCCTCTGACAACGCAGCAGACGCAAAGAGAAATGAGGATGTGGGATCAGGTTTCTCTGCCAGTAATTATTCAGACTCTCAAAGATCTTAGAGATAGCGCGGATTATATGGTTATCGGCAACAACGCCGGTCAGGGGCTTCCACTTGCCAAGAGCGTCCCGCAAGCCCTAAGGGCTACGAAAGCGGCTATTATCTATGGTGAGAGCCTTCCTGAGATCAAAGAATACGAAGGCATGGGCTACCGAACCTTCTTACGAAGAAGCGATCTCGTATTTCACCTTGCTGGTCTAGCAAAAAACGCGCGCCGACCACTAACGCTGGCTTTCATCAATACGATCCAGCACGACGCCTCAACCTTCCATCTACCGTGAAGTGGAAAGATGCCAAGGTCCGAAATGATCTTTACTTTTCACTTTTTGATTCTCAACTTTTATTCACTCTCACCTTGCTCAAGGGAGAGGAAACAGTCGGTATTTCGCATTCTCCCTCTCCCCACCGCGGGAGAGGAAAAGGGTGAGGGGGTGTTAAAAAGCCATGAACAGTGAAGGTCTAACCTCAATGGATAGGAGGAATTAAGTCTATGAAGAAGCTAAGAGAAGAAACAGTTCCCTACAACACCGGATGGGCAGGAGAGCTTAAGAAGGGACAAGTCATTCGCATTTCAGGCACTACCACAGTGGACTTCGTCGCTTTCAGCATACAAAATCTGCGGGAGCGCTTCGATCAGGCTAGGACCAAAGTTTATAACATGAAGATCTTCATTAGCGCCGGTGACAAGCTGATGAGCAAGTCTAACCAGCACCTCATGACGATCGTAGAAGACACCTACCGCGAAGGGACCCACGACCTGCAAAAAGGGACGTGCAGCGGCTACCGCTTTCAACTCGCCAAGCAAGAGGGCAGGCTCAGGGAATACTACCACAGAGATTTCAAGGATGAGGAGATCCCAGATCACGGGTGCTGGGAGAATTTATCTCAAGCCCTGAAGCCGTACGGTATCGCTCCCGAGGATATCCCCAGCCCCTTTAATCTATACCAGACCATGAAGATTGACGGCGTCACGGGACGGATGGAACACACTGCGATTCGCCCCAGACCAGGAACCTATGTGGATCTTAAGGCCGAGACGGACCTCCTCGTCGCTTTCAGCGCCTGTCCTGATCTCCCAGTCGGCGGAAAGCCAGTAGGCGTGGCCATTTACGAGCCTTAAACCGATACCAAGATGTGGAACAAACCAGGGAAATCTAGCCAAAGATATTTGAAATTTTGGGCTCATGACGGTTTATGTTACAACGAGTTGGCAGTATGACTCGCGCAAAGGCGCAAAGGACGCCAAGGAAGAAGAGAAAAAATTGATTCTTTGCGGTCTTGGCGTCTTGGCGCGATGATTAAAAAGCGTTGTACGACGTTTTTTGTCGCAACGGTTGGAAGTATGAAATGTCAGAGATAAATTCTCACACTCGCAAGTGTAAGCGCTTAAAGGTCAAAATGACTAAGCGACTCTCTTGGGAGATCTCTCGATAGATTCGGTTGAAAACCCCTTTTTGAGCCACCACTGAGCGACTTCGCTGCCGGTCGCGAACCAGACCCACTTATGTTTCTTCATGTGCTGGATCAACTCGGCTAAAGCCTTCGCCCTTCCCGGCCTACTGGAGATGTAGGGATGGAATTGAAACGGACAGAAAGTGGGAGCTCTCTTTGATTCTTCATAGAATTCATCAAAGAGAGATTTCCATATTACTAACGTGTCATTTGGGTTCCCCGAATCCCTATGGCCATATGTCCTTCCGTCACCAAATGGCTGGCGCGGAAGCTCAACTAGCTTTCGATCCCCACTTTCCCAAACAAATGGGAGATCATAAGAAAATGAGTTGCTGTTCCAAAGATAATCTTGCTCGATAAGAAGCTCTAAACTGTTGGGGCTCTGGGTGCAAGAACGCCACCCTACGGGACGCTTTCCCGCCCTACTCCGAATCATCTCCGTTGCCCGCTTAATGACATCCTTCTCCTCCTCCTTCGACAAGTCTCGCGCCACCTCATGATGATATCCATGCCCCGCCACCTCGTGTCCGTGCGAAACGATTGCCTGCACCGCCTCGGGGTACCTCTCGGCAATCCCCCCACAAGTCAAAAAGCTCGCCTTGACTTTGTTTTCCTCCAGAATCCTTAAGATTCTCCATATGCCCGTCTTCGGCCCATACTCTGCCTGAGTAAACTCCTCATGGTTAATCTTTCCATCTGGCAAGGGTTTCACATCCTCTCCGCCCTGAAAATCAAAGGTTAACAATACCGCAACCCTGCATCCATCGGGCCAGAATACTTCCCGTTCTGCATGACATTCTTTTATCATGAGCTACTCCCTTCACATTGCAAGCCTGATTACACTCCTTATACTCCAGAGTGCATCATCGAGACAATAGGGATTTTAATTGCGGAAGGGAAAAGAACGGAATTTTTTTGAGGGTGTGAGGGCTTAAGAGGGCCAGGCACCTTGACCCAGGAGGTGATGTTGCGCAGGACAAGGTGCCCGACTTCCTCTACCAGGAGTTACTTGCCAGCCCTTGGATGGAGATGTCTTCGATGATGGAATGCCCTGCCGTGCCGGTCTAGGTGGCGATTGAAGCAATCGCCGCGGCGATCCAAGCGGTTCTCGATCCGATCTCCCCTGCGGTCCAGTCGATTCTCTATCCGGTTACCTTTGTGATCCAGTCGATTTTCAATCCGGTCGCCCTTCCGATCAAAATGCTCCTCGATCCGGTCACCTCTACGATCCAGCCGCTCGGCCAAATGCTCCTTACCTTGCTCGCGGGCCCTTTCCGCTCTCGCGTCGAGCCGATCGTTTATGGCATCGCCACGATGATCCAAACGTTCGTCGATAGCCTCTCCGCGTCGATCGAGCCGCTCATTAATGGCTTCCCCTCGGCGATCCAAACGTTCGTTGATCGCCTCGCCACGGCGGTCCAAACGCTCGTCGATTCGATCTCCCACCCGATCAAAAAAGCCCTCCTGCGCCTTTAATGGCGCAGCAGTCCCGATAGCCACTAAACTGCATGCCACCAATACCGTTTTCTTCATTTCTGACCTCCTTCTTTTGTTATTTGAGAATGGCATCTTAGTCTGTTTAGACGTCCGACCACTGGAACGGTTTACACGTAGGACGGGGATTTTCTTGAAACAAAAAAAGTATGGGAAAATTGATTGATTTTTCAGGCAAATACAAAGCATTGACTTTTCCGGAAAGTGGCGCTAATTGGTCGGCTATCCCTAATTAAGCCGCAAGGAGGGAAAATATGACGAACTCAGCACAAACCAAATTCAACGTAGGCGGGCTCCTGCTCGACCGGCCCTTCAAGATCCGACGCCTGGGACACTTTGGATTCAACATGGTCAATATGGAAGAGGGTGTCCGCTTTTACACTGAGCTACTTGGTTTCAAGGTCTCAGATAACAACGATATGGGACGCCGCGCAAAGAGCCCGGAGCAAATCGCAGGACTTGGGGACCGCAGAGGGTGGTTTATGCGCTACGGAACCGACCACCACGCCTTTGTCATTTTCAACAAGCGTATCCGCGAGGCGCTAAATCCGGAGGCAAGAGCCAAACCCGAATTGACCATCAACCAGATCACGTGGCAAGTGGGGAACCTGCGCGAGATCGGCAACGCTATAAAATGGTTCGGCGATAGAGGTGTTAAGATCCAGCGCTCAGGCCGTGACATGCCCGGCTCCAACTGGCATACCTACATTTATGACCCGGACGGACACACCAATGAGCTTTACTACGGGATTGAGCAAGTTGGTTGGAACGGCCACAGCAAGCCAAAGATTATGTATAACCGCCGCTTCGACGAGGCGCCCGAGCTACCTCAAATGTCGGAGTTTGAAGAGGTGCAGCAGGCGCTGAAGGATGGAGTCGACCTCACGTCAGGCTACCGCCATGTTGACCGGCTCCCTGCTACCTACGACGTGGACGGTATTCTCCTGCCCCGGCCCTTTAAGATTGTTCGGATTGGTCCGGTAAGCCTGTTTGTCAAGGACGTCGCCGCCGCAGAGACTTTCTACCGGGATACCCTAGGTTTTATCCCGACCGAGGAGGTCACCTGGCGGGGTCATCGCTGCGTTTTCATGCGCGCCAATACCGAGCACCATTCACTCGCGCTCTATCCTCTTGCGCTTCGGGAGATGTTGGGTCTAAGTCTGCACTCCACCTGCATGGCGTTCGGGCTCCAACTTGCAAACTATCAGCAGCTCCGCAACGCCGTCCGCTTCCTTAGCGACCACGGTGCTCGAGTTACCGATAAAGTGCCACCAGAGCTGTACCCGGGTATCGACTATGCGGCCCATGTCTTTGATCCGGACGGCCATTGTTTGCAACTTTACTACTACATGGAGCAAGTCGGCTGGGACGGAAAGCCTCGCCCGAAGGAAGTTCGGCCTAAGGTCAGTCCCGGGGAATGGCCAGAGGTGCTCGAACCCATGTCAGATACCTACCAGGGAGAACCATACCTGGGTCCGTGGGGATAAGAAGGCTGACAAATACATTAAAGACTTTTTGAAAGAGTTGTGGGGCAGCCAGATTCCCGAAAAAGAAAAAAGGAGTTGAGTGATGGAATCTCGCGTGACATTCAAATCAGATGGCCTGAACCTATCTGGTATAGTCCACACCCCTCCTGATCTGAGCCCGGGTAAGCGCTGCCCGGTATTCCTTGTGCTACACGGCTTTGGCGGCAACAAAGAAGGCCATGGCCAGATAGTGATTGCCGAGCAATTGGCCAAGTGGGGCTACGTGACCATGCGCTTTGACTATCGCGGCTGCGGCGAGAGCGAAGGCGAGCATGGACGCATTCTTTGTCTTGATCAGGTGGCCGACACCTCCAACGCCGTGACCCACATGGCCAGTCGGCCCGATGTGGATCCCAAGCGCATCGCCTTAATAGGTAGCAGCTTCGGCGCAGCAGTCGCTGTTTACACTGGCGGTGTGGATACTCGTGTTGCGGCTGTCATCTCCTCTGGAGGCTGGGGCAATGGGGAGCGCAAGTTCCGCCGTCAGCATCCTACCCCCGAAGCTTGGGCCCGCTTCTCCAACATGCTAGAGGAAGGACGTCGCTATCGAGAGCGGACGGGCAAGTCGCTGATGGTACCACGCTTTGACATCGTTCCGATCCCAGAGCGCTTGCGTAGAAACATGAGTCAAGGGTCAATCATGGAGTTTCCCGCTGAAACGGCTCAGAGCATGTACGATTTCCGCGCCGATGAAATGGTGGGGAAAATCTCACCGCGGCCGCTCTTGCTCTTGCACAGCGCGAACGACTCGGTGACACCGACAGAGGAGTCGATCGAGTTGTTCAAACGCGCAAAGCAGCCCACAGAGCTGCATCTGCTGTCGGAAGTCGACCACTTCATGTTCGGTGAAGAAAACGCGCGCGTGGCACACATCGTATCCGATTGGTTGGCGCGCTTCTTCCCGGCAAGCGCCCTCTGACAGCCACTTTTTCCGAGGCCCCAAACAAAGCGCAATCGCGAAAAGCAAAAGGAGAAGATTCTTGCCAAAATTCAGTCACGATGAGCTACTGATGTTCGCGGAGAAACTACTCTCATCCGCCGGAGTACCCCCCGAAGACTCCCAACTGGTCGCAAGGCTCCTTCTCAAGGCGGATTTGCATGGATATGCGGGACACGGTATCTCTCGTATCCCCTCTTATGTATCTAGAATCCGGGCGGGCTTAACACGCCTCCAGGAAAGACCCAAACTTATTCGGGAAGGGAAGACCACAGCCGTCATAGATGGGAATCATTACATTGGCCAGGTTGCCGCCTATGAAGGGATGAATCTCGCGATAACAAAGGCTAAGGAGCATGGTGTAGGCATTGTCTGCGTTTTCCGTTCAGCCCACGTGGGACGACTCGCAGACTATGTGGAGCTGGCTGCAGAAAATCGAATGATCGGAATGGCGGCTGTCAGCGTGGGGTCGGGGAATATTCCTCCCTATGGCGCGATGGAACCTGTCACCGGAACTAACCCAATGGCCTATGGCATCCCGGCAAAGAATGGCCGGCATATCACTCTCGACTTTGCGACCGCGGCGATAAGCATGGGTGAGCTCCAGAGGAAGGTGGCGAAGGGAGAGGTTATTGCAGAGGGCATCATGCTCGACGGGCATGGCAGGCCCACCACGGATTTTAACGCCTTCAAAGGTCCACCTAGAGGTGTGATCCTGCCCTTTGGAAGTTACAAAGGCTCTGGGCTTAATCTCATAACAGAGATCCTGGGGGGACTTCTCACAGGTAACGGATTGGGCAGAGAGTGGTGGAACAAGGGGGGGCCCGCAATTAACGGCGTATTTCTGCAGGCGTTCTGTGTGGAAGAATTCCAGCCGTTGGAATCTTTTTATGAGAAAGTGGATGAGCTGACCGCCTTTGCAAAATCGAGAAAGCCTGCCCCGGGCTTTGAAGAGATTCTTCTGCCCGGTGAGAGGTCAAGGAGGAAGGCGGAAAAACATCTGAAGGAAGGTGTAGAAATTGATGATGCGGCATGGAGCCAATTGATGCAATGCGCATCAGAGCTCAAAGTCAAAGATCCCCCGAGGCCTCTCTAACGGAATTTTAGGCACGACGACGCTCTCGAGAATCGCCATATCTGCCTCCTCAAAAGGCACAACGCCTGCCAAGCATAAAGATTCTCCCATTATGCGTTCGAGCGTGTCAACTTCAAAAGCAAAAACTTCTTGAGCGCCGAGTGGAGTAACCAATGACCGGTGCCGGATTGAATTCAAATCTAGTTACATTAACGAACTTGACGGCGGCTTGCGGACGAAATAGGCTGCAAGCTCTGTCTCTTTACATAGAAGACTGCCTCGCTGAATGTTAAGTTTTAAGTTGTGAGCTTTGGGTTTTGAGGAAGGGATAACCTTTACAGCGACACGGCAGGGACAGTCAAAGTACGTTTGGGTTTTTGGTGGCGGTCGAAGATGTCGTGGTAGATTTCATCCATTTGCTTGAGAACTCCAGGTTTAAAGTACTTCTCACCGCATTGGCGGCAGACCCCAGCGGGAACGTTGTTAACAACCATAAGGTGCTTTTCACGGCGATAGTCGTAGTCGATCTTTTTTTCCACTACTTCACCTCCACAATAAGTGCAATCGGCATAATTGGTCATGGTCTATCTCCTCTGGTTCTTGGATCAATCCATTTGGGTAACGTCGGTCTGTAGACAGTAATCACCCTTAGTACTTTCTGGCCATCTCGCTTTCTTCCCGCCCATCCCACAACAACATGGATCGGGCGAGTTCCTGCAAAACCTAGAACGAGACAGCTTTCGCCACGGGGGTCATCAGGATACTCTTCAAGAATCTCTCCCCGGCTGACAACCGCATCTTCAATCTCCGTAATGTCCAGATTCTCCTCCAGCCTCTCCTGTTGAGCGTGAAGGCTGAGCTCATACCTCCCCTCGCGTATGAGGCGCTGGATCTCCTTCAGATCCATAAGGTATCGTACATAAAGCGCAAACGGACATCAACCTCATATGCTTATTTCCAAAAAAAACCTTGTATAGCCAATCTGTGGGCTGGTATAAAGTTGCTACAATGGAACGTTTTTTCTTTATCGCAGGGTCGGTCTCGGCCTTTTTAGCTGTGCTGCTGGGGGCCTTCGCCGCGCACGGGCTCAAGACAAGACTCTCGCCGGAGATGTTCAATATCTTTGAAGTCGGTGTGCGTTACCATATATATCATGCCCTTGCCCTACTGGCCGTTTCCTGGGCTTCAACCCGCTGGCCTAATGGCAGTGTCGTTGCAGCAGGCTGGTTATTTTTGGCTGGGACAGTCATCTTCTCAGGCAGCCTCTACCTCCTCAGCTTGACCGGGATGCGTTGGCTGGGGGCGATCACCCCAATCGGAGGTGCTGCTTTCCTTCTTGGCTGGCTTCTCCTTGCCTGGGGGGTATGGCGTTGACGGCCAGAGTTTCCAAAAGTATTTGCGTCTATTTACAAAGTATTGGCGTTGACTCTCTATGTGGGTTAAAGTACTTAAGTAAATAATGATCATCGGTGTTCCTAGGGAGGTTAAAGAAGAGGAAAACCGAGTCGCCGTTACTCCTACTGGAGTCAGCGCCTTTGTCTCTCATGGTCACAAGGTATTAGTGCAAAAAGGGGCCGGTCTGGGAAGCGGCATCCTCGATCGGAGTTATGAGACAGCCGGCGCTCGGCTATTGGAGTCAGGAGAGGAGATCTGGCAGGAGGCCAATCTCCTGATGAAGGTCAAGGAGCCACAGCCCTCAGAATTCAAATTTCTCCGCAGCGGTCTCATCCTTTTCGCCTACCTTCATCTGGCTGCCAACGAAGAGGTGACCCGAACTCTCAGCAAGAAAAAAGTCACTGCCATCGCCTATGAAACCATTCAATTAGAAGATGGCTCCCTTCCCCTTCTGACGCCGATGAGCGAGGTTGCCGGAAGGCTGGCGCTTCAAGTGGGAGCATGGTGTCTTCAGGCGGAGAACGGAGGCCGAGGCATTCTCCTTGGCGGCGCCTCAGGAGTGCGTCCCGGAAAAGTAGTGATCCTAGGTGCGGGAATATCCGGCTCCAATGCATGCCAGGTGGCCGCAGGTATGGGAGCCTATGTCAGTATCCTTGACGTGAACCCCTCAAAACTCCGTTACATCCATGATATCTTGGGGGGCCACGTGACGACGCTCATGTCCAATCGGGCCAACATTGAGGAGGAGGTAGTGGATGCCGACTTGGTCATCGGCGCAGTTCTGATTCCGGGGGCGAAAGCACCAAAACTCCTATCGCGGTCCCTTGTAAAGCTTATGAAACCAGGGGCAGCCCTCGTTGATATTTCAATCGATCAAGGAGGGTGCGCCGAGACCTCCCGTCCGACGACGCATCACAAGCCGATTTATACAGACGAAGAAGTGGTCCATTACTGCGTTGCCAATATGCCGGCAATCGTGCCCTACACTTCCACCTATGCCCTAACGAACGCGACGCTATCTTACGGATTGGAAATTGCGGACAAAGGGTTCCCCAAAGCTCTTAGGGAAGACACCGCCTTGGCTAAGGGGCTCAATACCTACGAAGGAAAGATAACCCACCAGGGGGTAGCAACTGCTTTTGGAATCCATATAACTCCCGTGAAGGAGGTCCTCGGCGGATGAGATTGGTTACGCGAGCAGATTTCGATGGGTTAGCCTGTGGCGCCCTGATCACCAGGATGGAGGAAATCGACTCCTATCTCTTCGTCGAGCCTAAATTTATGCAGGACGGGGCGGTGGATATCCGCAAGGGCGATATCATCGCCAACCTCCCCTACCACCCCAACTGCAGCCTTTGGTTTGACCATCACATTACCAATAAAGATTGGGGCTTCGATAGCGCCATTGTCCCGGGAAAAGGAGGATTCCGTCTCGCGCCCAGCGCGGCCCGGGTAGTGTATGAATATTACACCACGGTAGAAAGCAGTACGCATAAGGCAGCAAGCAAAAGAGAAGAGCGATTAAAAATTTTACAGTCCGAGCGTATTAGAGCCCTGATGGAGGAAACAGACAAAATCGACGCCGGGAAGCTTACTCAAGAAGACGTGCTTCGTCCCGAAGGGTACGTCTTAATTTCCATGACCATCGATGGCAAATATGCCGAGGATGAACCTTACTGGATGCGACTCATAGAGCTCCTGCGGGACGCGTCCTTGGAAGAGATCCTGAGAGACTCCGAGGTGAAACGCCGCTGCCAGCAGATCCTCGACTCCCAGGAAAGGCTCAAACGAATTCTCCTGAAATGCACCACTCCGAAAGGCAACGTGATCTTCGTGGATCTGCGCGGAATCGAGGATATACCGGACGGCAACCGCTTCCTGCTGTATACCCTCTTCCCCACAGGGAACATCTCTTTGAAGATCAATGACGATAGTCAAAGACCGAATACAACGGCGATCTCCGTGGGCTACAACATTTTCAACGCTACCTCGAAGGTCAATGTCGGCTCCCTTATGGAAAAACATGGCGGCGGTGGACATAGAGTCGTCGGCTCCTGCCGCGTGCCCAATAAGGAGGCTGAAAGGGCCATTAGAGAGATCTTGGAGGCGATAAAAGAATAAAACAGACAGAGATAGAGCGAACAGATGAAGATTATCAAGGTCCAAGAAACTCTTAAGAAGCTTGAACAAATCAGCGAAGAGATCCGGTACAAGAGCTGCGTGGAAGGCAAAGGTTTCAGCACCGGCCTTATCTCATTCAGGTCTAGAAAAGATTCCGATCCAAAACAGATCAACCACCGGGACAAGGATGTGGTCTGCCACGTGCTCAGAGGGCGCGGACGGCTGAGGATTAACGGCCGCAGGATCGCCTTGCAACCGGGAACCATCTGCCATATCCCCAAAGGGACCCCCCACGACTTTGCGGCGGGAAGAAAAGGGGAGATGGTTTTGTTTTACTCGGTGATCAAAACAGGATAAGAAGTAGGACTGAGCCATGAGGACTGAGTAACAAGTAACAAAACCCTCAGTCCTCAGCACTCATTTACTCAGTCCTTGCGAACCATGACCGAGCTACAGTCCCTGAAATCCAAAATCTAGAATTGAAAGGGGTCCTTGTCAGGTAACTTTCCATTAGTTCCTTGTTGAGAAACCTATCACAACGCGCCCGTGGAGGAGCCAATGAAGTTCGAGTTGTTGATCAGCCTGAAAACGGCAAAACAAATCGGCCTGACGATTCCACCGAACGTGCTCGTGCGGGCGGAGAAGGTGATCAAGTGATTTTAGATTTTCGATTGCCGATTTTAGATTCCGGACCCCAATTCCCTCGCCCTCTGGGAGAGGGTTAGGGTGAGGGCCAGCCTATGAGTATCAAGATTTTTTGCCTTGCACTCGGCGCTTTGCTCTTGGCGCTTTGCTTTCCAGCTCAGGCGCAGCAGCCGAAGAAAGTCCCGCGGATTGGATATTTAACTGGCGGCAGCGCGTCCGGGGTAGTTGGTGAGGGATTTCGCCAGGGGTTGGGCGATCTCGGATACATCGAAGGGAAAAACATTGTCATTGAATG
>JAHFAO010000098.1 GCA_023250515.1 Deltaproteobacteria bacterium | reverse complement strand
GAGCCCCCCGGCCTCCACAAATTCTGGACTGCCGTATATCGCCGGGAGCCGGCTCTTTACCGCGAGGTCTGCAATCTGTGTTCGCTGAGCAATGAGGACGGGGCTCGTCAACGTGAGGACCGCGTCAGCCCGCCCCTTACCGGCGGCTCGGAATGCAGGCTCAATATCCTTGGGACTTAGGACGTCTAGATATTGAAGCTTTACCCCGAACGCCCCTGCGGCGAGTTCCACCTCTCTTAACACTTGTGCGTAGCCCGGTTGGGTCGAAGTCCCGAAGACGGCCACGCGCGAGAGCCTAGGAACGATCTCCTTCAGAAGCTCCAGTCGTTTTCCGCTTAGCTCCGGGGCAAGCGTGGACAATCCAGTAATGTTTCCGCCAGGCCGCGCAAGGCTGGCGACAAAACCGGTTCCAACAGGATCGCTATCCTGCGTCATGACAATCGGAATCGTAGCAGTTGCTTCCTTGGCGGCACGGGTTACTGTCGGACCGCCCGTGACGATGACGTCTACTTTGAGACGCACCAGCTCGGCCGCAAGTGCGGGGAGCCGATCGACCTTCCCCTCCGCATATCGGTATTCAATGATAATGTTCTTTCCCTCCGCGTACCCAAGCTCGCGCAGACCCTGCCGGAATGGCTCGGTGCGGAACGAGGCAGCGGAAAGGGAGGCAGCAGTTAGGTATCCTATCCGGGGGGCTTTCTTCGACTGCTGCGCCCCCGCGGGAACGCTAAGGGCCAAGAGCAAAGCGCCCACCAAAACAAATTTTAGATTCTTACACACCGAAATCTGAGAATTTATCTCTAACACTTCATACTGCCAACCGCTGTGACAAAAACCGTCGCACCACCCTTTTTAATCATCGCGCCAAGACGCCAAGACCGCAAAGAGTCGATTCTTCTCTTCTTCCTTGGCGTCCTTTGCGCCTTTGCGCGAGTCATACTTCCATCTCACGCTTTGATAAACTTATTCCTCGAGGTTCAAAACCCATATTCAGCCCACCTCTTTAAGATCCTTTCTCTCATCTCGCCGGTCGGTTCGGCCACTTCACCGCGAAAGTTTTTCTTGATCGTCAGATCGGCCATGAGTTTTGAAGTCACGCCATCGGAGTCGGCGGAAGGCTCAAGCCTGCTCGTGATCCCTTTAGGGATGATAAACATATCTGACGCTGGCTGAAACCTGGTCGTCAAGGCCCAAAGAATCTCGTTCGGGTCGTAGATATTGACGTCTTCGTCCACTACAAAGACATGTTTCCATTTGCCGCTTCTCGTGTAAAGCGAGGCGGCAAGGATTTGGTCGATCAGCCCCGGTCTCTTAAGCCGCTTCTCGACCTGCAGGATCAAAACGATGGAGACTCCCCACGGAGGGGCGTAAGCCTTCTTGATTGCGGGGTAGACGGGTTTGAGTTCTAGGTACGCGGCTACGGCATAGGTCAACGCGTCCACGTAGAGATGCTCATGCGGCGGCTTTCCGAGCCAAATGTTGTGGTAAACGGGATTTCGTCTATGAGTCACTGCCTTGATAAGCATCACCCTTTCATCGGGTACCACCTCGGTTGTGTAGCCGCAAAATTCACCAAAAGGTCCTTCGGCAGAGGTCCTAGGCGGAATAGCCAGCTCGCCTTCTAGGATGATTTCAGCTTCGGCTGGGACTTCGAGATCGACCGTGCGGCATTTCACCACATCTATGGGTCTACCGACTAGTCCGCCGGCAAATTCCAATTCATAGACACCGATGCGCGGCTCAAACTGAGACGCCACGTAGACTGAGGCAGGCACTCCAATGGCCACCGCCACCTCAAGCTTTTTCTGCCCTCTTTTTTCCGCATTCTTAAAAAAATCATAGCCGTCATGACCGGGTGTGAATCTAAGAGTCAACTCATTCTTTGACACCAACATCATCCGGTAGATGGAAAGGTTTCTGCCATATTCTTCGTCTTTGAGGAGAACATGCCCGGCTGTAATGAAGGGGCCGCCATCATGAGGGTTATTGGTGCAGATCGGAAGTTTGGTCAAGTCGACCTCGCTCCCTTCCATGATGACCTCTTGGCACGGGCCTTTGGCGACAAGCCTCGGCGAAATAGGATGACCCGCCCTCTGGACCGTTTCTTCAAAGACGTTTTCCTGCGAAAGCCCAAGGGCCATGGCCACTCTCTTGTCACTGGCCAGAAGTTGGCCGACCACGGGGATGGTTGAGCCTTTGACTTTCTCAAAGAGCAAGGCTGGACTGTTGGCCCGCTCGTTCAGGATTTTACAGATCGCCCCAAGCTCGTGTTTGGGATCGACCTCGGTCTTGACTCTCTTGAGTTCTCCTTCCTCCTCGAGTCTGGTGAGAAATTGCCTTAGGTCCATAACAGCGAGTCGTCTAGGGAGTTTCCTTTAAGCTCATCTCTTCTACAAGAGTGGGCAAGGTGACCGCAATGATGGCGGGAGATCCCTTTCTCACGCAATCAATTCCCCGCCTCAAAGCAGGACCGACATCCTCCGGCTCACGCACTGTCTCGCCGTATCCGTTCACAGACTCTGCGATCCTGGCAAAGTCAGGCGGGGGATCAAACAGACCACCCTCGTAGTTGCCCGTCCGCGCAACCACCCCGTGGGGATAGGTTCTCTTAAGGCCAGTCGTGCCGGTGCTGTAAGAGCGATTGACGAACACCACGGTTAAGAACGGGGCCTTGTAATGGGCCGAGCACCAGAGGGCAGAGACCGGACTTCCAAACAAGAAAAATCCGTCTCCTGTGGCAAGGATCACGTCACTCTCCGGCTTGGCAAGCTTGGCTCCGAGAGCCGCTCCACTACCCCAACCGCCCGAGGACCCTCCACTGCCGAAATAGGTGCCTGGCTCTGCTCGGCGATGGTAAGCATTGACATAGTCGGAATTGCTGAGCGCTTCGTCAAGAACAATGGTATCTGGCTCCAGAATCTTTCCCATCTCGTAGGCGACCCAACGAGGGTGCAAAGGCCGGCGGCCGGCTTGGTAAGCCAGCTTCTCAGCCGAGGCAGCAAGTTCGCGCTTCCGGTCCTCCAGCTTTGTCCTCCGATCGGAGATGCGGCTCATGTCGCTCCGTGTAAGCATACTGGTTGCGGCATCGTGGATGGCGCGAGCCGCAGTTGAGGTAACCACCGGTAGCCAAAGATCTGCATGGTATTCCATCGTCTTGTAGCGCGACTGCACGGGGTCCACGTCCACCCACACAATCTTTGCCTCAGGGCTGGGCGCCTCCATGGGTGGCATGAACGGGACGGGGGTCTCCAGAATGAGTAAAACGTCGGCATCTTTGGGCTCCGGCCCAGTCCCATACAAAGGATGGGTTGTTGGGAAATTCAGTCGGTCCGCGCGATCCGTGTCCATTACAGGGAGCGCCAGCAGCTCGGCAAGTCGCACCAGCTCAACCACAGAATCTGGGTTTCGACCTGATTTCGCCGTATAGATGCAAGGGTTGTCCGCTTTAATCAACCATTCCGCCGCACGACGCGCGTCAGCAGGGTCAGGCCATGCGGGCCGCGCAATGCCAAGCTCGTCGCGCGTGGGAAATCGAGTCTTTCCGGGCATCCTCAGCATCGCGCTTTCGCGTGGCACAGAGAGATACACCGGACCCTTTGGCTCGCTCATGGCTACCTGCAGAAGCCGGCTAACGATAAGCCCAGGATTATCCTGATGCTCCAATCGGTGGTCCATCTTGGTGTATTGGCGCAGGATCTCGCCCTGGTCTCTTGGCTCTTGGACCCATTGTACAGGCCTGTTTCGCGCGCCTAACATCGAGCCAGGATAGGCCCGGGGTCCCGTCCCAGCAGTAATCAAGACTGGATACCCGCCGCGCCATGCTGTATGCAGTGCCCCGCCATAGTTAAATGTTCCCACATCTACATGGACCGCGGTGGCCGAGGGTTGGCCGGAAATCATCGTGTAGCCCAAAGCCGCATTTAGAGCCTCCCCTTCATGTGTAATCGTGATCAGGCGGGGTGCGGGCCAGCCTCTTTCTTGCGCCTTGGCTACACTCTCTTGGTAAAAGGCAATTTCCGAGCCTGAGACAAAAAACAGATACTCCACCCCGCCCAGCTTCATGGAAGCGACCATCGCGTCGGCCCACTCTTCCGCTCCATACTCTTTCCATCTTGGATCAAAAGCCCCTTCAATCATTTTTTCCTCCTCTGTGGAATTTTTAGTGGAACATAGGACCAACTTACGATTATGTCAATCTTATGCAGGTCCTCCGTTAGAAAGTGTGATCTTTCCTCGGGAGGAAAGCCTTCCGGCCTGAGTCAATAGACCTGTACCTTGAGGACCTCCACGCCGTCCTCCCCTGGGGTGGTTTCTCCCTATGTCAGGGCCTGCTCCTACCTCCTCGCTCCTGTGCCTCAGGCCTTCAGGCTTCCCCCCTCGGAGACCCTGCAAGACCCCAGGCGGAGGAAACCTGTCCCGAAGCAAGGGAGACGTCCGACACTGAACCAACTCATAGGGGACGGGCAGATCAGGTTAAGTAGTTGGGGGCAGAGAAGCAGAGGCCCATCGGCTCCCGCTGAGGGGCAGGTCCCCTCCGCTTCACCTTGCAACCACACTTTTCGAAGTAGAGCCTCGTATGCGGGTTCGCCGGGCTGTCTGGTGCTGAACGGAGACGGGCAGAAAAGGCCCCGGGGCACTACTTCAATTCTTCAAGAGATGCTCGGCCCGGAAACCTAACACGGCTTCGGCCTTACTCGTATCATAGCCGCTCCAATTTCCCTCAAGCCCAGACCTCATCCGCTTCACTTGAGGAAGATACTCTCGGACGAGATCCTGCGTGGGGACGTTCATGATCGTAGTTGGGGCGCAGATGTTAAACGCCTGGTGGCCCTGGAAATGCTTCTCGAGGGCCAGCCGGCAGGCTGTGGCGGCGTCTCTCACGTCGACATAGGTCCACAAAGCGCCTGTTCCGCGACAGAGCGGGTCTTTTTGTCTTTCCACCAGCTTAGGGTAATCAGCCCCTGTGGCAATACCGGCGAAGCGGAGGCTAGCAATTTGCATACTACTTTTTCGTGCAAATGCATCGCATAGCTCTTCTCCGATGAGCTTGGATATCCCATAAGGATCTTGTGGTTTCAACGGGTGATGTTCATCGATTGGAAGATAGTCAGGGAAAAATGGATGACTGGGATAGTAAAGCCCGTAGACGGCGAGGCTCGATCCGGAAATGATTTTCCTTACTCCTGCGTGCAGTGAGGCGGCAAGGAGATTATAAGTAATAGCGACATTGTGGTTAAATCTTTCGGCGTCTTCCGCGATCTCTGGAGTCTTCCAGACCCGGCTCGCAGGATCAAAGCCATTTGCCGTATAAGGAAAACGTTTCCGCGCAAGATGAACGACTGCGTCGGCGTCTTGGAAAGCTGAATAGAGACTCTTTGTCTCCCGCAAATCGATAACCAGTGAGCGGCAGGTATTTTCGGCGGGCGTGGTTGTATCGATGCATAAAACCTCGTGGCCGTGACCCAGGAATTCCCTTATTGCGTATTGCCCGACTGTCCCAGCACCTCCCGCGACGATGATTTTCATTGCAGGAATCCGCCCCCTAGCGGTAGAGCTGGCGAAAAAAACCGCTCTGCTCTAGTTCCTTAAGAAGGCTGTTGTCGATAAAGTCGATTGGTTTTGCTTCTCGGGCATCTTTGACATCGATGCTCTTTAGAATTTCCTCTACCCCCTCCAGCCGGACATAGGGGATTAGGTCCCCTGCGTTGCGCACGCCGTAGATCTGGTGAAGCCCATTTAGAATTTCGGAGTCCGTTGTTTTGGTATATTTAGCGAGGACCTTAATGCTGAACTCCTTATCGTTGCGTAGACGATGGAGCCCTCGGTTAAAGGCCCGGAGAAATCGTAGCACAATATCACGGTTGCCTTGGATAAGAGATCGAGTCGTCGATAGCGGCGAATTGAGATAGACAATTCCTAGCTGGCCCATGTCGACCATCTCGCGCATCCCTAACTTTATCGCCCGGAGATTATTCGGGGGCGACAAGACCGCGGCGTCCAAAGCCCGTGAACTCAAAGCCGCTACACTCTCCGGCATTCCACCAGTCTGGAGAACTGTCACATCGCGTCCTTTTTGTAGTCCCCACTTTTTCAATGCGAAATCCAGCGCCACTTCAGTCGAGCCGCCAAGACGCGTAACCCCCACTTTCTTACCCTTGAGATCCGGCGGTTCCTTGATCTCTGGACGCACTATGATCGAGAAGATCATGGTATTGGCAGTGTTTGCTATCAGCACCAGGTGGGATCCTCTCAGGGAGGCGCGGATGACAGGAATAGAAGGGCCAAAGGCAAACTGGACGTCTCCCCCAAGCATCCCCTGGATGAGCACGGATCCCCCGGCGATATAGAGCGGCTCCACTTCTAGCCCTTCGCCTTTGAAAAATCCGCCTTCCTGAGTTACCCACAGCGGTGTCATCGCACCACCTATGGCGCTGTAGCCGACTCGGATCGGAGCTGCTTCAGAAGCGGAAGCGCTTAAGGCAAGACTCAGAATTGTGACGCAAAGCACGCGAAAAGTTTTGAGCATAGTCAAAAATAAGATTGGAGTGCTGGAGGAGTGGAGCACTGAGCAACCATCGCTCCATTACTCCTTTCTGTTCCGGATCCCCGTGAAGGAGTCAATCTTGAGAACCTTTTCTGCCTGGTCTTGGGTTAATACCCCTTTGGGTCGCCCGCCCCTTTGCACGGTCTCTATGGCATTCAAAATGATCTTGCGCAGTAGGATGACTCCACGATCCGATGTCGCCAGATGTTCCTCCCGCTCGCCGATCAGCCCTTGAGTCCCCTGGGTCATCATATCTTCCAGGCGAACACTTCCACGGAAGGGGGCATACCTCCTCCGGTCGTACTCCTTTTTTTCTTCTTTTGTAGTTAATTGGCGTGAAGGAGCTAGCTTTTCAAAGAAATCAGGATCCGGACCGGTGTAGTAGTTAACTGTGAAAAGCGTAAAGTGCTCGTCGTCGTCGGGAGTGAGGAACATGAAGTGCTCGTTATGAGAGCCATTCATTAGCGCGGAAGCGGGCTTCTTGAAATGAGTAAACTCAGTGTCGCCGATTTGTAAAATACTTGGAAAGGCGAAACTCTTCTCATCTATGTATTCTGTATCAGGGGTGGGACCAGGCTTCCGCGAGATCACCTTCATGCCATAAGGTGTCTCCACGGCATCAAAATACGGGATGTCATGAAAATTGAAGAACCAACTCCTCCAGGTTCCATCGTTTGGGTTGCTTCGATGGAGGATGGAGAAGTGAACCGGATCTGCCCCGTTTTCAATGTAGTTAAACCAGTTATAGTCGTAATATCGAGTCTGCTCGATGCTTCTCTGACCTTCGTGATTTACGAGCGGCGAGTACTTCGGAAGCGGCGGGGGATCGTCCCTGTCTGGTCCCATATAGGCAAAGATCAGCCCGCCTAACTCCTTCACAGGATAGGAGAGGTGCCTGACCTTCTGATGGAAGACGCTCCCTTTTGGCTCAGCAGGCTGCTCAAGGCACTGGCCCGAGACATCGAAGAGCCAGCCGTGATAAGGGCATCGTATCCCTCTATCCTCGATGTCTCCGTATTCCAGGGAAGAGCTGCGGTGGGGACAGTGAAGCCCCAAAAGCCCCAATTGGCCCTTGGGATCCCGGAAAAAAACCAGCTCTTCGCCCAGGACCTTGATGGCCTGGGGGATGTCGTGGAGATCTCTTGTGGTTCCTACTACGAGCCAATAGCGCCGGAACCATTCTCCCGTGGGAGTCCCTGGCCCCACATGAGCCAAGACGCCTAGATTCATTTCCGACCTTAATCCATTCCCTTAAATGGTTTTTCTAAAGCCTTACTTGTCCGGAACGTAAACGTAGCCGTCCATCAGAAGGCGGGCAGTACGGGCCAATGCGGCCTTGCTGAGCTCTAGATGACCGTTCTTCTTCTCGGTCTCGATCTCCACCTGGATCGTGCCGGAGGGGTGGCCAATCCTTACGGGAGAAGGGTTGTTGGGCTGGGTTTGGCGAAAGATCTCGTTCACGATCGTCCCTTCGATCTTGGCGGCAGCGCCGAGACAGACCGCACCGGTTACGGCGTAAGCCTTGTGCAGCTTCTGCAAAGCGGTCATCCGGGCAATGATGTCAACGTCTGAGGCATCCACGGTTCCTTTTGGCGTCTGATAAGAGGTCGGTGGTGACACCAGAGCGATCTTGGGCACTCCAGGGCTTTTTTGCGTCGCCTCCTCTTTTTTGGCAATTCCCATGATCTCGGCCACAACGGAACGGATCTCCTCGCATTTTCTGAGAAGAACGCTGTTGCCGACGATCTCTTCCAAGGGTGCGTTGCCCTGAAGATCCAGATCTGCAGCCCTCACAAAGACAAAGGGGTTCGCTGCGTCCACCATGGAAACGGTGAGCGTTCCGACGGTCGGAAACTTGACCTCCTCCTTGACTTTTCCTGTTGGTAAGAGTCTGCCCGTCACAGATCCGCCGGAGTCAATGAAGTCAAGAAGGATCTTTGAGCCGGTTCCAGGAACGCCATCGATGTGGAAACTCCCTTCGCTGTCAAATGCGCCGTCACGCACAGGGAATTCCGCCACGATGACCTTTTTTGTGTTGGTATTGTAAATCCGCACCTCGGTGACCGGCTCCTTCGGCTCGATCAAGCCGCGAAGCAGGGCGAAGGGGCCAACAGCAGCGGAGGTGTTGCCACAGTTTCCGGTGTAATCGATCACCGGCGCGACAATCCCCACATAACCGAAAGTGTAGTTGATGTCCGTATTGGGAATGGTGGGGGGCCCAATGTAAGCTACTTTACTGGTCAAAGGATCTGCGCCCCCCAAGCCGTCAATTTGACGGAGATCCGGACTGCCGAAGGCTGTTAAGACCACCTGGTCCCTCCTTTTTGCATCGTGAGGGAGATCCTTCTCTAAAAAAAAGATCGGCTTGCTGGTCCCTCCCCGAAATATGGCACACGGAATCTTCATAGTAAGTGTCTTATACCCTCTTTCTTCCTGGAATGGTAGCCACCCGCTACTTGCTGATCACGACTTCATCAACCTTGTCCACCTCTTTGAGCTTGACCCTTACCTCTCCCTCTGCGGCCAGCTTGATTTTTTTGCCGACATAATTGGCGGCTATGGGAAATTCCCGTCCGCCTCGATCGATGAGCACAGCCAGATGGATCGCCCTTGGGCGTCCCAAATCTATGAGGTGGTCTACGGCGGCTCGAACGGTCCTGCCAGTATTTAAAACGTCATCGACGAGAATGATCGTCTTGTTGTTGATATCAAACGGAATGCGTGTATGGTCAACTCTGCCATTAGGAAGGAGTGTGTTTAAATCGTCCCGGTACAGGCTGATGTCCATTTCACCCAGAGGTATCTCTTTACCTCCCGCCTTTTTCAACATCTCGCAAAGTCGCTGGGCCAGATAATAGCCCCTGGTTCTGATGCCGATAAAGGCCAGATGCTCGGGACCCTTGTGCTGCCTCAGGATCTCTCTGCAAAAACGCTCGAGGTTTATCTTGATCTGTTGAGCGTTTAGGACTTTGGCTTTTTTAGATTTCTTCATTGGCCACGCGGACTATCGTTTCCAAGAGGAGCTGAGCCCCCAGGCAGATATCCTCAGGGTCCGTCCACTCCATGGGACTGTGGCTGATGCCTCTTTTGCTGGGTATGAATATCATGCCGGCAGGAGTGATCTTCGCCATTTGCATGGCATCGTGGCCAGCCCCTGATGGCATAATTTCATAAGGGACGTTTTTCTCCTCGCAAATCTCTTTTATCAGAGGGAGCAGGCGTTCATCGAGGGCCACGGGAAGCTCATCCCGGATAGGCAAGAGATCCACGGTGATTTCTCTTCGCTGGGCTATTTCTCTAGCCCGCTCCCTTACCAGGTTGGCTACCCGCTCCTTCGCCTCGGCCGTAATGCTGCGAATATCGACAGAGAGTTCCGCCTTTCCGGGAATGGCGTTGATGACCCCGGGTTCTATCTTCATGGCCCCCACTGTTCCAACGACCCTGCCCTTGTCCATTGAGGAAAATTCTGAGCAAACCTCTTCAATGTAGGTAATCAGGTTGGCGGCGGCAACTAGGGCATCTTTTCTCATCTCCATTGGAGTCGTCCCGGAATGATCTGCCTGCCCGGTGAAAACCACTTTGAAGCGAGTCGGTGCCGCTATGGACGTCACGACCCCGATTTTCTTATTCTTCGCCTCAAGGATCGGGCCCTGCTCTATATGAAGCTCTAAATAGGCCTTCAATGTTTCCGGGTCGCGTTTTAGGGACGCTAGATTATCACGATAGATGCCCAAGCTTGAAAGGATGTCCTCCAGTTTCGTTCCCTGCGCATCCACTGCGTTTGCCAGGTCTTCCTTGTGCACCTGGCCAGCGACCAAGCTGCTCCCTAGAGTCGAAAACCCGAATCGGCTGGACTCCTCGCCGATAAAGCATACCACCTCTACCGGAGACGAGAGAGGGACCTTATTTTCTTTGAGAGTTCTCACTGCCTCCAAGGCACCTATGACACCCACTGGCCCGTCAAATTTTCCCCCTTGGACAACCGTATCCAAATGGGAGCCCGCCAAGACCGCAGGCGCCCTAGGGTTGGAACCGTTCAGTCGCCCGAAGATGTTGCCGATCCGGTCGATATGGATTTCGAGTCCGGCCTGAGTCATCAGGTGGATTAGCAGTTGCCGGCTCCTTAGCTCCTTGATGGAGAAGACCAGGCGGGTCACCGAGCCGTGGTCCCCCAAGCCGATCCTGGATACGGCGTTCAGATCGTGCAGCAGGCGCCGCTTGTTGATTTTTATCTCTCTCGAACCGTGACCCATTGGGTTCCCATCCTATGGTTTCCGCAAATAATATTAGCAGCTTTAATGACCGTTGAAAAAGGGGCATAAGAGATAGAGACAGAGACAGGGACAGAGACAGAAAACAGACAGAGACAGGGAAAGAGATAGGAGAAAAGATTTACCCTCATCTTAGATCTCTGTCTCAACTCTCTGTCTCTTTACCGTTGGCAAAGAAAAAGGGCTATGTTATAGGGTTTCTACTCGACTAGCGGAGGAGCGCATGAGTAAAACCAGTCAGGATTCAAGGACCGCCATTGCTGAAATGCTGTTAAAGACTGGATCGATTCAGGTTTATCAGGAGCGACCCTTTGTCTTCGTCTCTGGTAGGATCTCACCGGTGTACATTGATTGCCGAAGGTTGCTATCCTTTCCTGATGTCAGAGATGAGATCGTCGGACAGTTGGCAAGGAGGGCCGAAACGGATATCGGGTTGGATGTCATCGACGTGGTAGCAGGCGGTGAAACAGCCGGCATCCCCTATGCGGCCTTTGTTTCACAGAGACTGAGAAAGCCGATGATCTATGTGCGGAAAGACCCCAAAGGCTACGGCCGCACGAAGCAGGTCGAAGGCATCTTAGAAGCTGGCCAGAGGGTTTTGCTGGTCGAGGATCTGGTCACAGACGGCATGAGCAAGCTCAGATTCAACATCGGCATACGCGCGCAAAAGGCGAAGATCACGCATTGTCTCTGCATATTCGAGTACAGTTCGGATCGTCTAGATTTACACGAGGGAAAAGAAAATCTAGCCGCGCACGATATCCAACTCCATACCCTGGCGAATTGGGATGATGTATTAGATACCGGCCTCAGCAAGAAGTACTTCAGCGATGAGGCGAGCAGACAGATCTTGGATTTCCTAAAAGAGCCCGAAAACTGGGGTCGCAAGATGGGCTTCGCCTAATCGGATAGAAAGGGATGAAACCGCTTCTTCCGCTGGTCCTATCGCTTCCTATCGTTTCCGGCATGATCTCGACGGCGTTGTTCTTCTCGCAAGGAGGATTCGGTGGTGGCCACGGAAGGTTTGACTTATACATTTTTCTGCTCGCCCTCCCAAGCGGGCTCGGTCAGTTCGGTCTGTTTGAGGATGAAGGCGAGAGTGGAGGTGGAGAAGAAGATAGCCCGGAGGGCGTGGAAGATTA
>JAHFAO010000097.1 GCA_023250515.1 Deltaproteobacteria bacterium | reverse complement strand
AGGCGTTGAGCACCAGGAATACCCGCTATTGCGGAATGTTGTGGGGGCTGCGGAGGAGTTAAGCCGGACGGCAGGGGAAACCAAGGTTGACGCCCCATAGGTGATTTGCGAAAATAAGTCATGGCCAATCGTGGTGAACCCTCCACCCGCCACTACGACGAGAAACTCCAGCAGATTCTCAAGACCTCTGCCAAAATCTTTGCTGAGAAGGGTTTTCATAGAACCTCAGTCCGGGACATAGCCCGTGCGACGAGCATGAGCCTGGCTGGTCTCTACTATTATTTCCGCACCAAAGAAGAGCTCCTCTTCCTGATTCAAGAGCAGTGCTTCTTGACTTTAGTGCAAAGGTGGGAGAAGGCGGTGAAGCCCGAGACTGACGTACGCTCTCGCATCCGCATCTTTGCGGAGAATCACCTTGGCTTTTTTCTCCACAACATGTACGAGATGAAGGTGATGGCGCATGAGGACGAGTCTCTCACGGGGGAGTTTCAAGAGAAGATCCTGGTCCTGAAGCGAAGCTATGTGAAGATCCTGATGGACCTCATCGAAGAACTGGAGAGCCAAGAGGGGGGCAAAGGGTTGGATCTTCGGGCAGCGACCTTTTCTCTCTTCGGGATGATGAACTGGATCTACACCTGGTACCATCCAAAGCGCGATCTCCCTCTTGCCAAATTCGTCGAGCAGATGCTAAGAATTTATTTCTTTGGCGTGCTCAAAGGGGGGAAGGTCCAAGAGCCGTGGTTCACCTCATCCTCTTCTGAGACGGGGAAAGAGGCGTTTTCCCTCTGGCAGAATTTACCCTAGTGCCGGCGCGATGAACTTCGCCTAACTTCGTTCATCGCCCCCTCGCTCTCCCTGCGGCGTACACCCCAAGTACGCCTCAGTCGGCTCGGGGCTCGCGCCTCGTTATGCTTGTTCCTCGGGCCGGCGACGTGCAATTTTTACGATATTGGGAAAGGGGAAATAGGCAATAATGGTTGCTGTTGGCATGAAGGCCCCAGATTTCACCGTAAAGGGTGTCTATCAAGGGGCCATCAAAGACTATTCTCTTAAATCCTATCAGGGGAAATGGTTGATCCTCTTTTTTTATCCGGCAGATTTTACTTTCATATGTCCCACCGAGGTGGCCGGGTTCAGCAAGATGGCAGGCGACTTCCACGCCGAGCAAGCAGAGATCCTTGGAGTGAGTGTGGACTCCCCGGAAACGCATCGGTCGTGGATAAAGGAATTGGGAGGCGTTGAGTACCCTCTCCTTAGCGATGCGGATAAAAAGGTCAGTCGTGCTTATGGGGTCTTGGAAGAAGCGGCAGGTGTGAGCGAGAGGGGGACCTTCATTATCAACCCTGCAGGAGAGGTAAACTACCTTGTGGTTAGTCACATGAATGTTGGCAGGAGCGTTGAGGAAACACTCCGCGTCCTCAAGGCCCTGCGCACCGAGAGGCTCTGCCCTTCCGACTGGAAACCCGGGGAGGAGACCGGGGAGTTGGGGCTGAAATACTAAGAACAATGCAAAATGCAGATTGCAAATTTCAAAATGCAAATTCAAAAGGCAATTTGACTTTTACACTTTGCAGTTTTCATTTTGCAATGCAGAGATGAGGCCGGACGCATGGCGCTTGGAGTCATCGAGCAGAAGAAAGAGGTTATCGAAAGCCGGGCACGCATCCGTGAGTTTATTTTTGGGATTCAGGATGGCCTCATCAGCACCGTCGGTCTGCTGGCAGGGGTACAAGGGGCGACGGAGAGTAACACCGTTGTGATTTTAACCGGTATTACAGCGATGTTCTCTGGGGCCATCTCAATGGCGGCAGGCTCTTATCTTTCATCGAGTGCTGAAAAAGAGATCTTTGATAAAGAGCTTAGAGAGGCGGAAGATTTGGCCGAGCGAGAGCCTTACCTAGCAGCGGAGGGGTTGCTCAAGGCCTTAAGCCAGGAGGGGTTAAAGAAAGAACAGAGCTATGGGATCGTCAAGCTTCTCTTTCAAGAAGAAAGGGCCTTTCTCAGGACCTTTCAGGAGAAGGTCTTCGGCCTGGGGACAGCCGAGATCAATCGCCCGCTTCAGGCAGCTTTGGTCATGGGAGTTTCCTTTATAGTCGGGGCGCTGATCCCTCTTCTTCCTTACCTGGTCTTGGCCGGGATGACAGCCCTTTATCTTTCCATCGCTCTTGCCGCAGTAACATTATTCTCGGTCGGTGTCTTTAAGGGATATCTGGCTGCGAGGTCTCTTTTTCTCTCTGGATTGGAGTTCTTTTTCATTGCAGTCGGCGCCGCGATTCTGGGATATCTCATTGGCCTAGCCGTTCAGTATTTTTTCCCGCATATTGCCGTCCCCGTAGGTTAGCAGAGCAATACTCCTTGGCGGCCGTTTTCGGATGTGGCATAGTGAGTCGGGAGCTGTTCATCTGAGCAAATAAGGAGGTACAGATGAGAAGAAGGCATATGATTCATGTGATCCTAGCGTTTCTAGTGGCCGGGGCGTTCGGGTTAATGTTCGACGATGCGACTGCAGGTACCGCATATGTGGCAAACGAAGCGACCGGTACGATCTCGGTCATCGATACGAGGACTAATTCCGTTATAACGACAATCGGCCTTGGCTCTGATCCAGCCATCCCCGGAACGCCCCAACCCGATGGTCCTTTCAACGCCGAGACACAACATCATAGTCCCTTCTACAACGGCCATGTAGGTACTCACGGACTATGGCTCACACCTGACGGGGCAGCCCTTCTTGTGGCTAACCGGATTTCAGCCACAGTGGTAGCCATCGATACCGCCAAGAACACCGTCTTGGGATATATACCTGTCGGTCGTGAACCTCATCTCGCCACGGTTCGACCAGGGGGAAGAGAGGCCTGGGTGGCGGTCAGAGGAGAGAGCCACATCGATGTGTTACAGCTTAGCTCAAGCGACCTTTTTAAGATGGAGCGTCGGCGGACGGAACGGATGAAGAAAATTGCGACCATTAATACCGTGCACGGCCCATCGATGATTACCTTCACCTCGGACGGGCGGTTCGCTTTTGTCTGCGCCGGGAAACAAGATCGGGTCGATAAGATCGACGCCAAGACGCGCAAGGTTGTGGCTAACCAGAAGGTGCCTGCAGCCTTTTCACCGTTCTGTCTCGTCAGCCCGGATGATCAGGAGCTTTATGTTGTTCATAAGGGCGCCCAGAGGCTTTCAGTCCTCAGGACTCGTGACCTGAGCATGGTGGTGGAAGGCATGCAGATCGGACCGTGTGCAAATCACGTGTGGTTTGTCGGAAAGCTTGCCTATGTCACGATCGGTGGAGCGCCGCCGTGCGCGCCGGGCGGTGTTGATCGCGAGGGAAAGATCGTGATAGTGGACCGGACCACGCGTAAGATCGTGCATGAGCTCACGGGCCCCGCATTCACAGGTGATCCCCACGGAATCTGGGGCACTGCGGACGGGCAACTCTATGTGGGACATGAAAGGGGGAACAGGGTAACAATCATTAACACGGGGAACCCTGACGATCCAAGTGACGACAAGGTAGAAGGTACGGTGACAGGATCAGCTAAAGACCTGGGCTTCATGAAGCAACCGATAGACATTGTGATCAAACCTTAAGAGGTTGTTGGAAACACTTGAGTCACCCTTCGAGGGCCTCAGGGTGATCGGGTCAGTATGCGCACCTACGACCGTTCGTCCTGAGCCCTTCGATACGCAGGCCGTTCGTCCTGAGGCTCTCAAAGGAAACGGCCTGCTACTCAGGATAGGCCAGGTCGAAGGATGAACGGCGCTCAAGACAAGTTTGTCGAAGCATAGACCATCCTTTTTTCAACTGTCTGTTTAAGAGACGATTTTGATCATCATTTAGGTTCCATTAAGCTTCGAAGCAGCGTTAAATTCTCTCTATCTTCTTTCAGGTCCGGTCCCTTGGGAGTCTCTAAGCACATAGGAATCCCCCAGAAGCGCTGGTCGTTCATGAGCAGCCGAAAGGCCTCCACGCCGATGTATCCCTTGCCGATATGTTCGTGGCGATCCACCCTGGAGTGAAACTCTTTTTTCGAGTCATTGAGATGAAAAGCGGCTAAGAGATTGAGGCCGATCATTTCATCGAACTCACTGAAGGTCCGTTCATAACCCTCTTTTGTGCGGATGTCGTAGCCGGCGGCAAAGGCGTGCTCGGTGTCAAAGCAGACCCTGAGCCGATCACTTTCTTTCGTCGCATCGATCATGCTTCGGATCTGCTCAAAGCGGTAGCCTAGATTGCTTCCCTGACCAGCAGTGATTTCCAAAGTGATTTTGACATTATATCCCGAATATCCAGCGTGGATTTCATCCAGCGAACGGGCAATAGTTTTGATTCCTCCTTCTTCTCCCGCACCCATGTGCGCGCCCGGGTGGGCAATCAGGTAAGGAATGGATAAGGTCTCGCAGCGTTCCATCTCATCGATAAAAGCATGGACAGACCTTTTCCTGAGACCTTCATCCGGAGATCCAAGATTCAGTAGGTAGGAATCGTGAGCGACCACGGTGACGATTTCTGTCTCTTTTTGATTCTGCAGGAAACTTTGGATCTCTTCTTTCGTGTAAGGTTGGGCGGCCCATTGGCGCGAGGACTTGGTAAAGATCTGAATCACATCACAGTCAACTTTTTTTCCTTCTAAGAGGGCCTTGTCCACCCCTCCGGCAATAGACATGTGGGCCCCGAGAAGGGGTCCGCTCGGCGCTTTGCGCTTAGCGCTTGGCGTAACGCTAGTCATTGGGAGAAGTGTCTTTTCTCAACCAGTGGAAGGGAGATGCTGCCGGCGCTGAGAAGCCGGTCGTGGAACTCGCAAAGATTGAAGTGCGTCCCGATTCGATTTTTCTCCTGTTCGCGGAGTCGATTGATGATGGACCAGCCGAGGGCGTAACCCATGGGGATGGAGGGAGATTGGCTGTACCAATTGAGGTCAGCCTGTGCCTGGGCGCGCGGGAAGTGGAGCTCACGCACCATGAGATCTGCAGCCTCATCGTAGGACATCTTTCCTGCCTGGGTTTTCACGTCGATGATGATTCTAAGCGCTCGCCAGAGCCGGTCCTTAAGCATGACAAAGCGATGCTCTCTGGATTTAAGAAAGCCCTCCTCCTGCATGAGCTGCTCACAGTACAGGGCCCATCCTTCGTAGAAGACCGAGGACTCGTTCATCAACCGGGGTAAGGTGGAGGCCGCGGGAATCGAGTTGGCCATCGTAAACTGCAGGTGATGACCGGGATAGCTCTCGTGGACCGATGTGTTCTCCAGTCCGGTCCAATTGTGCTCTCTGAGAAGATCATCTTCGGTTACGGGTGTGACGTAATAATAACCGATCTGTTCGGGGTCTTTTGGGGATGGGGATAGATAAGCGGCGAAGGGGATTTCGTGCCGCCGGAATTCCGGGGTGGGGACGACGCGGAGCTCCTCTTGGGGAGGGAGGGAGACCAGCTTCTGTTCGAT
This sequence comes from Deltaproteobacteria bacterium, assembly GCA_023250515.1. GTDB lineage: Bacteria > Desulfobacterota > Binatia > UBA9968 > UBA9968 > JAHFAO01. The sequence goes on along the minus strand of JAHFAO010000097.1, from coordinate 6,541 downwards.
GACAAAGTTGCGCGCCTCCTCCATCGCTTTTTGATAAACCGCAAGAAGTTCATCAGCAGAAGGATGATTTTCCTGAATTTTCAGTGCGACCTCCTTGATGCTTTTGCCCGGAGAAATCTCATCCGCCAGCGCAGTCAGTTCCTTTTTGGTTTTTTCAAAAAGGCTTTCTCCCAGGCCCAGAAGGCCCTGAGCATCTTGGCTCAGGAAATGGCGTTTTTTAAGCAGCAGATGATAATGTTCCTCTCCGACAGCATAGGAGCCGCGGCTGCGGGGAAGGAGATCGCGGTCGAGGAATTCTCTAAAGTCGTTAATGGCTCCTTTCGCCATTTCGATGGCGACTTTGAATCGCAGTGGATCTTTCAATGCCTCTTTAACTCTGGGAATCTCCGGGAGTTTGTCCAGGAAGCTTATCGCTCCTTGGGCGGCTTCGATCGCCATCCCTGTCCAGAGGCGTGGAGGGTTGGCCTCCGGACGGCTGAGGTTCGAGATCCCCTGCTGGATCACCCCGGGGGATCTTTCTAGCCGACTTACGGTATTTCCTATAATCTCTTTTGTGGGACGGACCGTCAGGATGTAAATGTGCGAGGTGGGCAGACAGAGTTCCGGCCATTTGAGGCGGTAGTCCTCTTTGTTGAATTCATAATTCTCTATGGTCAGCCGCCCTTCCAGGAGGGCGTAGTCGATCGTTTCGTCTTTAGTGAGTCCTTTAACAGATACCTGCCGCAGCCGCCTTAGTGACTCCTGCACAAAGGCCTTTTCTTCATTGTAGGCCTCGTCGCTGTAGTCGTTTAGCAAGTGATCATACCCTTCGATCCCGTAGTAGATGGCCTCCGTGGGATGAAGGTCGAAATATTTCTTTAAAAAATCGGCGCAGAAGTCGGCGAAGGAAGTCATCGCGCTTTCCTTATCATGTTCGATGAATGACTGCAATTTTTGGAATCGTCGCTGCTTTACCCTGTACCACGGAACCGCTCGAAAGCCACGGATGTAAGTCCGTGGTACGGGGTTTACCGGCTTTGGCCTAACACTTTGGCTAAGAGAGATCCAAGAAAAAATTTTTCCGGACCTCCGAGCTTTTTCGCCTCGGTATCGAGTTTGGCCGCGGCTATCGCGGCTTCTATCTCCTCCTTAGTGATCGAGATGGAATAAAGGTCAGAGAAGTGATCTACCACCTTTCTAATCGTATTAGGATCTCCGTAGGTGCCTTTTTTCAGGACCGCCGCGATCACCCTTTCCTTTTCCGTTCTTATGGAGTCCACGGTCCGCTTCATTCCCCTCAAGATGGCTGTGATTCCTTCAGGATCGGTCTCCGCCTTTCGCCTGCTGGTGACGATGACGACGAAAGGGAATTTGGGCATGACCTTGCCGATATCAAAAAGGACCGGGAAGCCTCTGTGCTCCAACTCCATCCTTTCGGTAAAAGAAAAGGGCGCGGCTTGGATTCTTCCTGCCTCCAAGGCCTGAACGCGTGCAGGGCTATTGCCGACACCGTAAAGGATCTTGTAGTCCCGGTCTCGTATCAGGCCCTTTCTTGCCAACCCCTCTACCGCCGCGAACTCGGCGATGCCGCCCGCTCCGGTGACACCCACTACCTTTCCTTTGAGATCGTTGACGTTGGCTATCCCTTTGGCGCCGATGAGCGTGTAATCCACATAAGGCTGGTATCCTCCAGCGATGACCACGGGCCCTCCCTGGGCGATGGCCCGCACTGCCGGAATACCCGCGACCAAGGTATAGTCCACGTCACCGCTGATCACAGCCGCCATGGCCGTGGGTCCTCCGCGCACGAAGACAGGCTTCACCTCCAAACCCTCGGCGGCGAAAAATCCCAGTTCTACGGCTGCAACAAGGGGCAGCGTCCCGCTTAGGGTGGGAGTCTGATAGGCAAAGGTTACGGATTTGGCTTCGACAGACGAACCCAAAGAGCCAATGAGCAAGGCTATGAACAATCTGGCGCAAAGTATCTTCACTCGTTTCCCCTTATGTCTTCAAGGAGCCTTCTTGAGATCGCTGGAAAACCCATTTTTCACCCTTCGACGGAGCTCAGGGTGAACGGGTAAATATACAAAATTGCTCTCAGTAGCCGTTCGTGCTGAGCCCTTCGACACGCCAGCCGTTCGTCCTGGGCTTAGTCGAAGGAGAGCGGCTGGCGTGCTCAGGACGGGCCAGTCGAAGCACGGACCGGGACCTTTTCAGAGAGCTCGTGTTACTACGCTAGCGGAGCCAAGCCGGCCGCTGCGACTGCCGCGCGGATCCCTTCGATGTGCTCTGGTAAAAGAGGTTGGAAAGGCGGCCGCACGACGGCTCGAGGAAAGCGCCCGCGAGCCACCAACGCCTCCTTCTCCACAACCCAGTGCTGCATCAGCGGCTGCTTGTGATAGATCGCGTCCGAGAGCGGCCTTATCTTGTTGAAGAGAGCGGTCGCCGCCTGCATCTGACCCGAATGAGCGAGACGGAAGAGCTCGGTGATGTACTCGGGCACGACATTAGAGAAGGAGCTGATGGCGCCGTCCGAAGTCGCGAAACGGATCAAAAAGAGGGACCCGTGGGCGACGATGAAGTTGATCTTTCGCGGGAAGTTCTGGAATGCGACCCATGCTGACTCATAATCGAAGGAGGAGTCCTTGATGGCCACGACCTGAGGGATCTTCTCCGCGATCTTTAGCAGTACCTCCACAGAGTACATGAGACCTGTCTTGGCCCCATATCGGAAGACTACCATCGGCAAGTCCACGGTCTCCGCAAGCGCTTCAAAACATGGCACGATCAGCTCGGGCCGATCCACCGCTCCGAAGGCAAAGTGCGGGATCGGCATCACGAGGAGCCCATCGGCTCCCGCAGCCTTCGCATCCTGCGCGCACTCGATCAACTCACGGGTGCTAAGCCCGGTGCAGCCGACGACCATCGGCAGGTGGCTGGGGATTTCGGAGCGTGCGATCTCGGCGACGCGGATCTTCTCCTTGGGCGTTAGCGATTCCAGCTCCCCTGCGTGGCCGCTAATAACTAAGCCGCCGATGTCGAAGGTCATGAGCCAACGTAAGTGCTTCCGATAAGCTTCCTCGTCGATGCTATAGTCAGGAAACATCGGCAGATTTGCTGCAGGCAAAATTCGTTTGAACTCTTTGCGGTTCGACATCGTATCCTCCTGATCGTTGTTACTTGTTGAGGCTTTCCAGGAACTGCTCGCGCCTGATGCGCTCGATAATTGAGCTATCGACGAATTCCCCGGGATCTCGGCGGCCGGCCTCAGGGTTCTCTCGGGCGTGGTTCTCCAAGATAAGGCGCACGCCTTCGAGGGTTGGAGAGGGGAGATCGGGGAGGAGGGCAATATTGAAATCATACTCCATAGCCGCGAGTTTGGGATCGTCGAGCCTCATGTATTTGACAATGATGCGTTCGGCCTCTGCCCGATTTCGCTTCATGAACCATATCGCCTCAGTAAGGGCCTTTGCGGTAAGCGACCTCCCGATTGGCTCCGAGCCAACCCTCATCCACCACGACGGAAGTCCATGGGAATGGGATTCCCATCTGCTGGGCTGTCGCGAGGACCCGATACCCCAAGGCTCTAGCCTGTTCAGTCGCGGCCGCTCCAAGAAAAGTGTACTGAACTTTGCCTATCTTGAGAGCCGCCAACCGGCTCGCATCGCCGCCGAGTTGCAAAAGCTTAAGATCTTTCTCTAGGTTCAGGCCCGCTCTTCGGAAGAGGTAGCGAAATCCCTGGTCTGTCGACGAGCCAAATCGTGAAATGCCCCCCACTTTACCTTTTAAGTCTGAAGTCGTCTTTATTTCGGGATGAGTCACCAGGTTCGTCGCCAGGAATGGCAGTGGATTTGCGAGAATCAACAGTTTAATTCCACGCAGGCGGGCTTCCACTGACACAGGCCCACCGCCTGCGACCTGGACGCTACCGCCCACCAAGGCGGCAACGTTCATAGAACCACTGTTGATGTAAAGCAGCTCCACGCCGAGCCCATGCTTGGGATAAAACCCGCGCTCCTGAGCGACCCATAGATACGATTGAGAGGCGTTAAGTGCCGAGTAGGAGACCCGGACCCGGTCCGCGCCCAGCAGATGGGAGGGCAGGCTTGTCGCGATCAGGAGAGAAAGGGTTAGCAGTGCGCGACGGTAAGTCAATTGAAACCTCTCTGCCTGAATACTTCGGAAACGATCATGGAGTCAAGGTGTATCTAGTCGCTCCTTATAGAAGCTGTCGTGTAAAGTAGGCCCCAGCCTTGTCACCGGGAAACCCTCACCTTTTATCCTCTCCCTGATAGGGAGAGGGAAGGGTGAGGGTACATTGGAGCGAAGGGATAGGGGAGTAAGGGGAGGTTGTATCACGGGGAGGTCGTGGTTTATAAGCACATAGGAGGATAGGGATATGGCTGATCGCTGGCTTTTTAAGACTGAGCCTAGTGCTTATTCGTTTCAACAATTGCAAAAAGACAAGCGCACGGTCTGGGACGGAGTCAAGAACAACCTGGCATTGAAGCATCTGGCCGGCATCAAAGAGGGGGATTGGATCCTCATCTATCACACGGGCGACGAGAAGGCCGCTGTCGGTGTGGCCCGGGCGTTGAGCGCGGCCTATCCCGACCCGGCGAAAAAAGATCCCAAGCTAAAGGTGGTGGAGATTGAGCCGGACAAGGCTCTTTCCCGGCCGGTCACGCTCGCGGAGATGAAGGCCAGCGCAAAATTGAAAAGCTTCGACCTCGTGCGCCTGCCGCGCCTGTCGATCATGCCGGTGAGCGAGGAGCAGTTTAAAATCATCGAGGAGATGGCAAGACGGTAAGGTGCAAGGCGGGCGTTGTTAGGCGTATTAGCGCGTGGAGCCAGTGTTGTTGTCTCCTTCCAGTTTTTGGTATGATTGCTTGTGACGTCTTCCTTCGCACCTTACCGGAACATGCATGCCTCTAACCCTTCATCCGAACGTCTATGCGTCCGGCTCGGTGCCCCAGGGCTGGACGCCAAGCCGAGGTGCCACCCTCAAGTACCCGGTCCGAAACCGTGCCGTACTTCGGGAGCTGCGGCGTCTGCGGGCCGGCCAGTGGAAAAAGGTCATCAAGCAGGGAAGTGTCGGAGAGGTGCATTACTTTGAACATAAATCCGGGAGCGTCGCCGGTGTCAAATTCTTTTCCAGAAAAGTGACTCCATGAAACAGCGCCCTACATCTCGTATGCTTCTCTCGGAGGTACCCGGCAATCCGCCTCAGCAGTTGGAACACTTCGCGCTCGTGAATCTGGGTCTCGTACAATCACTGGCAAGCGGGCTTTTAAGTCCCGCCGAAGCGGTGGGACGTTTTTACCATGCCGATAATTGCCTCTACGTCCGGAGACATCTTCGGAGGAGGGAGGCCAACGCGATTATGAGTCGTGGGGTCCAGTTACCGGATCTTTTTGAGTGTTTGCCGGCGGAGGAGGCCCGGCGCGAGTTTTACCGCGAATTGGAGACGATACGCGCGCTCTGTTTGAAGCTCTTAGGCGAGAAGCGATCGCGAGGGCTTGCCGACCGCGCCGTGGCCTAGGACTCGAACAACCCTCGCCTAACAAACGGGTGGAGACGGGCACGGCAATCAATCACGCCGCCAGCAAGGCCGGTCACGCTCGCGGAGATGAAGGCCAGCGCAAAATTGAAAAACTTCGACCTTGTGCGCCTGCCGCGCCTCTCGATCATGCCCGTCAGCGAGGAGCAGTGGAAAATCATCGAAGAGATGGCAGGGCGGTAGGCTGCAACTCAAGCGTCGTTGAATTTTATCCTGGCCTAGGGCGGGGCGTATTGGATAACAGCTTTTCCATGCCATAGTCGGTTAGGCCTCCGGTGTACTTATTGGCTTGTCAGCGGACCCTAACTTGCGTAAAATCCAGCTAATTTTTCAGCGATAAACCCGAGCCTTATGCCCCGCATCTTCGATAACATCGAGCAACAGCTTCTCCCCGCCCTGCAGGAAACCCTTGGCCTCTCGCACCGCTCCGACTTCTGCGTAGGCTACTTCAACCTGCGCGGCTGGAAACAGATCGATCCCTATATTGAAAAGTGGGCCGGCGGCGAAGGCCGCTGCTGCCGTCTGCTCATTGGTTTGTTTGTGGCGATTATGTCTTGGAATTGACTTGATTGCGCCTGTTTATATGTCACGTGGCGATAGGATAAAATCGAAAGGAATCTTAACCTGGCCCGAGGGTGAGCGACCCCGCGAACGATTGTTGCGATTGGGGCCTCAGTCTTTGACAGATGCTGAACTCGTGGCGATCCTTCTGCGCGTTGGCGTGAAGGGGACGAGCGCCGTTGAACTGGGCCGGCAAGTCCTAAAGAAGTTCGGGTCTCTACGCGCGGTTGCGGAGGCCCCTCTTTCCGCGTTGCTTGAAGTCAAAGGACTGAAGGGGGCAAAGGCGGCACAGTTTGCGCGACCGGATAAGGGACCTTGCAGAGATTAGGTTATGCCGAAACGGAAGAGGCAGGTCACGCACGTCATTGACAGCATGATTGTGACCGTGCGCGGCCTGAAGGTTATTTTGGACCGCGACCTTGCAGCGATTTACGGCGTGCC
>JAHFAO010000241.1 GCA_023250515.1 Deltaproteobacteria bacterium | reverse complement strand
AGCGTTCGATGTCCGCCAGTTTGCGCCCGTGGGATCGAAAGACCTCTTCGATGACCCAGCGGCCGGGGTGTCCTGGCGGCGCGGTGGAGACCCGGAGCGGGAATCTCTTCTCGACGATTTCCGTGAGGCTTTTTAAGCCGGTTTCCCTCCTGACAGCGAAGGCAAGCTGATCAAAGTGGGGGAAGCGGGCAAGGGCCCTCAAGGGCAAGGGAGAGGAGAAATAGCCTTTCCCCTCAACTGCCATTCGGGCGAACCAGGGAGGGGTGGTCATGGCCGTATGAACTTTTCCTTGAGCTACTAAAAGAGGCCCTTCCATGCAGGCCCTGCCCGGATCGTAGGTCTCCACCACAACCTTAGTCCCCGCGGGAAGGGGACTATCGTATCCGCCCACACCCACAGCAATAACTCCCTGGATCTTCATCCAGTTAAAGCCGGGGCCGAGAAAACGGAGTTCTTGGAGATCTCTAAAATCCATTGCTACGGACGGTTAAATCGGGACCTCTTTACCGATCCCTTTCGCCCGAGCCAGATCATGAACCCATGAGGCAATCGCCGGGTCCCAGACGCTTGAGGCCGGGACAAGACAGGTGATAATTTCCTGATCATTGGCGCGTCCAGGCAGAGCGCCGGTAACAACATCATGAAGCTCATGACATTTTTCCTCAAACTCGCTGAGCCGGCCCTGAGCCTCCAAGGTCTTGAATGGTTCACGCGGCGGCCGGTCATGGAGCGCCTGCTGCTTCCAGGTGGCGAATAGCTGGCCCCGTTCCAGAGTCTTCACATCCACCTCCCCCGGAGCCAACGATATCACGAGCACTCCGGGCTCAAGCCAATCTCCATCGTAGACCGGGCGATGCGCATTGGTTGCCGTGATGAGGATCTCCGCGCCGCGCGCTACTGACATGGGATTTTCGTGCGCTTCCACCTCGACGTTAAGCAGCTCGCCTATCTCTTTGGCGTAATTAAGGCGGTGTTCGAGGTTGGGGCTATAGACCTTAATGCGACGGAACTTCCGCACACAGGCCACCGCTTCCGCAGCCCGGCGGGCGATCCGTCCCGAACCAATAACCCCTACGGTATCGATCTCCGAGCGCGCTAGATACTTCGCCGCGACCCCAGCAGGAGCCCCGGTGCGGATGTAGTGAAGCCAAGTGTCGTTAATAATGGCCTTCAAGGTCATATCTTCAAAACTGAAGAGGATAAGTAATGCGCTGGCCTCGCTACTTTTTCTAGGGCCTATCGTATAAACGCGGAACCCGGCCGCGTCAAATGCGGGCACAATCGCGGGAAGTATTCGCAGGGTCCGGTCGCCGAAGCCTGCCCTCCTTTGGGAGGCACCCGAGGGTGGATAGGGCAGATGAACACGCGGGTGATTGGTTAAATCTCCCAAAGCTTGAAGATGAAGGCACCTTTCAATGACATCTACGGCCCTGCTCATGGGGGGATCGAGGGCCTTTAGGTCTTCTGTAGTAAGGATCAATGCCATAAAAAAATCTTAAAGAGTCACCTCACGGCCCAGACCTTTTCGTAAGGCCTCCTCATAAACCCACGCGGTGAACGCAACGTCTCCAAATCCACCCTGGGACTCTCTAAAAACCGTGATCTCATTTTGATCCGCCCTTCCAGGAACACGACCGGCGACCAGATCGCCCAATTCATGAATCTCATCCCAGGTGAGTTTTCTCTCATCCGTGAGCTGCAAAAGGGGCAACGGGGCCGAACGGTCATGATAGTTCTGCTCGTGGTGCTTACTCCCTACGACGATCCGGTCAGCTTTCTGGAAAATTCTCCAATCGAGCTCGGTGGGTTTTCCCATACTGCTAATATGCATGCCGGGTTCGACCCGGCTCTCTGCAAATACGGGAGAAAGGGAGTTAGTCGCGGTCAGTACGATATCCATTCCTTGGACTGCTTCCTCGGCTGTGGCAGCAGGCCGCACCTCTATCTTAAGGGATTGGGCTGTGGTGTGACTAAAATCCTTTCTTCTCTGACTGTCCCGGCTAAAGACAACGACCTTATCCAGCGATCGCACAGAGGCGATCCCTTTCAAAAGACCCAAGGCGTTTCTGCCCACACCGAAAATACCAACTCTCCTAGCATCTTTCCTGGCCATATAACGCACAGCCAGCGCAACAGTAGCCGCTGTCCTCAAAGTTCCAAAGGGATAACCCATCACAGAGAGGAGATCCCCTTCCCTGGCGTCGAAGAGGAGTGCATACATTCGGTTTCCACCAAGGCCGTAACTCGGCCCTGCCCTCAACACTGCCTTGTTGTTGGTACCCAAAAGGGCACCCGACACGACGCGCAAAGCCTTCTCGCCGCCGAGCTCAATGTGATAAGGTGCGTGCGCCGCAACCTCTCCCCGGGCTTGCTGCTGAAAAACTGCCTCCGTCATTTCGATGGCTCTCGCGAGGTCAATTAGTGGCTCGACTTCTTGCCGCGTCAGCAACAAGGGCATAGACGGATCTTCCTATCTTCTCTTTTCCCAACGAAGGTATTCCTTCAGCAATGGACAGTCATAGTCGGCCTTTTCGACCACTCCGATGTGAGTATAGAACTTGCCTAAAGATTTGCCTTGGGAGTCATACTTTGTGCCCATGTATAGGAGAGGATTGGAATCCTCGCGATAGAGTTCACCTTCCATCGCCCCTTTCTTCACGTGGGTCGCCAATGCTTCGCCTACGAACAGGTCCGTCTCGTCATCAAAGGGAATCTGCTGAATCACCTGGTATTCCACATTCCCAATGGCCTCACCGATTAAGGGCACGGACACCCTTGAAGGCATAACCGGAGTGAGGCCCGTGGCCTTCCACTTGTCGACATCATAGCCTGAGATATAACCGGCGAAGACCACGACTTCCATCATCTTGTCGGTCGGTGCGCTCATGACGAATTCCCCTCTCTCAAGCAGCAGCTTGTAGGTTAGCGTCCTTTTGAGTATGGCGACGACCAAGCGGGACGGCTCAAAACCCGTGGGCGTAAACCACATAGCCGTAAGAAAGTTGATCCTATCGCCAGCCCCGCGACTGACTACCAAAGCAGGAACTCGAATAGCGAAGGGTTTGTTGCCGTGCTCCGCCGACTCAAACATGTCCGGGTCTTTCCAATCCATGACTAATCCTTTCTACACCGTGCATGATTTTTTCGATCTGACACCCTTGGGTTACAGGGGCACTATCTCGGTTGCCAGTCCTTAGCTACCAGCATCTCGCCATAGGAGTCTCGGGACTCATCTGATGCCAAAAAGAGTGCCGCCGGTACAATCACGTCGTAGGGCAGAAGCGAGGGATCAGTCTGCCCTCGCAAGTTCACCGCGCCCCCAGGTTGAAGCAGATTAACTCTTACGCTGTAGGGCTTGAGCTCCTTGGCAATGGACAAACTAAAGGCCTCCACGGCCGCCTTGGAAGCACCATAAGGAGAGTAGCCGCGGCGCAGCTTGGTTTCGTTGCCAGTTGTAATGTTGATGATCGATCCTGTTCGGCGCTCCACCATCTCTTGAGCGACGCGCTGGCAACAGAGAAACACGCCCGTAAGATTAACATCGAGTAAATTTCGCCAACGATCCGGGTCGATCTCCCAGAAATGATAGGTGGAGCGCCGATCGCGCGGGACGATGAAAGACATCTTCAACGCGGCAGAATTAACCAAATCGTCGATTTGATTGAAACGCTCTAACGTCGCTCTTACCGACGCGTCGATTTCGCCGAGACGGGTAACATCCGTTTTAAGCGCTAAAGCCGTTCCTCCAGACACCCTGATTTCCCTGGCTGTTCGATCCAACCCTTCCACATCCACATCCCATAGAGATAGCTTTGCTCCCTCGCGACTATACGCCAAAGCAATGGTCTGACCAATCCCGCGAGCTGCCCCTGTCACCACAGCTACTTTTTTTCCCAATTCCCCAATCATCTCCCCCCACAATCACTATCACGGTCTACGGCTTTAGAAAAGGTGGGATTTCCAGTGTCTCAAGCTATAGCCAGCTAGCCTAGGAGCCTGTCGGAGAAAGTTCTAAGTGGTCCGCACGAAATAATTTTGTGGACAAAAATTTCATTGGGACTATATTGGCGGGCATGAAAACATTCAAGCCCATAACCCCGATCAACTCTATCTGTTGCCCCCTGCACTTCGCGACTGGCTTCCTGAAGGACACCTGGCGCTGTTTATCAGCGATGTGGTGGAC
>JAHFAO010000096.1:8757-12235 GCA_023250515.1 Deltaproteobacteria bacterium | reverse complement strand
AATCATTCGTCACTATTTTGCCGTTCCCATAAACCCTTTATTTGAAAAACAAGGACTTATGTCCCGCCAACAAGCCAAAAATGCCTAAAAATAATTTTCGAGCGTGGAAGTTCGGTTAGCGGCGGGGAGTCGTTTCTCGATAGCAAAGAATATCAAGGGGTTGCCTCTAAGGTTACGCGCGCCGACCGTAATGCCGAACGTTTAATTATTTATGAACTCAAAAAGATCATCAGAGCCGTTGATTCCTTCCTGACATATGAGTCCCCAGTGGAAAGGGCCCTGACTCAGTACAAGCTGGGCGCTGAGGTAATGGCACCAGACAACATTAAAGCATTGTCACGGAAACACGAGCTCCGTTTGCAGAAAGAACTCTGCCGGTTTTTGCTGGAACGGGGTATCTTCACGGTCGGGACAAAATTTGGAAGATCCGAGACCGATCTCTTGGCTAATTTACCTGACGAGGGCTATATCATTGAAGCCAAAGTGTATAAAAACACTGCTCGGGTAAGTGAGAAGACGATCAAAAGCGATCTCGTTCAGCTGCAAAGTTACATGGACCAAAATCCTACTCGAACGAGGGGCATTCTCGTGATTTATAATTTTTCTTCAACGCTAATTTCGGCCCCCCGCCAGTGGGTCGCCGGGCGATTTTGGTTTCTACCTATAAATCTTCAGCAAAAACCACCAAGCGGCAGAAACCGAAGTCTCGTAGTAGAGCGTGGCGACGGTGACGATTTGATCAGAGTGCTCAACGTGCAACCTCCTGCATGATTCCCGGGGAAATTGAAAGGAGTCTTTTCACATAACCCACAGCATGACCTCGGAGCGCTGTCTACCTGCCTGTGAGGACACGCAGACAGGTCTCCCCGCGGCCAAAAAGGCAGATGCCACCGATTGATCACCGGACAATATTCGGCAACGCGGATGCCAGGCCTGTCTGCGTGCAACGCACAGGCAGGCTAGCTCGTGGCTTCTTGGAGATCCATCGGTGAGAACGCGAGGACGGCGCAACATGACTCACCGCTTCTATCGTATGAATGGCTTTCCCGTCATAAAAGACTCCCGACCCCTTATTCCGCCTTTTTGTTAGCAACCAACGGGAAATTTAAAGGAGTCTTTGGTGTTGGATCCAGTTAAGCAACCTTGGGGAGCTTTACATTCTTGTTAATTTCAGCCCTTTCACTCTCTGAGAGCTGAAACCATAGAGGGTCCATTTGATCCCTTAGTTCCTCAGCTTCCAGGGAATCATCGGGTCCTCTAGAGATTAAGTCCTTTAGTTGGCTCAACAGAGCCCTGTATTTATGATATGCGCCAGTGGCCATTTCAACCTCCTACTTTACATATTAATGCAAATCCAGCTTGACGCAGTTGCTGAAAGAAAATTAACATAATTTACTGGAGGCATTGGCATCGCGGGTTCGATAACACCATGTGTTATATAGTTGTTATTATCGCCCAAATCAAAGTAAATTCTCAAGTTTGCAGAACCTATAATAACATTTCTTTCAAGGGAAAACCAACAGTCCACATTTGTCCCCGTACCCCCATTTCTTCTCGGTACTCGGTGATTTGGAAGTAGCGTGGTTACAAGTACGGGTAGAACCGACATCCCCCCGCCTGCTAATGGGACAGTAGCTGGGTAAATGATGCTATTGCTCCCGCTTATTGGGGGATTCGGGGGCAAAACTTCAGAATTTCTAACTCCCAGCATACGACTATTTTGCGCCCATATACCTGTTGGAACAGCGGGAGTTACTCCTGGTATTGACCAACTATTTATACCACTGCTTACGGCAGAGTAGTTAGTGATTTTTCCAGAAAAGCATGGCGTCATTATTCTATAAACTGCTGGGGGATTACAATCGCTTCTATCAATTAACGTGGGTGCTAAAACCGTTTGCATTTGCCAATATTTCAGTAAGTGATGATTCTCATTAACACACCGCTCTGGGTTTTGACAATCAATTTCAAAATGACCCACTACCAAATGATAGGAAGTTCCTTTTCATGTGCCGACACCGAGAGCACAAAAATTGCCCACGAGGGCTAGATGGTAGCCCAGCTTCGAGAACCGCAAGCGGCTACTGGCGCCCCTTATCAGCGGCCAGGGCTACTTCATTTGACGGGAAGAGCAGTATGGGTCTACCATCGAAGCATCTCAGCCGCTTGATACCAGACATGTTTACCATCAGAGAAATTTAAAGGAGTCTTTTCACGTAACCCACGGCATGACCTCGGAGCGCTGTCTATCTCCCCGCAGCCATAAAATCAGATGATTGACCACCAGACAATATTCGGCAACGCGTATGTCAGGCTTGCTCGTAGCTTCCTGGATCTCCACCGCCTGTCCTGAGAGAAGTCGAAGGGCCTGTCCTGAGTAGGCCCGAAGGGCCGTATCGAAGGGGTGAGAACGCGAGGACGGCGCGACATGACTCACCAGTTCTATCGTATGGATGGCTTTCCCGCCGTAAAAGACCCCCCGACCCCTTATCCGGCTCGCGAGACGCGGAACTTCCGTGAGCACGATCCGCCTCTTGCCTTGACCCTTGTCCTCGCCCTTGAACCCTTCAATCTTCTCCTTGCCCATTGGCTTTGCCCTGTCTTTCTTCCTGTTGCCTTCCCTATAAATTTGCCCTATTTTACTCGGAAATAACTTCGGCTGGGTCCCCCGACCCGGTCACATCTTGGATTCTGCATCATTGGTAGGACTGGCTCTCCCCAGCCGGGCTTTTTTGTTCTGTTGGTAAAAGGGAGGATAGAAAGAGAACAGGGCAGCGGGCCTGACCTCTGAGTCATTGTGGCAGTAGAAGACACCCAATCAATGGGTCAGGCAGACCTTTTTGTCGGAATTTAAGGGGTCGGGAATCTTTTCTGGAACGAGCTGGCTCGGATGAAAACAGCCAGGCAGGGTCAAGGGGGAAGTGGCGCCGCACCAGTGCTCGCTTAATCATATTACCGGGGTTTGGCTTCGGCATGTCGATAGTTTCACCTTTTGAGAATTTTCAAAACCTCAAAACGACTCCCTTTCACCTTTTCGCAATTGCGGAAGTGTGACAACATCCCGCAAAGCCGCCGAAAGCGTCATGATTATAAAAACCGTTGACAGGCCGTAGCCAATTGGCTACACTCGGATTTGAGGTATGCGGGAAGTCGTTCCGAGGAGAGTCGAGACCTATGTGACGCGGGACGGAAAGGATGTATTTCAGGAATGGCTGAACGGGCTGGCAGATCAGCGGGAAGGAAAGGACATTGAGATGAAAGGCAGACATAAAAAGGTTTATCCGGCGAGCAGAGCCTACGAGGAAGGTTTGGACGAACGGCTCAAGAAGCCGCAATACGCAATCGGATATCTGAATGCCATTCTCCAAGAAAATGATCCAGACCTTTTGCTTTTGGGGCTTCGAGACGTCGCGCGGGCCTATGGCTTTACGCACATCGCTGAATCTACGGGCCTCAATCGGGAAAGCCTTTATAAAGC
>JAHFAO010000096.1:0-8657 GCA_023250515.1 Deltaproteobacteria bacterium | reverse complement strand
CCATTCTCCAAGAAAATGATCCAGACCTTTTGCTTTTGGGGCTTCGAGACGTCGCGCGGGCCTATGGCTTTACGCACATCGCTGAATCTACGGGCCTCAATCGGGAAAGCCTTTATAAAGCGCTTTCAAAGGGCAGAAATCCAAGAATAGGGACGGTCATGGATATTTTGTCCGCGATGGGGTGCAGGATCAGGTTAGAGTCAGCCAGGAGAGCAAGACGCAAGGCGGCCTGACCTGCTCCAGAACGACCCTGGAAACCGATTCAAGCGGCGTTGTTAGAGTCGGCAAGACCCGCGTCACATTAAACACTGTGGTCGCAGCCTTTTGCCAGGGTGCAAGCGCCGAGGAAATTGCCCATCAGTATCCATCACTCGATCTAGCCGATGTTTACCACGTAATCGGCTACTATCTCCGACGCTCCTCCGAAGTCGAGGACTACCTGCGAGAGCGAAAAGCGAAGGCGGAAGCAGTGCGAGGACAAAACGAAGCACGCTTTGACCCTCAAGGTGTGCGTGCCCGCTTGCTGGCCCGCCGGAGTGGTAGAGCGCGGTGAGGCATGCTTGCCCTGGAGCAGCAAGACCATAATAGTTATGAATCTTTGCTTGACCCTTGTTCCGCAATTGTCCATCCAGGCTGAGCCCGGTTGTCCATCTCCGTGTTTCGGTTGACATAGTCTCGCAGGTAGCGCGCGGTGTAGGACTGCTTACCGTCGTTTGCGACTTCGTGGGGTGCACCGCAGGCGACTACACGGCCTCCCTCTTCCCCGCCCTCGGGACCGAGATCCACCAGATAGTCCGCTTCCTTGACGATCTCCAGATTATGCTCGATCGTGATCACGGTATTGCCCATCTCTACGAGGCGGTGAAGGATATGGATGAGTTTTTCCACATCGGCAAAGTGGAGGCCAGTCGTCGGCTCATCCAGGACATAAAGTGTCTTTCCGTGTGACTCTTTTCCCAGTTCATAGGCGAGTTTGATCCTTTGGGCTTCTCCCCCGGAGAGACTATTGCTGGCCTGCCCGAGCGTGATGTAGCCCATGCCGATGTCGTCGAGGATCTTGAGCGGTCGCGCGATTTTCGGGAACGGGCGGAAAAACGTTACGGCCTCTTCCACGGTCATGTTGAGCACATCGGCGATGCTTTTGTCGTTGTATTGGATGCTCAGCGTCTCTTCGTTAAACCGGTTTCCGCCGCAGCCGTCGCAGTCGACAAAGACATCCGGCAGAAAGCTCATCTCCTTTCTGATCTTCCCCTGTCCAGCGCACTCCTCGCACCTTCCCCCTTTAACATTGAAGGAAAAGCGGCTGGGCGCATAGCCGCGCAGGCGCGCCTCCGGGGTGAGGGAGAATATTCTCCGGATCTCGTCAAGAAGACCGACATAAGAGGCAGGGATGGAACGGGGGGTCTTTCCGATGGGGCTCTGATCCACCTCCACGACCCGTTCAAGCCTCTCCCACCCGCTAATTTCCCTATGCTCTCCAGGACGGCCGGCGAATTGACCCAGCTTCATCTTGAGGCCTTTATAGAGCACCTCCTTCACCAACGTGCTCTTTCCGGATCCCGATATTCCTGTGACACAACTCCATGCCCCTAAAGGGAAGCGGACATCCATGCCCTTAAGGTTGTTTGCCTTGGCCCCGCGGATGGTGAGCCAGGGAGAGGCAGTGAATAGACGCTTGGGCCAGATTCTCTTCCTTTTGGCTTTAAGGAAAGCGCCGGTAGGTGAGGCTGGATTCTCTCTGATCTCCTGGGGTGTCCCGATCGCCACTACGTTTCCCCCATGAACCCCTGCCCCTGGTCCCAGGTCCACTATTAAGTCAGCGGATTGAATGGTGGTTTCGTCGTGCTCCACGACCAGGACCGTGTTGCCCACCTCTTCCAGGCGCCTCAGGGTACGAAGCAGCATCCTATTGTCGCGCGGGTGCAGGCCGATGGTGGGCTCGTCAAGGATGTAGCAGACTCCCCGTAGATTCGACCCGAGCTGGGCCGCCAGGCGGATTCGTTGGGCTTCTCCGCCTGAGAGTGTGTCGGCTCGGCGATCAAGAGTTAGGTAGGGTAGGCCTACTTCCGAGAGAAAATTCAGCCGCTGTTGGATCTCCCTGAGGATTTTTTCTGTGATGGCTTGGTCCCGTTCGGACTTTCCATTCTCGCCCTTCTCTATAAGGGGGGATCGGAAATATTCCCCTGCTTCGTTGACAGATAGCGAGGTGACCTGCCAAATCGCCTGGCCATCAACTCTAACCGACTGGGCGCGCAGGTTGAGCCTTCTCCCGCGGCAGGCAGGACACGTGGATTCGGTCAAGAACTGAGATAGATACTCGTTCAAGCCATTCTCCTCTCCTTCCCAGAGTCCTCTAAGGTAGGGAAGGAGACCAACAAAGTGAGGGTGGTCCCCTCCACCGTGGAGAACGAGGGCTTGCTCTTTTTTTGTCAGGCGCGAGAAAGGCCTCTCGACATCGATCCGATGTTCTTCTTTTAGATCGCGCAATAGACGCAGCAGGCCTCGCTTCAAATCCATTGCATTCCCGGATGAGAGGGACGAGAGGGATGAAACGGTTTCAGATAAAGGTTTACGGGGATCGGCAATGATCAGGTCTGGATCAAGTTCCAAGTCGAATCCCATCCCGTTGCAGTGCGAGCAAGCTCCCTGACGGCTGTTAAAGGAGAAGAGCCTGGGATCCAGCGGTTCGTAGCCAATACCACAGTGGAGGCAGAAAAGGCGTTGGTTGTAGATCTGCTCCCCAGCTTGCGAGAGGAGATGAACCACCCCGTTACCCAAGCGTAACCCTTGCTCCACCATCCCCTCCACCTCTCGTCCCCCTGCCTTGGCCCTCCCGATCACAACATCAATGTCGTGTTCCCGATAGCGCTCCAACCCGTCGATGAGCTTTACGGACTTGAGATCCACCATCTCCCCGTCAATCCTCGCCTTACTGTAGCCAAGTTTTTTTGCGCCGGTGATGACTTCCTTATGAAATCCCTTCCGTCCCCTCACGATCGGACTGAGGATCATGACGTCTTTTCCCCTGTGGGTGCGGGAGATGCGGTCCAGGATCTGGCTCCTAGTGAGCGATCTGATCTGACGCCCACAATGGACGCAGTGTTGTTTTCCCACCTTAGAGTAAAGGAGTCTCAGGTAATGGTAGATCTCAGTGACCGTGGCCACGGTCGACTTCTTTCCTCCTTGGCTGAGGCGCTGCTCTATGGCTACTGTCGGGGGGATGCCGGAGAGGAGATCCACATTGGGACGGGCCATGATCTGAAGGAACTGACGCGCATAGGCAGAGAGGCTATCAATGTAGCGCCGTTGTCCTTCGGCATAAATGATGTCAAAGGCCAGGGAGGATTTTCCCGAACCGCTCAATCCGGTGATGACGATAAAACGATCACGCGGGATCTCCAGACTAATATTTTTTAGATTGTGCTCTTTAGCCCCGACAATCGTAATCGCGTTCTTTCCATTACTTGGACCCTTCAACCCTTCAACCCTCAAACTCTTATCCAGAAGCGGCGCGAAGGGAGATGCGGATCCCTTTTCCAAGTGAGGCTTGAGATAACGGCCCGTATGAGAGGCGGCCACTTTGGTTATCTCGTCGGGCGTCCCCACGGCGACAATCTCGCCGCCACCATCGCCCCCCTCGGGCCCAAGATCGATGATGTGGTCGGCACACTTGATGACCTCCATGTTGTGTTCGATGACGACGATGGAGTGACCCTGCTCCAGCAGTTCATTGAAGGCCCAGAGCAGTCGCTCGATGTCATGGAAGTGCAGGCCCGTGGTGGGCTCGTCGAAGATAAACAGCGTGCCTGACTTTCTCGCCTTGGCCATGTGAGCAGCGAGTTTGAGCCGCTGCGACTCACCGCCCGAGAGGGTGGTGAGCGGCTGCCCCAAGCGGACGTAATCCAAACCGACGGAGCGTAAGGGACTAAGCCCGTATTGGATCTCCGCAGAGTCTTTGAAGAACTCCACTGCCTCGGCGACAGTTAAATCCAGGACCTGGCGGATGTTGCGCCCGCGATATCTCACTTCAAGGATCTCCTCGCGAAAGCGGCTCCCCTGGCACTCGGCACAAGAGGTGTAGACATCCGACAGGAACTGCATTTCGATCTTCTCGAATCCCTCGCCGCGACAGGTCTCGCATCTTCCGCCCTCTACATTAAAGGAGAAGGTGGAAGGCGTATAACCCCTGAGGCGGGATAGATCGGTGGAGGCGAAGAGACGCCGAATAGTGTCAAAGACCTTCATGTAGGTAGCCGGATTGGAGCGGGGAGTCGTCCCCACGGGAGATTGATCGACCAGGATGACATCGGAGATTTTATCCACCCCCTCGATACGGGTGCACTGCACTACGGGAGCCGCCGGGGATTCTTTAAGCTTCTTCAAATTCCGATAGAGGACCTCATCCACCAAGCTCGATTTACCTGATCCGGAGACGCCGGTGATACAGACGAACAATCCGAGAGGGATGTCCACATCGATCTTTTTGAGGTTGTTGGCCTGCGCCTCGAAAATCTTAAGGTGTCGCCGTGGGATCGGGCGGCGATGCTGGGAAGGAAATGGAATGAGCTTACGCTGGGTGAGGTAGGCTGCAGTTAGAGAGTCTTGGTTTTTTAGCAGGCCATCATAAGGGCCGGCAAAGACGACCTGGCCCCCTTCTTCTCCGGCCTTCGGACCGAGATCGATGATAAAATCGCTCTCCTTGATGATTTCAGGATCATGCTCCACCACAACCACGGTATTGTTGTTGGACCTGAGACGATGGAGAATCTCCACGAGACGGCGGCTGTCCCGCGGATGCAGGCCGATGGACGGCTCGTCGAGCACATAGAGGGTGTTTACCAGCGAGGAGCCGATGGCAGTGGTGAGATCGACCCGTGCCAGTTCTCCGCCGGAGAGGGTGCGGGACTGACGGTCCAAGGTCAGATACTCAAGGCCGACTCCCACCAGATAGCTGAGTCTTCGACGGATCTCATCCAGGATCAGCCTTGCCACCTGATCCGCCTGCCCAGCAGGCTTGAGATTATCAAAGAAGCGGTGAGCCTCGCCGACGCTCATTGCGTTGATCTCGGCGATATTTTTTCCTTCAATCCGGAAATAGAGTGCCTCGGGCTTAAGCCGAGTCCCCTGGCACTGTGGGCAAAGGAGATAGGTCCGGTAGCGCGAGAGAAAGACCCGGACGTGCATCCTGTAGCTCCTCCGCTCAAGGCGGCGAAACCAGCCGCGGACGCCTTTGTAATCCCCGTCCCCTTCGATGACCAGCCTCTTCTGTTTCTCGCTCAGCTCCTGAAATGGTTTCTTGGTAGGAATCCGCTTGCGCTCACAGAAATCCATAAGCCTTTGGAATCTCCTTGGCTTGGTGTTCCAAGGCTTAATGGCCCCGTCGCCCAGGGACTTAGAGGGGTCCGGGATGACCAAGTCCAGGTCAATGTCGATCACCCGGCCAAACCCACGGCAAGTCTCGCAGGCGCCCAAGGGGCTGTTGAAGGAGAAGAGATTGGGAACAGGTTCGTGATAGAAAAGATCGCAGTGGGGGCAGTGGAGGTGGTTGCTGAAGGGTTCGCGGCGCCAACCCTCTTGAGGAAAGTATAGGTTCAGCCTCCCTTTGCCGAAATGAAAGGCCTGTTCGAGAGAATCCGTGGTCCTCTTCTTCCCCTCCGGACGATAGGTGAAGCGGTCCACCACCACTTCGAGGTTTTCCTGGGGTGGATCTTCAATTCCCTCCAGATCCAGGATGGTCTGGTTTTGTAACAGGCGATGGAAACCGGCACGGAGGAGCCCGGTCTTTACCTCGCTCCAAGGAAGGGAGGGAGAAAAAGTGAGCGGAAAGGTTAGGACCAAAGGTGAGCCCCCTGGTAAATGGCCCAGCTTTTTGAAGACCGATTGTGCTGTGTCCCGCTCCACGACTCTGTTACATCCCTTACAATTGAGAACCGCGATCTTGGAAAAGAGGAGCTTCAGGTGATCGTGAAGCTCAGTCATGGTTCCTACCGTGGAGCGGGAGGTTTTGACCGGCCTGCTCTGATCGATGGCGATGGTTGGAGGGATCCCTTCTATGCTTTCGACATCGGGCTTGTCCATGCGGTCAAGGAATTGACGCGCATACGCAGAGAAGCTCTCGACGTAGCGCCTCTGGCCCTCGGCGTAAAGGATGTCAAAGGCGAGTGTTGATTTTCCCGAGCCACTGACCCCGGTGATCACCGTGAGAGCATTCAAGGGAATATCTAGATCTAAGGTTTTGAGGTTGTTCTGTTTCGCGCCTCGGATGCGAATCCAATCCTGACTCATGATTAGTGGTCTTACGCGGTTATCGTGGTCGTCTTCGTTATTCGTTACGTGTTACTCGTTAATCGTCTCCTTGATTCCTTACTCCTAGCGATTAGACGAATAACGAGTATACGAGTAACCGGATTCTTCGAATCATTCACTGCAGGTGGTATTTCTCCGCCAAAAGCCGGCGGAAACGCGAGCCGTAGATTAGGTCAAAGGTCTCTCCTTTGTCCGGGAAGAGCTCCATGGCCCTCTCCCTGGCATCGGCAACAAGCTTCTGGGCATCGCTTAAGGTGAGATCAGACTGCCAGAGCAGGGCTGAGGCGAGGTCTATGATCATCTTAAGTCTTTTGAGTCTTCTCTCCTCGCCTATTAGTGCTTCTTTATCTTCCTTCATCTGTCAACTTTTTATCTTTATCACATACCCTGGATGAGTCAAGATTTCTGCAACTGTGACTGTCGAATCGTTTGGCAAATGGCTTTGACGTTCGCAGGGCCCAACTTATACTTATCTAGCATCCCCAAACTGCCTTTGATAAACTCATTTCATGCGCATCGCCGAGATCTTCTACTCCATTCAAGGCGAAGGAAGGTTTGTCGGCACACCTTCGGTTTTTATCCGTACCTCAGGTTGCAACCTGCGCTGTGTGTGGTGCGATACGCCTTACACTTCATGGAAGCCAGAAGGTGAAGAATGGACGCTGGGTGGGATTCTGGCTGAGGTGAAGAAACACCCGACCTCGCATGTCGTGATTACGGGGGGCGAGCCTCTCCTTGCGCGAGAAATCGAACAGCTAACAACCAGGCTTAAGCAGAGAATTTATCATATCACGATAGAGACCGCAGCAACGATTTTCAAGCCAGTGGTGTGTGATCTTATTTCTATGAGTCCAAAGCTCTCCAACTCAACGCCCTGGAAACGGGAAAAAGGTAAATTTGCTAAGATGCATGAGACGCACCGGCTGAATTTTCCAGTGATCCAAAGTTTTATGGATGGTTACGATTATCAACTTAAGTTTGTGGTGGAGCGTAAGAAGGATTTCTCTGAGATCAAGGCTATCCTAAAAAGGCTTAAAAACGTCGATCCGACACAGGTTCTCATTATGGCCCAGGGTAGAACCAAAAGAGAACTAAACGAGAAGGCTCCATGGATCGTCGAACTCTGCAAAGCTTACGGCTTTCGCTACACGCCCCGACTCCACATCGACCTCTACGGCAACCGCCGGGGCACGTAAGGACGTGGTTATTGTCCGTTTGACGGCCCCCTGCGATTTCGAATAATATCGGCATAATCTACGGCTGGGCCCTCCCATCCGGTAACATCTTTTAGCTATGCATCACGGCCCGGACTGGGGTCCATCCCCAACCGGGCTTTTCATTTGCAAGATTCAAGCCTTGGCCCAAGGCCCACACACAAAAGGCTGGAGTGATGGTCCAAGATGGATGACAAAACCTGCAGATTAGAAATATTGACAAAGCTAAAGGAATTCTACAACCAAGACCCACATTCTCGGATAGCCACAAACTATCAGCCAGTCTTAATATTCCCACCCGTACGTTCCCACTGTTCCTGTAAATAATTATTCTCTAGGGAAAATCAACTCCCTACGGCTGCTGGACCGCTGTGAGCTTCCACGGGTTAGCGCCGACGGGACGGCTAAATGTCCAGAATTCCTCAAACTCCACTGGCTCTGATCTGCTCCCAGTGACCACCACGGCACTCTTCTCGTCAACTGTGTAATCCAACAGATTAGCCTCAAAGCGAACCGTAATATAATCATGTCCTTGTTCTGTCCAGACCTCAGTGATCTCAGTGGCTCGAAGGGCGATGTTTTCGATATGGTTGCTCTGGCCGCAAGCACGAAGCCCTGCTAGCTCTTGCTCCCAAGCTCGTACGAGCTCTGGCCTACAGAGGGAAGTAAGGGTGGCTGCGTCCTGCCGGCCCCAGGCAGCCTGTGCCTTGAAAAAAATATCTTGGGCAGATTTAACGAATTGGTCAGGTTTGAAGCCTGGGTCCAAAATGCGAATTGAGCTGAAGTTAGGTTCATCAAGCGCTGGGGGTTCTGCGGCCGGCATCCTGTCATATGGAGAGGAATATCCCGTGCTTTGGTATTGCATGGTGCCATAACCGGTTGCGAGGGCAGGTCTACGGACCATACGGTAGATCAAATACCCCAAGCCTGCCAAGAGAAGGATCTCGATGAGGCCGATACCGCTGCCGCCCAAGCCTCCCCATCCGCCCTCGGCCAAACTCGAGAAAAGCATGGCGCCCAACAAACCCCCCAGGAGACCTCCAGCCAAGCCACGCATAAAACCGCCGGGCTGTGGGGTTACAGGGGCAGGTTGCTGTGCGGGTGAAGTTGACTCTCTCCTTGGTTGCATGGGTTGGG
>JAHFAO010000240.1 GCA_023250515.1 Deltaproteobacteria bacterium | reverse complement strand
TTGGTCGTCCCTTCAGCCAAAATTCTCACAAAGACATCGAGGCGGCCAATACTGCTTTTGGGACTTGTTCTGCCACGGAGACTTGGTGGTAGGTTTAAGGTTTCTTCTATTGGGAGTAAATACGAGTGGTTATTCTCAAGAATAGCTCCGTCTACCGGGTCTAACTTAACGGTGTGCTCTGCCACAGAATCAATAATGGTTTTAATTGCCCGGTGGGGGTGAGGTAGAAAAGTTGCTCGTAATCGATGGGCAACATTGCCGATGCGAAGATCGATTGTAGCTGGTTGAAATGCTGAATCAGGAATGGGTTTGCACGCGGAAATGAAGCCTTCGGTAATTGCCTCCTTAAGGAATTGCCGGGGAAGGATGCCAGGCTTGTCAATGGAGTCTTTCAGGTTACTCATAATATTCTTTTACTGTATCCCAAAAGTAGAAAAATTTATACTTGTTTACCAGTGCTAAGGAAAAATTCAATCCTCCTACTTACATTTAAAGGTAATCTCTAGTTCACCCATTGGTGACATATCCGAGAGAGTCCAGGTCGACATGGTCCCACCGACTTCCAGGTCCCCGAATATTACGGTTCGCAGACATAGTTCCACATTCCCTGCCTATACAGGCTCTAACAATCGATGCATCCCTCCTCTATTAGAAACCCTTTACAACCAATGGCAGATTTGGTATCGCCATAACGTAATGGTCGTGCAAGCCTCCCTCTTTTAATGACACCAGTACCTAAAGGACGCCCTACCTTCTGCTTTATCGATCTTGAGGCCTTACGCTGGAACTACCAACAGGTTAGAAAAAAAGTTGGGCCTGGAGTTAAGGTCCTCTCTGTGGTGAAGGCCAATGCCTATGGTCATGGGGCTGGTGAGATCGCTAAGACTTTAGAAGACGAGGGCAGCGACGCATTTGGCGTGGCAACTTTGGAGGAAGGGATTAATCTAAGAAAAGTAGGAATTAAGTCCCCGGTTCTTGCTCTCGCAGGTTTCTATCCAGAACAATTCGATGAGCTTCTTCAAAACAAGCTAACTCCGGCAATCTGTGAGCCAGAGGTCTTGCGTCATCTGGAAAGGCTGGCGCGAAGCCGCAACGTCTCAGTCAAATTTCATCTTAAGGTAGATACAGGGATGGGGAGGATCGGCTTTATCCCCTCGGAGATCGATTCCTGGCTCCCTGAGCTTGGCAAATTGAAGGCGCTGAAACTTGAAGGTGTTTACTCCCATTTCTCCGAAATGGAAGGTGTGGAGAGGAGCTACAGTCAGAAGCAAGTAGAACTTTTTGGGCAGGTCCTTAGACGGCTTCATTCTGCGGGTTACGATGCGCCGCTTATTCATATGGCCAAGAGCGCTGGTGTGATCGCTTTTCCATCATCCCATTTCACCATGGTTCGCCCGGGTTTGATGCTTTACGGCATTCAGCCTTCTCCCGAGATGGTCAAGCAGGTTACGCTGAGACCTGTACTGACCTGGAAGACTTGCATTCTCCAGTTGAAGCGAGTGCCGAAAGGCTCAAGCATCAGTTACGGTCAGACCTTTAAGACTGGAAGAGAGAGTCTCATCGGCACGCTTCCTCTGGGTTATGCGGACGGTTACCACCGGCTTTTATCGAATCGGGGCGTGGTGTTGGTTCGGGGAAAGAGGGCGCCGATCGTGGGTAGAGTCTGTATGGATTTGACTATGATAGATGTTACCGATATACGGGATGCCAAGCAGGGAGATGAGGTCGTCCTTCTCGGCAAGCAGGGAAGGGAAATCATCTCTGCCGACGAGATGGCCTTGTGGGCAGACACCATCTCTTACGAAATTCTCACTTCCATTAGCGCGAGAGTCCCTCGCACTTATTACAGTTCAAAGGAGGAATGAAAAAGCGTGGGCAGGATGCAGAGGGCCCTTATCAGTGTTTCTGACAAAAGAGGGATTGTCGAATTGGCTCGAGGCTTGTCGGAGCTGGATGTGGAAATCATCTCCACTGGCGGCACGGCATCGCTTCTGCGCCAAAATAGAATCGCAGTTAAAGATGTCTCCGAGATTACTGGCTTTCCAGAGATGATGGATGGTCGAGTGAAGACGCTCCATCCCAAGATCCACGGCGGCATCCTGGCCCTCAGAGATCACCCGGAACACCTTGCCCAAATGAAGGCCCAGGGGATCATCCCCATCGACCTTGTAGTCGTGAATCTCTATCCCTTTGAGGCGACTGTGGCGCGGGGCGCCCCCTTCGCTGAGATTGTGGAACAGATCGATATTGGAGGGCCGACCCTGGTACGTGCCGCAGCTAAAAACTACGCGCATGTGGCCGTGATCGTGGATCCGGCTGACTACGGCGATGTCCTGGCTGAGTTGCGGGAAAGAGGCGGAGAGCTTTCCGAGGAGACGCGCTTTCGACTCGTCTGCAAGGCCTTTCAGCACACGGCGCATTATGACGGGGCGATCTCCAACTATCTGGACTCTCTGGATGGAAACAAGCAGCCCAGTCCCTGGGGCCGGACCTTAAATTTCCAGTTCACCAAGATCCAGGATCTGCGCTACGGCGAGAATCCCCAGCAGCAGGCAGCCTTTTACTTGAGCGGAGAAGGCTCGGGCCCCTCGATCGCGCGGGCCAAGCAGGTCCAAGGCAAAGAACTCTCCTTCAATAATATATTAGACGCCGATGCTGCTCTGCGGACGGTCTTGGAGTTTTCTGAGACGGCGGCCGTGGTGATCAAACACACCAACCCCTGCGGGGTAGCCGTATCGAAGAAATCCATTGCAGACGCCTTCCGCAAGGCGCGCGCCTCGGATCCCGTATCGATCTTTGGCGGTGTGATTGGATTCAATCGGCCGGTGGATGAAGAGACTGCCAAGGAACTCAAAGATATCTTTTTAGAGATTGTTGTTGCCCCTGGCTTCACTCAGGAGGCAAAGGCGATCCTTTCCTCTTCAAAGCGACTTCTCAATCTCCGCCTCCTCGAGGTGAATATGGGAGAGAAAGATGACGGCGGTTATGATCTGCGCCGGGTCAAAGGGGGCCTTTTGGTTCAGGAATGGGACAGGGGCACGGTCGATGTCAGAAGCTGTAAAGTGGTGACAAAGCGACGGCCGACAGAGGAGGAGTACGACGCGTTAGATTTTGCCTGGCGCGTTTGCCGCCATGTAAAGTCCAACGCGATTGTCTTCGCCTCGCGGGATCAGGTCCTGGGCGTGGGTGCGGGCCAGATGAGCCGAGTAGATTCGGCTAAGCTCGCGATTATGCGGGCTCAGACCCACGGTCTCGACCTCAGCGGTTCCGTAGTGGCATCGGATGCTTTCTATCCTTTTCGTGACGGAGTCGATGAAGCGGCAAAGGCAGGCGCAAAAGCGGTGATTCAGCCGGGCGGATCGATTAAAGACGAAGAAGTCATTGCGGCTGCCAATGAGCATGGCATGGCGATGATTTTCAGCGGCATGAGACACTTCAGACATTGAAAAATGAAGATTGCAAAAGGTAAATTGCAAAATGTAGAGGTTCATAATACAAGTCGAATCCAGAATTGTCCCCTTGCTAAATCTAAATCTTACACTTTTTGCATTTTTCAATTTGCACTTTGCATTCTGCATCGAGCCAGAAGTCCCATGAAAGTTCTAGTGATCGGCAGCGGGGCGCGAACACGCCTTGGTTTGGAAGCTCAGTCAGAGTCCGAAAGTCGCGAAGCTTTATTGCGCGCCCGTGCTGCTCCAATTTAATTCGACAAGTGAGGAGGTGTTCCCATGCTGACGCTCTATTTCAGTCCTGGCGCTTGTTCCTTGGCCTCTCATATCGGTCTCGAAGAAACCGGCGCGCCTTACGAGGAAAAGCCGACCCTGCTCGCAAAGGGAGAGCAGAAGACCGAGGCGTATCTAAAGATTAACCCGCGGGGTAAAGTGCCGGCGCTCAGCGTCGACGGCAAGATCATTACCGAGAACACGGCGATACTAACTTACCTCGCAAGGCGATTTCCGGAAAAAAAGCTGATGCCGGCCGATCCGGTCGAAGAGGCACGCTGCATCGCGACCATGGCGTGGTTCTCCAATATCGTGCATCCCTCGTACCAGCGCTATATGCGGCCCGAGCGTTTTGCGGAAGGCGAAGCGGCGCAAGCCACGGTAAAGGAAACGGGACGGAAATCGTTCTGGGCCAATTGCCAGGAGATCGACTCCATGCTCCAAGGAAAAGACTGGATCATGGGCAGTCAGTACACGCTCGCCGATGGCTACGCGCTGGTTTTTTACGGCTGGGGC
>JAHFAO010000239.1 GCA_023250515.1 Deltaproteobacteria bacterium | reverse complement strand
ATTCCCATGTCCGTGGTTTCCAGCCGGTCTGGTGATAGAGGTACAGGACCACCGCCCATCGCTCTTCTACGTTCAGCATAGTGTCCCACTTGGGCATGGCCGAATCCCAGGGAGTGGATTCATCCGGAAGACCGAGTCCCCCCGTTGTAATACGCCAGAAAACATAGGACTCCTGCAACTGAGCTATCGTCCCCGGATCAGCAAAATTGGCCGGCGGTGGATTAAACCCATGCGCAAAATGCCCCTTTCCATCAAAACGATCTCCGTGGCAATAGACGCAATTGGAAAAATAGACACGGGCCCCGGCCGCTACATATTCACTTAACTTATCCGGTTGCTGGCGCAGTGGATTTACCAATCCCATCACTTCGGGCGGCGGCGCCGGGTGGATCACCCGCGGGGCAATAGGAGGTTCAAACTGAGGCACCACCCGCTGATAGACCAGATGGCCGGCGTAAACGGGGATCGTGACCAGCAGCACCCATCGGGTCGCCCGCCAGGGCCACGCCCGAAGCGGGTCCCCGTCCCCACGCAGGAAGTCGACGACCGGACCCTTAAACCCTTGCAGCATATCTTCATAGACCGAAATATACATCAGCAACCCGATCGAGGTCAGAACCATGTACATGAAGATGAGGCTTGACGGCAGCGGCGGCTTGATGAAAAGTTTTAGGAACAGATAGACCACGATCCAGACGATGGCCACCTGGGCCGGTACCGGAATCCTCCTTCTTCTTTTAGCTTGGAACTTTTCGATCTTCGCTTCCACGAATAACCTCCCGATCAGTTCCAACAACGTAGGGTAAACTCGCGTCCCCCTTGACCCCCAGCAACCGGTCGGCAAGCCGGTAGAACACCTTGGCTCCCTTTCTGTAGAACCAATCGGCGTCAAGATTGATCGCCCTCATTTCCGGTGGATAAATTCCAGATAATATAAGGAAACAGAAAGCCAATACGGCGAAGAGAACCAACTGGAGTTGACTCACAACGTGGGCTGCCGTGTAGGGCTGAAAATCAACGGGGTAGGGAAGAATGGCATAGAGGGGACCCGGCATGATGCCTATAAAGAGGCATAAAAAGGCAGCAATCGCCATGGCGAGAAGCATATTCAGTGGAGGTTCCTTTGTCCTAATGCCAGAGTCCTGGGAAAAAAATGCAAAAAATGGAATTTTGATCCCTGCATGGTGGAGGACACCGGCCGAGGCAAACAGTAAAGCAAGGTATAGAATACCCATCCCCCCCTGGGCGGCTGCACCCAGGATCATTGATTTACTTACAAAACCGTTAAAGAAGGGGAACCCAGAGATCGATAATGCGCCTATTATACAAAATAGAGTCGTCAGCGGCATGGTCTTGTATAATCCGCCCAGATCCGTGGCGTTGATCTTTCCGGTCTGAAGCATCACGGCACCCATCGACATGAACAGGAGGGACTTAAACAAGATATTGTTAAAGACATGGGCAACGGAACCATTTAAGGCCAGGGGGGTTCCTATTCCGATGCCAGCGACCATGAATCCAACTTGGTTGATCAGGCTATAGGAGAGGACTCTCCTTAGGTCATTCTCAAGAACCGCATAAAAGATCGGGAATACCGTCATCGCCGCTCCGATCCATATCAAGATCTCTGTACCTGGAAATGATCTTGCCAGGGCATATATGGCTACCTTGGTGGTAAATGCGCACAAAAAGACTGTGCCCGTAATCGTTGCCTCCGGATAGGCGTCCGGAAGCCATGCATGGAGAAGGGGGAAGACGCAATTGATGCCAAGCCCGATCAATATCAGATAGGAGGCTAATCCATCTAATCCGATAACCCCGAACTCGATAGAACCCGTCTGATGCACATGAATCAGGATGCCCGCGAGAAGGCAAAGACCTCCAAAGAGATGTACCAAAAGATATCTCAATCCTGCTCCATAAGATGCCTCGGTCCTTCTCGCCCAGATCAGGTATGTTTGAGTGATCGTCATTATCTCCAAGAAGACAAAGAAAGTCAGAAGCTCTCCTGCAAAGGTCGCACCCAGAGCGCCTCCAGCGGCAAGGAAGGCTGCTATATGCTGTCCGTCCTCGTTTTTGAGATGCAGGGCATAAAGGGTTCCTATAAACGATATGATCGTGAATATGTATCCAAAGACCCTACTCAGCCGGTCAACCCTGCCGAGGATGAGATCGTAATCCAAGAAACCGACAGCCCAGTGGATGCCTTCCGGGATACTCACAACGTTTATAAAGGCAATGACAGGCAGAAGTAACAGGTAGGCGGACTTGAGCCTCCCCTTAAGAAAGGGGACGAGGAATGCCCCGATGATCAATATGGCTGCTGGGGGAAGGCTTCTAATCATAATAATTCTCTTTTCTCTTAACCATCTTGCGCAGGATATATTTAGCGCCTAAAACGAGACCGACGCAGCCCACAAATCCATAGGTCGCGTAAAATGCGGGGAATGCTTCCCATGAAAAGTGAGGATCTTTCGGGATAAAAAGGTCCATGATAATGAGGACGAGAAGCGATACATAAAAAAGACCCAAGACCTTTTTTACATTTTCTGGTTTATCGAAAAAATGCCCTTGTTTCATTGCAACTCCGTTCTCATTAGGGATTATAAGGACATAATGACAACGAGGTATAAGACAGCGATTGAAAAAACGATATAAAAAATTGTTCGATATCCAGGTTCAGGCTCATGCCTGAGCTCTGTGCTCCCTACTTTCTCCTTGTTCATCTCACTTCTCCCATAAGCACCCTTGCCAGTTCAAGGAAGACCGATGGCGCAAAGAATAAGACCAGTGTTCCTATGGCGGTAAGCATCAATGGCACGACCATCACGATTGGGGCCTCTCGTCTTTCGGCTTTCTCGCCCGGCGGTAAGTCCCTGAAAAATGCGGCATACACGATTGGCAGCAAATAAGAGGCGCTCAGGATTGAGCTTGCGACGAGGACAGTAATTGCGGGGTACAGTCCTGCCTCTACTGAGCCAAAGACTAAATACCACTTGCTTATGAAACCTGCAAAGGGTGGAAAGCCTATGAGGGAAAGGGCACCTAAGGTGAAGGCCGCCATGGTGAAGGGCATCTGTTTTCCAATGCCATTCAGTTCACTCACCTTGGTCTTACCCGATGCAACATAGATCGAGCCCGCACAAAAGAACAGTGTAATCTTTGCGATGGCGTGATTGACGATCTGTAGGATCCCGCCTGTTAAACCAGCCGGCGTTAACAATGCAGCCCCGAGGAGGGTATAAGAAATTTGGCTTATTGTAGAATAGGCAAGCCTGGCCTTTAGGTCATCTCTCGTCAGGGCCATGACAGAAGCTGCGACTATCGTAAAGGATGCAAGGAAGACCAATGGAAGTCCTAAATTGAGCTCTTTGAGCGTGTCCAGTCCAAAGATGTAGTAGGTCACGCGCAATATACAGAAGGCACCTACATCTACAACCGCTAATGCGGCGGCCACTGGCATGGGAGCGATCATGGCAGCAGGCAGCCAGGCATGAAAAGGTATGATCGCCGCCTTACTGATACCGACCAAAAAGAGAAGATAGGTGAGGGTGAGCAGGATTGGGTCTGCTTTGGAGGGGAAGATGCCCTCTGGATTAAGATCCAAGGTGCCGGAAAGAGCGTAGGCCAAAAAGCTTGCCAGCAAAAAGAGTTTCGCCAGCATAAAGACATAAAAGATATACCTGTTCCCCTTGGCGAAGGCCTCTTCGGTCTCTTTATGTACCACCAAGGGATAAGTAACGAAGCCGACAAGCTCGTAAAAGAGGTAAAGGGTCAGCAAATTGGCCGCAAAGGCCACCCCCATGGTGGCCGACAGGGTAATCGCAAAACAGAGATAGTAGCGGGTCTGCGCACGCTCCTTGAGGGAGCGCACGTAGCCGATGGAGTACATGGTGATCAGGATCCACAAAAAAGAGGCTGCGGTAGCAAATGTAAGCCCCATGGCATCAACCCGAAACGCGATGGAGACACCAGCAGTGAGAGAATAGAGGGTATAGTGAAGTGTATTTCCGGCAAGGACTGTGGGAATCATGGTGAGAACAATGAGAAACTTCAGGGTCGCCGCCACCAACGAACACCCCTCACGGATATTGGGCGACCTGCGGGTTACCAGGATGAGCGTAGCCCCGAGTAAAGAAACGGCCACGGCTAAGAAGGGTTTGATGGATTCAATTTCCATGGCGGATACCGGCCATCTTAGGAAGCCCCTATCGAAACGGTTGTCGGCATAAAGGTCTTCAAT
>JAHFAO010000341.1 GCA_023250515.1 Deltaproteobacteria bacterium | reverse complement strand
GATGCAGCGCTATTGACCCGTTAACAAACACCCTACTGATACCAACAAGCAAATGGAAAGTAAATCCAGAGATTGACGGCGGGAAAGAAAGGCTCTAGTTTGCCTTTGTGAATTTTCCGCTTGCCTTTGCCATCGGCTTTTCCGTGGCCTCGATCCCCGGCCCGACGATTATTTTGATCGCGACTCAAACCCTCCGTCACGGGCACAAGGCCGGGCTTCTCACGATGATGGCTCCGCTTGTGCTCGACGCCACACTCATGCTGCCGCTGGGGTTGATTCTTCAGACTTCCCTCTTCGCCGGCAGAGGATCAATCGTTCTTGGTCTCTGCGGCGCGGCTTTCCTATTCTGGCTGGGCGCGCAATCGATGCGGGCCGGCATCAGAGAGTTTCGGGTCTCAGGTTCCGAGTCTCAAGAACTCGAAACTCCAAACTCGAAACCCGAAACTCCAAACACGGAGATGCCGCCGTTTTTAAAAGGCCTCCTCACTCACCTCACCAGCCCTTACCCGTATCTCTACTGGGCGACCGTGGGCGCCTCGTTCATCCGCCAGGGGTTCGCAAGTGGCGGCATCGTCGGCGCCGCGGTATTTCCCTTTGGCTTCTGGCTCGGCGCTTGCGGCTTCACGTTGATCATCATCTATCTAGTGGCCCGGGGAAAAAAGCTGCTGCCCTCCAGGCTGGAGCCTTATCTGCACCACTTCTCCGGTGCCCTCCTCATCGGCAGCGGGATTTACTTGGCGGTCAGCGTATGGCAGGGTTTATTCTAAGGACGCCATGGAGCCCAAGGTGCGAGTTGAGCAAGACGCGGTGCAGCGCGGCGCTACGCTGGACCGATGGCAAGTAAGATGGTGCATTGAGAACCTCGGTCAGCAGCCGCTCAAGATTCTCGCCGCGCGCGCCCCCCACGGCAAGTTCCGCTGTGAGGAAAAAGAATTCACGCCGGCGGTCGATTTGGGACCGAATCAACGCGGTTGGATCGAGCTGGAGGCCCGATGCAGCGAGCCGCCGGGAACCGTCGTGGAAAATGCCTTTTTGATTATGCGCGTTCTCTGGGCCGGGAGTCTGTGGCTCATACTGGTGCGCTTTCGGGTTTCTGTGAACGGCGAAGGAGCGCCGACAACAATGACTGAGCTTATCACCACGCAGCCCGTGGGCTTTTCCTGGCAGCAGGCGGACAGTTAGTGGGGGGGGCCTTATGCCGATTAGCGAACGCGAGAAGCTTATTCTTCAGAAATTACGTGGCTGACACAACAACTGAGGCCTCGGCTTCGAGGAGACCACGGGCATGGTCTCGAACTCTCTCAACATAGATCTTCAGGAACTCCTGGAGACGGTGAAGCGCCTGCGCAAAGAACACGGCGCCAGCGCCGAATACCAGAAGCTGCGCCGCGAGCTTCCCGATGATTGGCCGCTTTAAAAATAATGTTGAGTTATGAATTTTGAGTTTTGAATTCAAAATTCAACATTCAAAATTCCTGAATAACGGCTATGACAAACCTGTTTTACGACTGTAAAATGGCCTTCTCACAAAGCTACCTATTAGGTAGGATTGTGAGGAATGCCCAAAGGTCCACGAAAGTTCCATTTTTCATTCGAGAGATCAGGCTTAACCCGCTTTGGCGGGCTGAGCCTTTTTCAGTCATTTTGCAAATCCCTGGGCCTGCGCCATTTCCTGCAGCTCTACGTGCGCTGGCCCAATTATCACCACAGAGGTTATCATCCCGCAGACCTTTTTCTTGCTCACCTCTTTGCCATCGTGGCCGGAATTGGCCGGATCGAGAACGCCCAGTCGCTGATTCACAACGGTCTGATCCCGCCGCTTCTGGGCCTGCCGGAGTTCCCACATCGCGATACCTTGAGGAGTTTTCTCTGGCGCTTCGGTTCCCAGGAGCTCCGCAGTGTGGTGATGGCTCACGACCGATTGCGTCAGGAGTTGTTCTCCCGCCTGGGTCTGCTCTACAGCGCTATCGTGGATGCCGATACTACGGCGCTGATCACCTACGGTTCTCAAGAAGGTACGGCGGTGGGTTACATTCCCAAGAGACGCCATGGTCAAGCTTCTTACGCTCCCATCATCTCCAGCGAAGGGCGCCACGGTTTGAGCTTGGGCATGGAACTCAGAGCGGGCAATGTCCACGCCTCCTCGGGAGCCTGGGATTTTCTGAGTCTGATCTTGGAAAAGCTCCCTTCCTCGGTAGCGTCCACGCGCACGCGGGTACGGCTCGATGGAGCTTTCTACGACAAAAACATCGTCGAGTCCCTCGACGAAAAGCGGCTGGGCTACGCCATCGTTGCCAGGATGTACCGACCGTTGAAAAACCGCATGGTCGAAGCTCGCTACCAGGAGTTCGCTCAAGGATGGGAAGCCGCTCAGTTCTCCTACACTCCCCTCAAGTGGAAGGAAGAACACCGGTTTGTGGCCGTGCGCAGGCCGATAGCTTTGGAAACAGAAGAGATCCAACAACGACTCTTCACCTTCAAGCAGTACACCTACCATCGAGCGCTCGTCACCAATCTGGAGCTGACTCCACAAACGGTCTGGCGTTTCTACTGCGACCGGGGATTTCAGGAGCTTTTGCTGCGGGAGTTCAAGGGCTCCTATGCCATGGCCAAGATTCCCACCCGCAGCTTCTGGGCCAATGCCGCTTACATGGAAATGTTGCTTTGGGCTTACGACTTGGTCTTGGCGTTCCAGTTCCTGTGTCTGCCCGAAGCAGTGCGCCATTGGAATATCTCCACGCTGCGCCGCGAGCTTTGGTGGTTGCCAGCAGAATGGGTCCGAAGACAAAATCGCAACCTCTTGATGCTTCCGGTCCAGTACCCTCGCCAGGATTTGTTCCTCAAGATTCAGCAGGCAACCTTGAGAGTCAGGCCGTTGATTTGAGTCGATTTGCAACACTTTTGACTGCTTCTTCCCTCGTAGGAGAATGACAATTAGCCGTTATTCAGGATATTAGAGATGGTATCGACAAATTGGGTCAATTTCAATGCTTTCACGTCTTACCTCTACTGTGGGAGAATACCGCCATCGAATGAATTTTCGATTGTCGATTTTAGATTTTAGACTGGGGGTACCCATGAGTAAAAAAGTTTTTGGTCTTGCTCTAGGCGCTATGCTCTTGGCTCTTAGCTTTTCGGCCGACGCGCAGCAGCCTGCGAAGATCCCGCGGATAGGACTTTTGTCGCCATTCTCTCCTTCCGCTACCGCTGGATGGCACCAGGCATTCCGGCAAGGTCTCCGCGACCTCGGATGGGTTGAGGGAAAGAACATCAGCATTGAGTACCGATATGCGGAGGGTAAAAGCGATCGCCTCCCTGACCTCGCGGCCGATCTCGTCCGTCTCAAGGT
Source organism: Deltaproteobacteria bacterium (assembly GCA_023250515.1). Taxonomy (GTDB): domain Bacteria; phylum Desulfobacterota; class Binatia; order UBA9968; family UBA9968; genus JAHFAO01. Next base: position 897 of record JAHFAO010000341.1, on the reverse strand, counting down.
TGACATCATCGTCGCTTCCGTTAATACCGATGCTCTGGCTGCCAAAAACGCTACCAGGGCAATCCCTATCGTTGTGGCGTCTGCGGGCGACCCTGTTGCAATTGGGCTTGTCGAGAGCCTGGCACGGCCCGGCGGCAACATCACGGGGTTGTCCCAAATATCCCCGGAGCTGGCGGGAAAACGGCTGGAGCTGCTCAAGGAAATCGTTCCCAAGCTCTCCCGCGTGGCTGTGCTCTGGAATCCAAAGGGCACAACCTCCCCACTCGCTTGGAAAGAAATCCAACTCCCTGCCCGTGAGCTGGGAGTCCAGCTTCATTCGCTCGAGGTACAGAGCCCCAACGAGTTCGAGAAAGCGTTCCAAGAGGCGACCAGGGCGCGCGCTGGCGCTCTTGCCATCATGCCAGACCCGTTGTTCGCTGGGAATTTAAAACGGATCGCGGAGCTTGCGGCAAAGAGCCGCCTGCCGTCGATATTTCACCTAAGTGAATTCGTAGAGTCTGGCGGTCTTGTCGCATATGGGCCGGACCGTTCCGACCAGTTCCGGCGCGCCGCGACTTACGTGGACAAGATCCTCAAGGGCACGAAGCCGGCTGACCTGCCGGTGGAACAGCCGATGAAGTTTGAGTTCGTCATCAACCTAAAGACGGCGAAGCAAATTGGCTTGACGATTCCGCCGGAGGTGCTCTTCCGGGCGACCAAGGTTATAAAGTAATTTTGGATTTTAGAACCTGTGGTGAGCGAAGTCGAACCATTGCCGATTTTAGATTTTGGATTGAGGAGAAGAAGAATGCATAAAACAGTTTGGATCGGCTCTCTGTCCGGGGACAATCTAAAATCTAAAACCTGTGCTGAGCCCCGTCGAAGCATCCAAAATCTAAAATGGCCGGGGTTTCTTGC
>JAHFAO010000238.1 GCA_023250515.1 Deltaproteobacteria bacterium | reverse complement strand
GGAATAACGTTAAGACGGTAGTATAGATCCTCGCGGAAGCGGCCTTCTTTGACCGCCCCATCCAAGTCCCGATTCGTGGCCGCGACGATTCTTACATCCACATGGATGGGTTTGGTCCCTCCAACCCGCTCGAACTCCCGCTCCTGGAGAAATCTCAAGAACTTGGTTTGAAGTTCGGGTGAAATATCCCCAACTTCGTCAAGGAAGACCGTCCCCCCGTGAGCCAACTCCATCTTGCCTTTTTTAAGCTGGTGGGCTCCGGTAAAGGCGCCTTTTTCATGGCCGAATAGCTCACTCTCCAGGAGTTCCTTAGCAAGACCGACGCAATTGATAGCAATAAAAGGTTTACCTTTCTGGTCGCCCCAGTTGTGGATGGCGCGGGCAAAGATCTCTTTGCCGGTCCCGCTTTCGCCTAAAAGTAAAACTGTAGCCTTGCTGCTCGCGGCTTTTCTGGCCGTTTCTATAGCATGATTCATTTTGGCGCTTCTCCCCACAACCAGGCGATAGCGCTCACCGACCTCTTCCGAGAGGATCTCTACCTCTCTTTTCAGCCTTTCGCGCTCCAGCGCCTTCTGTACACTCAGGGCAATATGGTCGGGCTCAAAAGGCTTAGGGATAAAATCATAGGCCCCTTCCTTCATCGCTTGAACAGCGCGCTCGATCGTGCCATAGGCAGTGATCATAACTACAGTGACATCGATCTCTCTCCTACGAATCTCCTTGAGAACCTCGAGCCCGTTCATGCCGGGCATCTCGATGTCCAGAAGAGCCAACTGTGGGCTTTGTTTTTCCAGAAGCTCTAAGCCCTCTTTGCCACTGGGCGCCACCAATACTCGGTAACCCAAGGATTCCAGGCGATCTCTTAAGACCTCCCGGATATCCGGGTCATCGTCCACTACAAGGATGGTCCCACTAAAGGATTTCATGACTATCGCTACAAGGTGATGTTATAGACCTTCTCGATCTTAGCCTTCAGCTCTTCCCACTCAAAGGGCTTAAGGACGTATTCATTGGCCCCTTTGGCCATAGCCTCGATGGCCGCCTCTCGGGTAGAGGAGGAGGTGATAATGATGATGGGGATGTTCTTGTCGCTCTTACGGATCTGCTCCAGGGCCTCAATCCCGCCCATCTCAGGCATCTTGACGTCCAGGAAAATGCCATCGAATTTTTCCATGGAAAGCTTCTTTAATGCCTCCAGGCCGGTCCCGGCGGTCGCCACCGTGAATCCATAGGCCTCCAGGCGGTCCTGAATCACTTCAACAATATCTTCCTCATCATCAACGACGAGGACCTTGAGCCCCATAACTCTCCCTCTCAATTGGCAGGCGGTTCAGTCTTAATTGGCCGTTGCGCAGGCAGGGTAAAGCAGAAGGTACTCCCTCTACCTACTTTGCTTTCCACCCAGATCTTTCCCCCGTGCATCTCCACGAGGGCCTTAGAGATAGCCAGGCCCAGTCCTGTCCCTTTTGTTTTCTCTTTACCTAGCGGGGCGATCTGGTAGAACTTGGCGAAGATTTTATTCGCCTCTTTGGGGAGAATACCCGGACCCGTGTCGGAAACGGAAATTTGCACCCATTCATTCCCGTTCTTCTGAATGGCTAAAGTTACCTTGCCGTGTTGCGGGGTAAATTTGACCGCGTTACTGATCAGGTTCATCAGCACCTGAATGACCTTATCTCGGTCCGCCCAAGCGGTCATGCCGATATCGGGAGAAGCAACTTCAAGACTAATAAGCTTCTCCACTGCCACCGGCCTCAGGCTTTCCGCGACCTCTTTGGTTAGAGTGACGAGAAGAAGGTGGGTTGGCTTAAGATCGATTTTGCCTGCCTCGATTCTTGAGAGATCCAGGAGGTCGTTGATAAGGCGCGCCAGGCGATCCGTATTCGACTTGATGCGCGTGAGGTAACGGGCCTGTTTTTCGCCCAATGGGCCGGTAATGCCGTCAAGCATGTTGTCCACGGAGGCTTTGATTGCGGTGAGAGGCGTTCTCAGCTCGTGGGAGACGTTTGAGACAAAGTCCGATTTCATCCTATCGAGCTCTTTCAGCCGCTGTTCGTAGCGCATTTTCTCAGTGATGTCTTTGGCCAAATGAAGAAAGGCAGTAATATTGCCCGCTTTGTCGTTGATAGGCGAGACCGCGAGGGCTACGTCAATGAATACCCCATCTTTCCTTTTTCTGCGCACCTCTAAGTTACGAATCACACCTGTAAGCTTGACTTTAGTACGGATATCCTCAAGTTCTTTGGACCGCTCAGGAGCAAGTAAGATAGCGAGGCTTTTCCCTACAGCCTCCTCTTTAGTGTAACCAAATATAACCTCTGCCCCGCGGTTCCAGGTGAGGATACGGTCCCCCATATCCGTGGAGACGATTGCGTCGCCGGCATTCTCCACCAGGTTTTCGATATAAACCTTGCTTTTATTGACTTCGTCATAGAGCTGGGCATTCTCCAATGACGCGCCTAGCTGAGAGCCAAAGGTCATGAGGAGATTAACTTCTTCTTGGGAGAACTTGTGCAACTTAGAGCTTCCTACCATCATGAGTCCTATGACGCGGTTCTTAGACATAACAGGCACGAAGGCCGCCGAGATCAGTCCTTCTCGCGCCATGAAGCCGTGCCGAAAACTCGTATCTTCCCGAATGTCAGAGGAGATATAAGGCTCCCGAGTTTCAAAGACAATTTTCGCTACCGAGCGATGAGGAGAGTCTAAAGGAATAACGTTTGCGAAGAATTCGGGCGAGCTGAAACCTCGGGCGGCGCGAACAGCGAGGCCTCCTGCTTCGAGGTCTAAGGTGCGGATATAGCCGACTTTGAAACCGAGGATCTCTAAGGATTTATCGAGGGTATCGTTCAGGATCTTTTCGGTGTCGAGGGATTGAGTGGCAGTTTGGGCGATGGTGAGCAGGGCGGAGAGTTCGCGGCTCCGCCGGAGTAATTCTTCTTTTTTATGTGGCTCCTTTAAAGAAAGAACCTTCTTCAGAGTTCTTTGGCGCTTCATGGCGCCTTATGTAAGTTTTGGGCCCCCATGGGTAAATGTCTTTGCAATATAATCGACAAGGGGTTTCTGAGTTGACGTCCACCCTGCCGAATCCTTCATTTTTCCCTCAACTGCTGTCTTAGTTGCACCTTCGAGTTTTTTAGCGAAACCCGCCGTTAATAAACCTACGCAGCGCCGCTGACCATCTTGCTCAGCCTTGATTCCGATGAACATTTGATACATTGCTCCTGCTCTTTGCCCTAGCAATCGTGATTGCGCGGTCTTTTCTGCCAAAAGCCCGGGCTCGCACCAATCTCGGTCTATAATCTGTGGGGGCGAAGCGACAGCGGCGTCGTATACTGCAGAGCGTATCGAATCCCCGAAACGGTGTCCTCTTGGTGCCGGCGGCAATCCCTGCCCCGCGAGGATTGACCGTGCCGTCGCTGTTCCAACCCAATCAATGAAAAGGGGTAGTTTCTGCTCTCTGTCCGATACGTTAAGACGCAGGTTGACGTGCACTACGTTTGCAGCCCTTAAATCTGAATCATTTAGAATCTGTTCGAGGAGCGTTCTTATCTGGCCTTTGTGTGTGTCATTGATGCCGCTTGGGATCGAAGCTCGGGGAACCGGTGGTTGCGCGCTCTCAACTGCGTCTGGATTTAATACGCCTGCGGAGATTATAGCCGCTCCGATGGCGCCGCCCCCAACTTCCTTCAAAAAATCCCTTCGGGTTACCTTTGACTTCGCTTCTTCATCCATGGCTTTTGCCTCCCGCCTATCTCCTCAGAGCAGCAATAAACATGCCACAAGACCGTTGCAACGCTACTACAACTCAAGAGTCAACGCAAGCCCTTTTTTCTTCCCTGAGAGCGCTACTTTTTGCCTAGATCCAAAAGTGCCCGGTTGAGGAAGCTGAGATCCATGTAATCCTTGGGCTCTCTTGTCTGGCTGACTCCTATAGTGCTGGACACCATTCCAGCCATCCTCTTTAAGCCCGACTCAGTAAGTAATGGGGTAAGCGACCTTCGGACCAACTGGTAACTTTCCCTGGCTTCATCGGGCGTTATCTTCATGTAACTCTGCATGGCTCCGATAGCCGCCGCAGAGTCATTGCGGGCAGAATAAGTTCCACGGACTATCGCTCTCACCATCCTCTCAACGGTTTTGGGCTCTTCCTTAATGTAGCGGCCTGTCGCAACGAGTCCGGTAAAGGACATCTCGGGCAGGACGTCTCCAAAGACGACCAGCCGCTTGAAACCGGCGCGGATCGCCTTAAGCTCAGTAGGGGGAGCTA
>JAHFAO010000237.1 GCA_023250515.1 Deltaproteobacteria bacterium | reverse complement strand
CCCATCCAGATTAGCCGAGTGGGTATCCAGAATCACCTCGAACCGAGCACTATCCGTCTCCTTTGGGTTAAGATAAGTCGCTTTTACTGTGACACCTCCCCCGGAATGCGTGCGGGTTAGCTCAGGGGCCGCTGCCCCGGAACTCTCCCCGCTCCCAAACAGACCGACCAAGAATAATCCACCCATAAAAACTGCTATAAAGTTTCCCATCTTTTTCATCCTGTGCTCTTTTCTTCTGATCTTTTTAGCTCACCCAACTTCTGTTCTTCTAATGACCTTAGACAGATAGGGAGCAAGACTTATGCCAGAAGATTTTGCTTATTTTTCTTTAAACGGTTGGGTAGATCTTCTCAGGATTGAGAATCTAGGAGGCAGCAATCTCAAAAGTGGGAAAGAGGTTACCGCTTCTTGGTTTTCTCTTAAGCGCCTCTCTTGACTAGCACTGTGTCCCTCCCCCTACCGGCTAGCAACTATTATTGATCTATCCAAGTCCAGTTAGCGATCTCAGGCGGGTCGATGCCCTCGCGCTGAATGAACAGTCCATGATCCGCAATCTTGCGCTCGTATTTGACGATCAAATCTTCGGCCTTAGCTGCCGCTTTTGGGTTTCGCTTAGAAACCTTCTGGGCGCCCTGGATCACTAGATGATAGCGGCTCGTGCGATTATGAATATGCATATCGAAGGGGGTCGTAGTTGTTCCTTCCTCCCGATAACCGTTGAGGTCGAAGCGCTCATTTTGCGGCCGCTCCCAAAGTAGTTGTTTGATAGCAGCCGTATAGCCGTGAAAGTTAAAGATCACGGGGCAATCCAGGGGAAAGAGACGCTGGAATCGGTTTTCATCCAGACCGTGCGGGTACTTCTGCGGGATCCCCAGAACCAACAGATCGGTAACGTTGACGACTCGGATTCGCCATTCAGGGACCTCTCGACGAAAAAGGTCCGCGGCAGCCATCACCTCCAGAGTCAGGTTATCGCCGGAACAGGCAAGCACAAGTTCGGGATCTTCACCATCATTGTTGCTAGCCCAACGCCAAACCGACGCGCCTACCCGGCAATGCTCTTCGGCTTCTTCCATGGAGAGCCACTGTGGCATCGGCTGCTTGCCCGCAATCACTAGGTTGATATAGTTGGTAACTTTCAAACAATGATCCATTGTGTAAATCAAGCAGTTCGCGTCCGGAGGGAGATAGATACGGTAGGTGTGGCCTTTCTTGGTGAGCAGGTTGTTGATAAAGCCTGGGCCCTGATGGGAGTAACCGTTATGTTCCTGCCGCCAAGCCTCTGAGGTCAGCAGATAATTCAGCGAGGAGATCGGCTCGCGCCACGGAACCTCAAGCGATGACTTTAAGAACTTGGCGTATTGGTTCATCATGCCATCGACGATGGGCAGGAAAGCTTCATAACATGGAAACACGCCGTGGCGTCCCGTCAACAGATACCCCTGCAACCATCCCTGGCAGTTGTGTTCGCTGAGCACTTCCAAAACCCGGCCATCCGGTCCGGTGTGTTCACTATTTTCAGGAAGTGGCCATACATATTGGCGATCAGTGACTTCAAGGACGGCCCCGACTCTGTTGGACTCCAATTCATCTGGACAAACGATGCGGAAGTTGCGCGCCTCCCGGTTCAGCCGAACCACATCACGCAGATACTTGCCCAACTCACCCACATTGCTGATGTAGACCTGTCCGCGAGTTTTGAGATTGACCCCGTAATCGCCGAGCGGTGGCAGAGCAAGGCGGCGGCGCACCTTGCCGCCAAGGGCATGCGGGTTCATCGCCATCCGCCGGTCACCTCTGGGACAGAGTGAGAGAATATCCGCGGCCGGACGTCCATTCTGGTCGAAGAGCTCCTCGGGCCGATAAGAACGAAACCACTCCTCGATCACCCTCAGATGGTTGGGGTTGGTCTTCGCTTCCTTTGCCGGGACCTGATGGGACCAGAAGGACCCTTCGATCCGTTTACCGTCAATCACCTTTGGACCGGTCCAGCCTTTGGGTGTGCGGACCGCAAGCATAGGCCAGTGCGGCCGCTCAATAATCTTGCCCGATCGCGCGGCATCCTGTATCCCACGAATCTCGCCGTAAGCCCAGGAAAGCGCGGCATCCATTTCTGTATCGATTTGATCGCTAAATGGTACGATCTTCACGGCGTAACCGTAACCGGTGAAGAGTGCCTCAAGTTCCTCACTCGTCATGGTGCCGAATATGGTCGGGTTGGCAATCTTGAAGCCGTTGAGGTGAAGAATGGGTAGGACAGCGCCGTCCGTTGCGGGATTGAGAAATTTGTTGCTGTGCCAAGCGCCGGCTGTCGGTCCGGTCTCGGCCTCACCGTCGCCTACGATGCAAGCCACAATCAGATCCGGATTATCCAATGCGGCGCCAAACGCTGTGGAAAGTGCATAGCCCAACTCCCCTCCCTCGTGGATTACACCCGGGTAGCCCGGATAGAGGTGACTAGGAAAGGCGTCCGGCCAGGAGAACGATTTCAAGAAGCGTTCCAGCCCTGCTCGATGCTGGGTCAACTCTGGGAAATACTCGGTCAAGGTCCCTTCAAGATACATGTTGGCAAGATTGGCTGCCGCGCCGTGTCCCGGACCTGTAATGAGCAAAATGCTGGCATTGGTCTGCAGTATCAATCGGTTGAGATGTACATAAATCAAGTTGATCCCCGGAGCTGTGCCCCAATGGCCGAGAAGTCGATCCTTAATGTGCTCGGGCCGGAGAGGTTCTTCGAGCAGAGGGTTGGCTTTTAGGTAAATCTGAGCCGCTGCTAGATAATTAACCGCTCTTCTATATCGCTCAATCGCCTGCAACTCTCCGGGTTCAAGGTTTTCCGTCCTTGCTGTCCCTTTCGCCACCATCTCAACCTGCTGGTTCATGCGTCAACCCTTCCTTTTTCGATTATACTTGTTGTGTCCCGCGCGATCAGCAACTCTTCATCACTGGGGATCACATAGACGTGGATCCGGGCGTGAGGCAATGAGATCCGCTCTTCAACGCCAAGCACTGCGGCGTTCCGTTCTTCATCCACTTCAAGCCCACACCACTCCATGCCCTCACAGATTTTGGCGCGAACATGAGGCGAGTTCTCGCCGATCCCGCCACTGAAGACGACTGCATCAGCTCCACCGAGAGCCGCTAGGTAGGCGCCCAGATACTTACGCGCGCGGTAGCAGAAGATTTCTATAGCGAGATGGGCTCGCTCATCCTCCCGAGCGTGCTCTATAAGCTCACGCATGTCATTGGATCGACCGGAGACCCCAAGGAGCCCTGACTTTTCGTTGAGCCATTTCTCGACCACTGCAACGTCGATACCCTCTCTTCGGGCAAGATGGCCCACGACGGCTGGGTCGAGGTCGCCTGAGCGTGTCCCCATGACAAGCCCCTCGAGCGGCGTGAAACCCATCGAAGTGTCGACAGACTTCCCTCCCCGGATAGCGCTGGCAGAGCAACCGTTTCCCAGATGGAGTGTGATAATATTGACCTGATCACTAGGTGTTGCCGTAATCTCTGCGTAGCGTAAGGCCACGTAGCGATGGGCCAATCCATGAAAGCCGTAGCGCCGTATCCCATGGCGGAGTGAGAGCTCGTAGGGGATAGCATAGACCGAGGCATAGTCTGGCAGTGTGTGGTGAAACGATGTATCAAAGACCGCAACCATGGGGACCGAAGGACCTAAGGCTGCCTGGGAAGCACGGATACCGCTTAGACACGCAGGGTTGTGCAGAGGAGCAAGCTCATTTAAGGCCTCAATGGCAGCGATCACCTCTTCGTCAATCAGGACTGAAGTGGTGAAGTGATCTCCGCCATGAACGACACGATGCCCAACCCCGTCAAGCCTCGCTCGGTAGTTTGAATCCAGCCAGGCAAGGACCTTCTGAACGGCCTCGTCGTGGTCGCGGATAAAGACCTCCTCGGCATGCGGCCTGGAACCCGTCGCCTCAAACCTGCACGTTGCCTTTTCACCTATGCGCTCAATTAGACCGCGTGCCAGCTTGCGGTCCCGCTCTCCCGGAGCGGCGGCCGTAGCGGTCTCGATCACTTGAAACTTTAGCGAAGAGCTTCCGCAGTTGAGCACCAGGACCTTCATACTCCTCCGGCTTCATTACAGCACTCGTTTCCCCGCCGCACGGGATTGCCTTCAGATCAGTTCAAAAATAAGCTTTCAGAACGTACTGCAGTACCATTCTATGGGTATTGAAGAACGAACCATTGAGCGCAATGGAATGGAGCATCACATCAATAAAACGATCCCGATCACGACAGAATAGAGG
>JAHFAO010000095.1:8933-12443 GCA_023250515.1 Deltaproteobacteria bacterium | reverse complement strand
TTTGGGTCAGGCGTTGATTGCACAGATAGGCACCGCTCTCCACGGTCTCTCGGAAATGAAGTTCCTCGCTATCCCCTTCGCCGAAGGAGGCCTCAATGAGCCCACCGGACACGACACTAGAGCCACCTGGGAAAGGGCTCTTGGAAATGATGGCGGTCTTTGCCCCCTTCTCCGCGGCGGCAATGGAGGCCCTCAGACCTGCATTCCCGGCGCCAATAATCAGCACATCAGTGGCAATGATAGAGTCCAACGTCATCTGATTTATTCCACAGAAGGAACTATTAGATTTTATCCTTTTCCTACGATATAGTCGCTCTTGTCAAGGGAGCTCATACCAGGAGGATCTATGAGAAAGAAGAGAAAATTTTTTGTCTTATCTCTCCTTGGAACTTTACTTCTCTCTTTCTTATCTTCGTCTCCCAACTGGGCTCAGACCGCTGCTCAACTCCTCAAACGTTATGACGGTCTAAAGGCCAAGGAGCGAGAAGAGAAGCTTGGTGAAGGCGCCAAAAAAGAGGGAAAGGTCGTGGTTTATAGCTTTACCGCTATTGACCAGCTGAGGCCCCTGCTCGAGGAATTTCAAAAGAGATATCCATTTATCAAAGCGGATCAATACCGAGCTAATGCTACCGGGGTCTTTAACAAATTCACGACAGAAGTACGCGCCGGACAAACCCTGGCCGATGTCATTGACATCTCTGCAGGAGAAACCCACACGCTTTGGCAGATGGGGCTCATCGACCCTTATCTCTCTCCTAACCGTGAGGGAATTCCGAAAGACTTTATGGATGACAAGGGTTTTTGGACAGCCCACTATCACTTTGTTATCGCCCTCGGGTTTAACACCCAATTTATTAAACCTGCGGAGGCACCCAAGAGCTACGAAGAGCTTCTAAATCCAAAGTGGAAAGGTCGCCTCTCCCTGGATCCCGCGGATCAAGATCTCTTCGGGGCTCTCCTTCTCCATTGGGGCAAGGAGAAAGCGCTCGCTTATTTTAGGAACCTTGCAAAGCTCGAGCCTAGGATGGTTACAGGCCACACGCAGCAAGCCAACCTCGTCGGCGCGGGAGAGATACAGATGGCTCCGTGGCTTTATGGCTACAGGCCGCTTCAATTAAAGGATCAAGGTGCGCCGGTTGAAGTCTTTCTCTTTGAGCCAGCCCTAACCAATCCTGCCTACCTTCTTCTAACGAGAAATTCTCCCCACCCTCACGCGGCAGCTCTCTTCATCGATTGGGCTCTGTCGGCCGAAGGGGGCATGAAATTTTTCGGCGAGAAGTTCGGTCGAACTCCGACGCGAACGGGACTAAAGGAGCGCTTCCCCCAGCTCCGAGTAGAAAAATATCTAGTGGTCAAACCGGAGATAGTGGGACCTAACTTCAAAGAATTTACTAAGCTCTATTATGAAATCTTTGGCATTAGTAAGTAGGAAGGGAGCCTCCCAGCTTACTTTCCTCGGGAGGAAACCATGAATCCTCGAAAAAAGCTGAGAGAACTCTTTGCCCGTAAGCGACTCTTGGTCGCGCCCGGGGCCTTTGACGGACTCTCTGCCCGGCTGGTAGAAGAGGCCGGCTTTGAAGCAGTCTACTTAAGCGGTGGGGCGGTTGCGAGGAGTACGGGGGTACCGGACATCGGCCTCCTGACAATGTCCGAGGTAATCGAGCGGGCCGCCCAGGTTGTGTCCGTGGTTAAGATCCCCGTGATTGCTGACGCGGACACTGGCTATGGCAACGCCCTCAATTTGGTACGGACGGTGCGGGAGTTGGAGCGGGTTGGGGTAGCGGCGATCCATATCGAAGACCAGGTTACCCCCAAACGGTGTGGCCACCTGGAGGGGAAGGAGGTTATATCTCTTGCGGAGATGGAGAAAAAGCTGGAGGCTGCCCTCACAAGCCGGACCGACCCTGACTTTATGATCATCGGCCGGACCGATGCGCGGGCGATCCACGGTCTTGAGGATGCAATCCGACGCGGGAAATCGTTTGCTCGGCTAGGAGCGGACGCGGCTTTTCTCGAGGCCCCCCAGTCGGAGGCAGAGCTGGAGGCCATCGCCCGCTCGATTAGCGAAGTCCCACTCATGGTGAATATGTTTAAGGGCGGCAAGACTCCTCTTTTACCTACCTCCCGGTTGGAGAAGATGGGATATAGAATTGCTATTTTCCCCTCTGAGACGCAGCGGGCGGCGATCCACGCCATGAAGGAAGCCTTGAGTCTCCTAAAGCGTGACGGGTCTACGGAGGCGATGGATGATCGTCTCGCTACCTTCCAGGAACGGGACCGGCTTGTGGGACTCGGGGAATGGGAGCAACTCGAACAGCAATACCTTAAGAGTGTGGTCGAGAAGGAATAACATCCGAAAGGTTTCAAAGGAAAGGTAGATTTGTTCTAAACCCTACCCCAATGCCCTACTCTGTAGGGCTCCAGTCCCGATAAGTTATTAGCTTTGCTTGGTTTGCGTGGTTAGCAAAGCCCTGTTAGCACGAGCTTTATCGATAGGCTTCTAGATCAGCCAAGTCCCATAATGGGCCATAGCTTAAAACGATGGGCTAAGAAGTGCCAGGGCATACCCCCCTGGAAATATACTGGTTAGGGCTGGCTGGTTAGTCATCATAGATTTACCAAAAAAGGGCAAATTCATAAAATTGGTAATATGTTTTACCAAAATCCCGCATTCTGTTAAATACAAAAAAGATTATAACTTATTGATTTAATTAGACTTTCAGATTTGGCACACGCCTTGCCATCAAATCAACTATCATGAAAACATTAATCCCTGCGTTGACCTTATATATACTTCTTATAGGACCGGGCGTACCGTTCGCGTTACTTGTCTTTTCTTGGCTCCTAACAAGAATAAATGGGCACAACGAGAGACCGGCCTTGCTGTCTACCTGATGGCTCTCAACCTAGGTGCTCCCAAAGAGGCCTTTCCTAAGATCTCCAGGATTTTTCCGGTGCCGTCGTAGGTAGACTTCGCCCGCACATGCGGTCTATTCCGGAAGCTTTTTTCAGAGACTCATTCACGGGTAATAAACCGCTTTCGATCAGGAGCTTTGCTAGCATCGGCTGTGAGGCTTGGCGCCTGATATAAACCTCTCTCCTGAAGGTGGCTGGGGTTTTTCAAGGTCGTATCTATCATTCTGCGTCAGGTTTTTGGGATTCCTGGGAAGGAGAACGGTAGCCGTTGGTGTTTCGGGAAAAGAGAGATGGTCGGGGCGACTGGATTTGAACCAGCGACTTCACGGTCCCGAACCGTGCGCTCTACCAAGCTGAGCCACGCCCCGACTGTAACTTTATACAATTGCAAATAGCAGATTTCAAATTGCAGAAGGCAAAATCAATTTAGCATGTGAGAGAGAAGAAGGACAGAGCTCACCCGGCCTGCACGGCTTTTCGCATCTTGCGGATGGTGTCGACGTAGTCGGGAGTCTTGAAGATACCTGATCCCGATACGATCACCTCAGCGCCGGCCTTGACCACACGCTCGATATTATCAGCCTTTATCCCTCC
>JAHFAO010000095.1:0-8833 GCA_023250515.1 Deltaproteobacteria bacterium | reverse complement strand
TTCTGTAGCCTGCTTAGGCGCTGAATATCCCGCTCATCCCGATGCCACTTTGCCTCAGGGTGAGAGCGTAATGTCCCCAACCCACTGCAAGGGGCGTCAACCAAGATGCGATCGTAAGGTTTAGCCAACGGTCCCGTCAACCCTCTAGTTACATCTACAAGAAGAGAGCGGATCGATGTGAGGGCTAACCTTTGCACATTTTCCCGCAGTTTCTCAAGCCCTCTGGCTGAAATATCCGTGGCTATAAGCTCTCCCCTATCTCGCATCAGCTCTCCGAGATGCGTGGTTTTTCCTCCCGGGGCAGCGCATGCATCGAGAATCCGCTCTCCGGGTCTGGGGTCAAGGAGGTAGCCGATGAGTTGTGAAGCCTCCCCCTGGACCTGAAAAAGGCCCTCCTGAAAGCCTGGAAGTTGATCCACAGCCGCGACACCTTTCACCTGGACCCCTTGAGGAGACCAAGGCGTAGGCATGGCATGGAACCCCTTCTGCCGAAACGTTTCAACTAAAACCTCTCTATCTCCTCTTAGGCAATTGGTGCGCAAGATCAAAGGGGACTCCTCGTTATTTGCTTTTAAGAGAGATTCGGTTTCCTCTCTGCCGAAGAATTTGAGCCACCTTTTAACTAACCAGTCGGGATGAGACCAGGTGACAGAGAGGTAAAATTCAACATTTTCTTCCGGATCGGGATTGCAGAGTTTATCTTTTTCTCTCAGAATCTTGCGCGCCACCCCATTCACCAGCCCTCCTGCCCTTTTTCCTCCATACCTTTTCGCCAATTCTACACCTTCATTCACGGCTGCATAATCTGGGATCTTACTTAGAAAGATAAGCTGATAAAGCGTCAAGCGTAGAAGGTTCCTTAAATAAGCGTTCATCCTGGAAAGGGGAAGATGGAGAAATTGGCTCAGATGCCAATCGATCCTCCCCCTCCAGCGTAGTGTCCCGTAAACCAGTTGAGCCAGGAGGGCTCGATCGCGGTGTGAAATAGGGGCCTTTTTTAGAGAGTGGTCGAGGAGGATATCGGCGTAAGCGTTCCTTTTTTCCACTTTCACCAGGATTTCTACTCCCAGTTCCCGACACCCCCTTTCCCTATTTGACTCAGAGGCGCTCACCTTTTTCAATTCGAGCCCCTTTGAGAAACTCCGCCGCAGGAAGTCTTTTTCGGTTCTCTATCTGCACCTCTTCTAAGCTGAGTATCCCCTGACCGGTAGCGATCCATAGACTCCCTCCGTCCGCCTTTACCACCTCACCTGCAGGACCCTTTTCTCCTGCCGTGATCACCACCGTACGATAAACCTTTAGCAGCTTCCCTTTCAGATAGGTATAAGCCGAGGGCCAGGGGTAAAGGGCGCGTACTCGACGCTCAATCGCCTTGGCCGGTTGAGTCCAGTCAATCCGGCCATCCTCTTTTTTTAGCATAGGTGCATAGGTAGATTCCTCTTCCCTTTGGGACCTAGGAGTGATGCGCCCATTCTTGAGCCCAGAGATAGTTTCCAATAACAGGTGTGCTCCAACAGGGATCAGCTTGGCTTCAAGAGAAGCTGCTGTTTCGTCCTGGTCAAGAGAGACCTCTTCTTGCAAGAGGATAGGCCCAGCATCCATTCTCTCGACCAAACTCATGGTCGTGACCCCGCTTTTTCCCTCGCCGTTGAGAATTGTCCAAGCGATTGGGGCGGCGCCCCGATACTTGGGCAAAAGGGAATAATGCACGTTCAGGCAGCCTTGAGGCGGAAGTTCGAGAACCGAGCGCGGCAGAATGCGACCGTAAGCCACAACGACAATAAGCTGGGGAGCCCAACTCTTTATAGTGTTAAGAAAGTCTGGATCCCGGATCTTTTCAGGAGTGAGAACGGGGATCCTGCGGCTCTCAGTAACTCTTCGAACCGGTGAAGGAACTCTCTTCTGTCCCCTCCCCGCAGGCCGGTCCGGCTGGGTGACCACCCCAACCACCGGATCTGGACCTTTTAAGAGGAACTCAAGGGAGACAGCCGCAGCCTCAGGAGTTCCCATGAAAACGATCGGCCATGTTAAAGACATCGTAGTTTAGAGTCATGTGTTTCGAGTTCAAACTCTAAAACATTGAGCACCAAAAGTCTAAGATTTTTGCTTCCTTCGCCTTGGTCTGCCTGCGGGTGTCTTGAAGGGCCGATGCATAGAATCTGGAAAAGCCCAAGACGTTTCAGCCGTTCAATAGGTTCAAAACGTTTTGAACTACTTGAACGATTTGAACGGATTCCTGCAAGCGTAAGATGTCAGTATTGCATCGGCCCGGAAAGATCCTCGCAGGCAGACTGCATTCAGTACCTAGATCATGAGACGAGGACTCTCAGGTTGGGTCTTGCCAGTGCGCAGCATTTTCTTAAGCCGCCGCGTGTAGAGCTCGTGCTTAAGGCGGCTGATGCGATCGATGAAGAGTTTCCCGTTGAGGTGATCAATCTCGTGCTGTAGGGCCACGGACAGGAGTCCCTCCGCTTCAACCCTCACTTCCTTCTCCTGCTCGTTGAGGCCTATGACCTCCACTCGCGCTGCCCTCTTGACCTCGGCCGTAAAGTCGGTCACGCTCAAGCATCCCTCCTCCCAGACTACCTCTCCCTCGGCCCGGTGGATTTCAGGGTTGATTAGCTTGATCAGATTGCTTCCCGGATTTTGGTAATCGATGTCTACGACAATAATGCGCTGGAGGGCGCCTACCTGAGGGGCTGCCAACCCCACTCCGGGAGCTGCATACATGGTCTCCACCATGTCCTGAATGAGACGAACTGTATCCCCTGTCATAGCTTCCACCGGTCGGGAAATTTTTTTTAAAGTTGAATCGGGATACTTGAGGATCTTTAGGATAGCCATCGGCCAGCCGATTTCATAACATATTATAGGGATCCACATCAATGTAAAGACGGGTGATCCGTGAAGGAGGGAGGATCTCCCTAGCTTGATTTGCAAACTCCAAAAGAGACGGACCCTTTTCCCCTTTAATCAGAACCTGCCAGCGGTAACGACTGCGCAGCTTTTCGATCGGTGCCGGGGCAGGGCCCAGTATCTCTATCTTCTCCAGAATCTTGCGATCTCGCTTGTGTCTGTCGCGCAGGCCTTTCACTAACATTTTTGCCTTGGCTTCGACCTCCTGGGCCTTAGTTCCCTCCACACGAAGGTGCACTAAGCGGCTGAATGGGGGATAATTCAGGGCTCGACGAAATTCTATCTCCGAAGCGAAAAACCCCTTGTAATCATGGGTAATGACATGTTGGAAGGTGTAATGATCTGGTGTGTAGGTCTGAATGATCACTTTGCCCGCCTCTTTTCCCCTCCCAGCCCGTCCTGACACCTGACTCAGAAGTTGGAAGGTCCTCTCCGCAGCACGGAAATCTGGAAGGTTCAAGGAAAGGTCGGCAAGGATCGCACCTACAAGTGTCACGCCTGTCACATCATGCCCTTTCGTGATCATCTGCGTTCCCACCAGAACGTCAATCTCCCCCTTTTCCCACTGCCGAATCAATCGCTCCTGGGAACCCCTCGTGCGAGTGGTGTCCCGGTCCATCCGGGCTATCCGCGCCCGGGGTATAAGTCGGAAGAGCTCCTGTTCCACCTGCTCGGTTCCAAATCCAATTCGTGAAAGGGTCAGATTGCCGCATGCGGGGCAAAGGTCCCGGACCGGTCTGCGAAAACCACAGTGGTGACAAAAAACGCTCTGCTGCTTGAGATGGAAAGTCATGGTCACGCTGCAATGGGAGCAGCGCAGGACGAAACCACAGAGGCGGCACTGCAGAAAGCTGGCATAGCCGCGACGGTTTAGGAAAATCAGACTCTGTTGCCCGCGGGCGTAGTTTTCTTGGAGAGCCTCCTTTAACTGATGAGAGAAAAGGCCTGTTGCCTCTCGCCTCTCGCCTTTCAGGTTGGTTCTGAGATCCACCGCCTCTACGTGGGGCAAGGATCTTTTCTCAACCCTATGGGTTAACTCTAGGAGTTGGTATCGGCCCTGCCGACAGTTTTCGAAACTTTCGATTGCTGGGGTCGCGGAACCCAAAAGAACCGGACAACCCAACAACTTTCCCCGAACCACAGCCAGATCCCTTGCATGGTAACGCACTCCTTCTTCCTGTTTATAAGACGAATCATGCTCTTCATCGACAACAAGGAGCCCTAGGTTCGGCACGGGGGCAAAGACAGCAGAGCGGGCTCCAACCACTACGTCGACATTACCGTTAAGGATGTGGCGCCATTGAGTCCAACGCTCGGAAGAAGTAAGGGCACTGTGAAGAACTCCAACCCTGTCAGGAAAACGCTCCTGAAGGCGGTCCAACAATTGGGGTGTTAGAGAGATCTCCGGGATTAGGATCAGACTGCGCTTCTGAGCTCTCCGCACCAGTTCCATGGCTCTGAGGTAGATCTCCGTCTTGCCGCTCCCAGTCACTCCGTAAAGCAGAAAAGTTTCAAAGCCGCCTTTTTGCAAGCGTTCTGCGACGGCGTGGAGTGCACCCTGTTGCTCCGGCGTGAGGCAAAGCTTCTCAGAGTCCTCTGGCGGCCCTTCCCCCGATCTTTCTTTCACAGCTATTTTTTTTATTTGTTTCCTTATCTGCCGCTCCCGGATCTCCACAGCCCCCATACTTGCCAGTCGATGCAGGGCACGATAGAAGCCACCTCCCGGAAATCTTCGTGCCAGGGTCTTGATAGTTACCTTTCCCCTTTTCTTCTGCACCTCCTCGAGAATTTTCCTTTCCAGTTCTCCAGCAACGCGGAACTCTCCTGGTCGCGGGAGGATAATCCTTTGGCCTGCAGTCCTTAGGCTCGAAGGAAGGATGGTTGCCAGCACCTCTCCAATTGGGGAAAGGTAATATTTTGAAATCCAATGGTTAAGCTGGAGAAGAGACGCATCGAGGATGGGCTCCTCATCCAAAATATCCAAGATTTCTCTAACTTCCTTAAGAGGAGTTTCGGAAAGAAAATCCACCACCACGCCGATGACCTTCCGGTTCCCCAGAGGGACCAACACCCTCATGCCGATTTTTAGACCGTCTTGCAGGGAGGGCGGGATTGCGTATGTGAGAGGTTCTTTCAAGGGGGAGGGGATTACGATCTGAGCGAACTGCTTCTCTCCACCCTGCATGGTTGCACTTTTATCCACTCAAAAGGGCAAAAGCAATAAAGTTGAAGCCATTTGACGTTCAATTTTGTACGTAAGTACCGCAAAGTGTCCAATCCAGACCTGCCAATAAATCACGGTCCGGCGTATAAAAGCTAATAAAGTCAAATAGTTACGCCAGCTATGCCACTCTTTCTTGTGTTTGCATGCTTCTTGCTAAGCGATATTAAATTATATCTAATTACATTTAATTAATGTTGATAAAGATTCTTCAGTTGTTTAGAATAAGTGGTTCTTGAAGCCTCGACAACTCGACCAGAGGGTATAAGGATGGATCAGAGAAACGATGTCAAAAAAATTCGTGAGGAGAGAATGTTGAGCAAGGTGGAGCTGGCCCGACTGGCCGGGGTCTCTCCCTTAACTATTGATCGGATTGAGAGGGGCAAGGCCTGTCGCTTAGCTACCAAGCGAAAAATCCTCTTGGCATTGGGTCTCAAGATCGGTCAAAAGCAGAGGGTCTTCAAGCAGTAAAGATGGCTGCCTTTTGGAAAAATATTAACTTTGCGCCGCTCAACCTTTTCCGACGAGAAGAGGGATTTGTCGCTCTCGACATAGGCTCTAGCTCGATCAAGATGGTGGAGGCCGTAGGTGATAAGAGCGGCTACCGCCTGGTCAGCTTAGGTATCCTGCCCCTGTCCTCCGGGGCCGTGCAAAACAATGTGGTGGTAGAGATGGATGTAGTCGTTGATACTATCCGAAGCCTGGTCCGGGCCAATGGGGTCAGGGCGACCAGCGTAGTTTCTGCGGTTCCCGGCAGGGCGGTCATTATCAAAAAGATTCAACTTCCTGCCCAGGGAGAGGAGGAGCTTGAGGCCAACGTGGAATTCGAGGCGAGCAATGTGATCCCGGAAAGCTTGGAGAACGTAAACCTTGACTACCAGATTTTGAATTACGCGGAGGATGGAAGCAGAATGGATGTCCTCCTGGTGGCGGTAAAGAAGGAAATCATCAATAGCTATACCCAGGTGATCCAGGAGGCTGGACTGACCCCAGCCATCATGGACGTTGATTATTTTGCCATGGAGAATATGTACGAGATGAACTACGAGCCCAAGCCGGATGAGGCGGTTGGTCTCATCCATATCGGGGCACGCTACACGATCATCAATGTGCTGAAAAATGGAGTCTCAACTTTCACTGGAGACCTGCCGGTAGGCGGAGAGGCGTTTACCGAAAGTCTCGCGCAAGAACTTCGAGTCCCCTATGACGAGGCAGAGACATTTAAGACCACAGGTGTGTTGGACGGGAAAAAGAATGCCCATCTGGAGACGCTCTTGAAGCCCAAATGTGATTCCCTGGCCAATGAGATCACCCAGACCCTGAGCCTTTACGGGGCTATGGCGGTCGAGGAGGGAATCCATAACATCTATGTAAGCGGGGGGAGTGCCAAAGTTCCAGGCCTTTGCGCGGTCTTAGAAAAGAGACTGGGGGTACCGGTACAGCTATCTGAGCCGTTCCGCAGCTTCAGTGTGGCCAAGAATATCGACATGGATTACTTAACGGAATCAGCTCTCGCTCTGGCTGTGGGAGTCGGGCTTTCCGTCAGGAGGCCTGGAGACAAATGATCCGCATCAACCTTCTTCCCGTAAGGGCCATCAAGGCTGAGTTTGGTCGGCGGCGTGAGCTCGTTATCACAGGTCTATCTTTAGGTTTGACAATAGTCTTGATCCTCGGCCTTTATCTATTCCAGTCTTACCGCTTGTACAGTCTTGGGAAAGATCTCGCAAGCCTCCGTAAAGAAATCGAGGCTCTCAATGTTCAAGCGAAGGACATCGGGGAGCTGCAGAAAAAGATAGGGGAGCTTAAAAGCAAACTCGAGGCTATCAATAACCTCAACAAAAAGAAAACCGGGCCAGTTCGGGTCATGGAAAGCCTCTCTTCAGCGACCCCATCAAGGCTCTGGTTAACAGAGTTCAAGGAAAATAAAGGAAATCTGACCATCAGCGGCCTGGCGGTAGACAACCAAACAATCGCCGACTTTCTTAAAGCGCTTTCCAGCTATGACTATTTCAAAAATGTGGACCTGGTGGAGGCCACACAGATCGACCAAGAGGGTATTCCCCTTAAAAGATTTTCAATCAAGTCTAATCTCTTGTATCAAGTTCTGCCACCCACTGTGCCTGAGAAGGCAGGGGCCCCTTCAGCCACTAAGGAGGTAAAACCAGCCACCAAGGAAGGAAAGCCAGCCAAGAAGGAGGGAAAGCAGAGGTGAAGGACTTCATTGATCGGATTCTACAACTACCCAGGCCACAAAAGGTTGGAATCCTGGCTGGTCTTGTTATTGTCCTTCTGGCCCTGGACTTCTTTTCTCTTTATTCCCCACGGTCCGATCAGATTTCCAAACTCATGAAGGATATCGAAAATGCCCGAAGTGAGAGGGACAAAAAGAAGAAGCTCGCAGCCGACATGCCAAAGCTGAAGCAACAACTTGGAGAGTTGGATGGAATGCTTAAGGAGGCAGTGGCTCAGCTCCCTGATCGCAGAGAGATACCCTCTCTGTTGAGCAGCATTTCTACCAAGGCAAGAGAGGCCGGCTTGGAGATTCTAATTTTCCGTCCACGGGCGGAAGACCCCAAGGATTTCTACGCAGAGATTCCTGTGGACATTGTTGTTCGAGGGGAATTTCACAATGTGGTGACTTTTTTCGATGAGGTGGGAAGATTAAGCCGGCTGGTTAATATCAACAATATTGAACTCAGAAATGCGAAGGTAAAAGCAACAGAAGGTGCGAAGGTAAAGGTAACAGAGGATCAAGGGCTTATAGACGGCACTACCATGGCCACCACCTTCCGCTTCTTGGACGAGGCAGAGCGGGCGAAGATAGCGGCTGAGAGGGCCGCTAAGGAGAAAAAAGGCAAGAAGGCAAAATGAAAAGCTTTTTTGTAGCCTATGCAATTCTCAACATTCTTTTGTTCTCTCTAGAGGGCCGGACCCAGGAGGAGAAGGAAACCCCTTCCCAAAAGACGCGAGAGGCGATGGAAAAGTTTAAAAAGGCCCCTTCAGTTATCGGGAAGAGTTTGGAGGCGCTGCAGGAGGCAGGAAAGGCAAAGCTCCAAGAGATGCTTGGGGGAACTGAGACGCCCGCCAAGGCCGAAACCGACACCCTCACCCTGCCAACGCGAAAACCCCAAGAGCCTGAGATACCTCGCTATTCTCCAATGGGGAAGCGCGACCCCTTCCGTCCCTTGGCTTTAAAAACCAAGCCTGGCCCGCGTGCGCGGGCGAACTTCTCTCCCCTGGAGCGATTCGAGATAGGGCAACTCAAGCTAGTGGGCATCGTATGGGATGTTAAAGATCCGAAGGCGATGGTCGAAGACACTACCGGCCTTGGCTATATCGTAAAGGTCGGTACCCCAATCGGAGATAAGGAGGGAAAGGTCAAAACGATCAAGCCGACTGAAGTAGTGATCGAAGAGATTCATATAGATGCCTTTGGTGCCAAAAAGGTCCAGGAACGTAGGATGAAGCTGCCTGGAGAATAGCTCTAATGCAGGAGATTATTGGTATGAAGTTTTTGGGTCGAAGGAGTTGGAAGCTTTTCCTGAATAGCTATGTGCTCGCCGTTGTCTGCCTTGGAGTAGCACTGGCTACGGGAATCATTGGCTGCGCTATTAGCTCCGAGGAAGAAAAGGTTCCTAAAGTCGAGGCGGTCAGCCCAGCCCAATCTCAAACCCCCGCCGTAGAAAAATCCCCACA
>JAHFAO010000236.1 GCA_023250515.1 Deltaproteobacteria bacterium | reverse complement strand
CTAACGGATCTGCGGTTTCCTTTGATACCACTTGGCTGCCCTCTCGTAGGCATGGGCGACCTGAAAGACCAGCCCTTCCTTAAAATAGTCCGCGACAATTTGCATGCCGACGGGCAAACCATTAGAAGAAAAGCCGCAGCATACACTGATGGCGGGGTGACCGGTCGTATTAAATGGGTGCGTGCACCGGGTGCCGAAGCTTCCTCTAAAATCCGAGAGGTTAATCCTCCTCCCGTCCGCTTCAATAAAGCCCCGCCTGCATTCTTCGATAGTCGGCGCGGGCGTTGGCGTCGTTGGAGCGACAACGACCTGCACCCGGTTGAAAGCTTCCTCAAACTCCTGGCATATGAGTCGCCTGACCCTTTGCGCGGTCACGTATGTCGCCGCAGGAATCATCAGGGAACAGATGTGCCGGTAAAGCAACTCCGGACTGTAATCGCGGGGCCTGGTCCTAAGATAATGATCCTGGGTTGCGACGTTTTCCACCCGGCTGGTGGCGGTTTGCACGGCGGGAATGAGATCCATGTGAGGGATGCTGACTTCTTCTTTCTTTATACCTAGAGATTCTAACACCCTGATGGCTTCATCAAGGGCGCTCCTGACCTCGCTTGTCATGAGCTCGTCGAAATAACCCCTTATCACTCCCAGCTTAGAACCTTTGATCTTCGCTCCAATGCTTTTAGAATAATCGGCAACAGGTTCATCGGAACTCAGAGGGTCCTTTGGGTCGCCTCCCGCTATGACCTTTAAAACCAAGGCGCAATCTTCCACTGTCTTAGTGAAAATACCGAAGTGGTCGGTTGAAAATCCTCCTGTCCCTGGAACTCCACCGAAGCGGCTTACCCTGCCGTGAGTCGCCTTCAGCCCTACCACGCCACAGAGGGAGGCAGGATTTCTTACCGATCCGGCATTGTCCGTACCGATAGATGCCAGGCACATGCTGGCGGCGACGGCCGCAGCAGAGCCGCCGCTGGATCCACCGGGAATCCTCTTCAAATCCCATGGATTATAGGTGGTGCCATAGTAGGGATTGATCGTCGTGCCTCCACCTGCCCACTCATGCATGTTGGTCTTGCCTAAAAGCACCGCTCCAGCTTCCTTGAGCCTCGTCACCACAGTGGCATCAAAATCCGGCACCCACTCCGAAAGGATCTTCGACCCGGCTGTCGTCCGCACTCCTTTGGTCGCTAGATTGTCCTTGATGGAAAATGGAATCCCGTGCAGGGGACCGCGGTACTTTCCCCTGTGAATTTCCTTCTCTGCCATCTTGGCATCGGCGATTGCTTGACCTTCAGTCAGTGTGACGTAGGCATTAAGGGCGGGGTTTAATCTCTTGATCCTATCCAAGAATAGATCTGTCAGCTCTAGCGGTGAGAGCTTTCCACTTCTGATTTGTCGAGAGATCCCCGCAATGGTCAGCCCTTCCAAATCTCGCTCCGTCATTGATTCACCTCTTTGGTGTTCTTATCAACTTCGCCCCGAAAAAGTCTGGCAGCATCCCCTCCAGTAGGGACGTTGCCTTGTCTTCGCTTAGCTTCGTAGATTCCTCCAATACATCCTCTGGAACCCAGTCTGGAAATGGTGTCTCTTCCAGCTCGTGTCTCCCCATCTCCGTGTGAACCTCTCGAATCGCTATGAGTTTGCTCTTCGGAATTTTTCTGGCCATACGAGCGAGGGCCGGCCATAACCGGCGATGAACGTAGGTGACTTTACCTTCGACCAGTCTGCAAACAAGAACCTGCCCTGAACTACGGACTGCCCGTGTAACGTTAAAGATCGTACGGGATTCCCTATGTGCCCACCAGCTTCCACGAATTTTATCTCCAACTATCCTCTCAGCCAGGTTTGGGAGAGGCCCCGGAGCAGACTCGAGTACGATTCCATGCTTTTCTACGAAGTCGAGTGCTTCTTTGACCGTCATGACATTTCGTCTATAACTTTTCGCATCCAGTGGTGTATGGGTCTAACCTCCCTTATCCTCTTCCAGCCGCGGCTTCCTTTGATACCATCCCGCTTTCCTCTCATAGGCATGCGCTACCCGAAAGACTAGGTCCTCTCGAAAGGAACCACTCGCGATCTGCAATCCGATGGGCAAACCGGTGGACGAGAAACCGCAGCAAACGCTTATGGCTGGAAGTCCCGTCACATTGAAGGGGATGGTACACTGAGTCAGAAAATTTCCTCGTGGACCTTGGAGATAGATCCTTCTGCCATCCATCTCAACATACCCGCAGTTGCACTCCTCGATTGTGGGAGCCGGAATGGATACAGTGGGCGCAACTAGAACCTGCACCCTTTCCAAAGCTTCATCAAACTCCTGGTAGATAAGCCGCCTAACCCTTTGGGCAGTTACAAAGGTCGATGCGGGAACCAAAAGCGCGGCAATTTGGGTGTAAAGCAGCCCCGGGCTATAGTCGCGAGGTCTGGTTCTCAGATATGGGTCGTGGTCAGAGATGCTTTCTACCCGGCTTGTAGCCGTCTGCACTGCCGGAATTAAATCCATGTGAGGAATGGAGACTTCCTCTGTTTTCATCCCCAAGGACTTTAGCGTGCTAACGGCTTCCGTAAACGCGCTCTTCACTTCGCCTACCAGGCCGTCATCGAAATACCCCCTCAAAACTCCCACCTTCAGGCCTTTAACTGGCTTACCGATACTCTTGGGATAATCTGGAACGCGCTCCTGGGAACTTAGTGGGTCTTTTGGGTCGTATCCCGCTATGACCTTTAAAACCAAGGCGGAATCCTCAACCGTCTTTGTGAATATGCCGAAGTGATTGGTCGAATATCCCCCTGTCCCCGGTACTCCACCGAAGGTGCTCACCCTGCCGTAGGTCGGCTTCAGTCCCACTGTCCCGCACAGGGAGGCGGGGTTTCTTACCGATCCCGCGCTGTCCGTCCCTAACGATGCCACGCAAAGGCTGGCCGCAACCGCCACCGCAGAGCCACCGCTTGATCCTCCGGGAACTCTTTTCGTATCCCACGGGTTATGAGGAGTACCATAGAATATATTGATGCTGTTACTCCCCTTAGCCCACTCATGCATGTTGGTCTTGCCTAAAATCACCGCTCCGGCTTCCTTGAGCCTTGTCACCACAGTGGCATCAAAATCCGGCACCCACTCCGAAAGGATCTTCGACCCGGCTGTCGTCCGCACTCCTTTGGTCGCCAGATTGTCCTTGATGGAAAATGGAATCCCGTGCAAAGGACCGCGGTACTTCCCCCTGTGAATCTCCTTCTCTGCCATCTTGGCATCGGCAAGGGCCCGCTCCTCTGTCAACGTCAGATAGGCATTGAGGCTAGGATTCAGTCTCTTGATCCTGGAGAAATATAGGTTGGTGAGTTCGACCGGTGAGATCTCTTTTCTCCTGATTCGTGGTGAAAGCCCGGCAACGGTCACCTCTTCCAGATCTGGCTTGTTCATTTTTTCACCCTCTTCGCCTTTTTTGCGCTCTTAACCCTATGATCCATCTTCATCATAGGCATGACTCCGGTGAGATCGACCTCGTAGAGCGGCTGAAATAGCCGCTTGGCCTCCTCGGCCTGCCTGGCAATAAGCTTGATCTCATCTTCACTTAGGTTGAATCCATATTCGACATTCAGTTTTCTAACCAGTTCTTCCATATTTCACCTCTCTCGGTTCCACCTTATTGAATCGGCCTCTCTTTTGCCAGAGGCCACTGGTGAAATCAAGCAGGCCAAACTGTTGATCCGGCGAATATCTTCCGTAAGATTCACGATCGCATTGCAACTGGCGCAGACGATGACGGTAAATATTGCATTTGCTCCGAAACAGTCTCATACTTGGTTACTCAAACAGCTACGGACAAAGGAGAAACAAAATGAACTGTCCTAAATGTGATAAGGAATTAAATGAAAAAATGTATAGAGGGATACAAGTGGATTCTTGTTCCACTTGTGAAGGTATGTGGCTAGATTGTGAAGAGCTGGATGAGTTGGAAGATAAAGTCTTCGACAAGGATGAATTAAAAGGGACGACAATATTTAGGACATTTCCCACCGATCTAAAATGCCCGCGCTGCGGAAAACAGATGAAAAAATTTAATTATAGGTATTATGATTTAGAGCTTGATTATTGTGAAGGTCAGCATGGATTTTGGCTCGATAAAGGAGAGGAGAAGCGAGTTTTGGAATTAATGCAGGAAGAAGCAAAGAAAATGGCCCGCAAGTTCAACTTGGAAGAAAATTGGGTTAAAACTCTGAGAAGGTTAAAAACAAAAGATTTTTTTTCAAAGCTGAAGGATCTATTTAGATAATAACAAATCC
>JAHFAO010000094.1 GCA_023250515.1 Deltaproteobacteria bacterium | reverse complement strand
CTGGATCCGCCGCGGGCTGCTGCGCTGGTACGACCAGAACCGACGGGATCTTCCTTGGCGTCGGACACGTGATCCCTATGCTATCTGGATTGCGGAGACGATGCTCCAGCAGACCCAGGTAAAGACTGTTCTTCCCTATTACCGCCGCTTCCTAAAGGCATTTCCCACACTCGAGACTCTCGATCGTGCCCCCAAAGAAAAAGTTCTGGCATTATGGTCCGGCCTCGGCTACTACCGCCGCGCAGAGAATTTGAAAAATGCCGTGCGGATGATCCTGCGCAGGCACCGGGGAAAGATTCCGCAGGAATTCGACTCGTTGCGCGCTTTGCCAGGAGTCGGCCCCTACACCGCGGGCGCCTTGATGAGCATCGCCTTCGACCAAGCCTATCCGGCCTTGGACGGAAATGCCCGGCGCGTCCTTACGCGGATCTTTAATGTCAATACGGAAAGGGATCTTCGTGAGATTGGGAAACGGTTGGTCCCGCCTTCTCGTCCCGGCCACTTTAATCAGGCGCTTATGGAGTTGGGATCGACCGTATGCCTTACCCGAGATCCAAACTGTCCCATATGTCCCCTTGCCCAATCCTGCGCAGCGCGGAGGTCAGGACGTTTTCAGTTGAAGCAACCATCTTCGGCAAAGCGAAAGATCAAAAAGGTCGAATGGCCCCTGGCGGTCATTCAAAATGGGAAGAAGGTATTGCTGCGCCGCCGACCTCCAGGCGGTATCCTAGGAGGGCTTTGGGAAGTCCCACTCGTCCGCCATCTAAACGGCCTGGGCGAACAAGTGAAGCCCAGTTCTTTTATCGGAGAGATCCGTCACAACATAACCCGCTTTAGGATTCGCGCGCCTCTTTTCGTCTTCACCTGCTCTAATCATAAAAAGATCCGCCTGCCTCATTCGAGCTGGCGCTGGTTCTCTCTTTCCTCGCTCGGCCGTCACCCCCTCTCCTCTTTGAGTCTCAAAGCCATAAGACTCCTCACAACTAACCGCCTAGCAGCGCAAGAAAAGAAAGATGAAAAGACTCTTGGTTAAGAGCCTCCTAGTTTCTCTCCTCGTGGGCTGGGTTGCTTATGAATACTGGCGCTTTCCGGATATCTCTGCTCTAAACCAGAAAAACCCCAAGACCACCGCCCTCATCGATCTGCGAGATAAGAAATACCGGCAGAACGGTCTAAAACCTCGGCGTCAACAGATCTGGGTTTCGTACGACACCGTTTCAGAACACCTGAAGAAGGCCATTATCCTCAGCGAGGACGCCTCGTTTTTCAGCCACAAAGGGATCGACTTCTTTGAATTCAAGGAGGCGATCAAGAAAGATTGGGAGGAGGGAAAATTGAAGCGAGGAGGGAGCACGATCACCATGCAACTCGCCAGAAATCTCTATCTCACTCCGTCCAAGAACCCGCTCCGTAAATTGAGAGAGATCCTAATCGCATTGCAACTGGAACAGCGCCTTTCAAAAAAAAGAATCTTTGAGCTTTACTTGAATGTGGTCGAATGGGGTAGAGGGATTTACGGGATCGAGGCGGCCTCGCTTCACTACTTTTCCAAACCTGCCTCGAGTCTGAGCTCACTCGAGGCCGCCACCCTGGCCGCCATTCTCCCTGACCCGATCAACCCAAAAGACCGCGCTTTACTGCGGAGGCGGAATGTCATCTTGGACCGCATGGCAAAGGTAGGATACATCAGTCGAGAAGAGTTCCAACAGGCAACAGAAACTCAACTATGGAGGAAAGGAGAATGAAGAAGCGGAAGAGCCTTGCGGAGGTTCCTTGGAAGACTCTATCCAGCCGTCAGATCTATACCAACAAGTGGCTTTCGCTGAGAGAGGATCAAGTCGCCCTGCCAGACGGGCGGAGCAGCATTTATGGGGTCGTGACTTGCGGAGATTGCGTTGGGGTGCTTCCCTTCGTGGATCCAAACACCGTCCTCCTTATCAAGCAGTACCGCTATGTGGCCAAACGTCTTACGTGGGAAATGCCCACCGGAGGTGTGCATCCCGGCGAAGCGATCGAGGAGGCAGCTCAGAGAGAACTAGGAGAGGAGGTCGGGCAGCGGGCCGGTCGCCTCAAGTGGATCTCCACATATCACACGAGTAAAAGCGTCATGGACGAGACGGCCCACCTCTTTATCGGCGAGGATCTTGTCGAGTTGGAACTCGAACCGGACGAAACTGAATTCATTGAGGTTAGATCGTTCCCCTTTCGAGAGGTCCTTCAGATGGTTCTCAAGGGCGAGATAGTGGATAGCATGACGGTCACCGCCGTCCTCCATGCCGCCCGAATGAAAGGGCTCTAGCTAAAGATGACCGATGACCGGCGACGGCAGACCGTTTTCCGTCTGCGGTCTGCTGTCATTCTCCAAAAGGTAGTTGTGGTTCATAGTCGTATCGAACCAGCCACCATCGATCGCCGCGACGCGCGAACATCCAGAAATCGCGGTAGTAATGGTCCGATCCCCAGCCGCGAAATTTCTGATTGATCTCCACGAGGGCTGAACCGTTCACGATATAGATTCGATGTACCCAATCCTCAAAACGAACGGATCCGAGCTTGGGATCACGAAAAGCGCCTAGGGCTTCGGCTCGGATGCCGGCATAATCGATCATCATCTTCGGATTGTTCCAGGCGCGTTGGAGAGCATCCGGCGCATATGCCGACATAATCAGGTCAACATCCCTACGCTCCCAGCCCTGCCCTACTGTTCGAATAAGCTTTACGATTGCTGCCTCGTCCTCGTTCCGAGGCATGTAGTGAGCTATGTGGATTCCGGGGCCATGTTCCGCCCGCGCCATGTTGTGCGCAAAGATGAGAATGGCCGAGAGAAGCCATTTTAACGCCACCATTCGCGATTGATCACTCGTCTTCATCATATTCCCCTTTCTATAAGCCCGCTTGTTTTGAACTCCTTGAACGGCTTGAACCGCTTGAACCATTTGAACGACTTCAGTTTTGCTTGCAGGGCCTGATCGTTGAGACTGGGGGCAGCTTGGCCGGCGGGACGAAGATCGCAAGGTAGCCCTCCGCTGGTTGGAGCAGAACAAAATCGATCTCGCGGTAACCGACAGCCGCGAGCTCGCAGCGCAAGAGCGCCGGGGGCGTGCCGTGCTCTTGCGTGGGTCGATCGATGTCGATGATGCCGACGCGCGCGTTCGGTGCAAGCGAGGGGACCAACCGGTAGAGAAACTCGTACGGGTTCTCGACCTCATGGTACATGTGCGAAAGCAGTGCGACATCGACTGAGTCCGGTGGCAACTTTGGATCGCCGGGCCTGCCGAGCACCAGGCTAACCCCACGGATCTGCTCCCGCTCGAGCCGGGTCTCCAGCTGTTTCAGATACTTCCCCTCAACATCCTGGGCATAGATAGTCGCCGAGGGTCCGAGGCGTTGCGCGAGCCTCACCGTGTAGTACCCTGCGCCCGCGCCAATGTCGGCGACACGCACGCCTGGCTTGATGCTGAGGCGATCCATGACCCGCTCGGCCTCGCCATTTTGATCACGCGTCTTTTCGTCGGAATACGCCGGTGAAATAATCTTCGCCACCGGCCGGTTTGAGGCCGGGAAGGGCGTCCCGGTCGCTGCGGTCGGCGACGGTCTCTGCCAGGACCAAAGGAACACGGCTGCCAGGAGAACGAGGAGGTAACGACGATGGACTGAGTTCATAACTTTGAGAGTGCCTTAAATCGGGAAGATATGGAAGCTCCAGCTCGCTTGTTAGTATCTTGACATACCAGTTTTTTTGTTTTTATATCCTTGCATCCTCTTCTTCTGATGTGGCGTCTAATCGAAAGAGCAGCATTCAAACCAAGCAACCGGGAACTTTTCGCCAGGTCCGGGAGTTACTAGTTTAAATGGATTACCTCCATGCAAAGCCTATCCCTCGAAGATTTGCATAAACTCCAGTTATAAGAAGGAGGCGCGCGTCATGGAAAGGGTTGCTAAGACTATCGGCGAGCTTTCTGCCCAGGAAATCAGAGAGCTTGTCCGCAACAAGTACTCCGAAGTCGCCCTAAACCCCCGGTCAAAATACCGGTTCAGAGTTGGGAGAGAATACGCCCTTGATTTAGGTTACCCCGGTGAAGCGATGGATAGACTCCCGGAGGTAATGGCACAGTCTTTCACCGGGGTATCATCTTACTTAGCCCGCTTTAACGAATTCACCACTGGTAACGTCATTCTAGAACTAGGCTCTGGCGGAGGGCTCGACACCGCGTTGCTTGCTCAGAAGGTCGGTCCCTCAGGGAAGGTGATCGGTCTTGATCTATCTCTGGCCATGATTCAGAGAGCAGTCCGATCACTGCGTGAGATAGCAATGGCGCATGTTCACTTTCATCAGGCGCAGGCGGAGGAGCTCCCACTTCCAGATAGCTCGGTGGACTGGGTCGTCAGCAATGGAATTTTCAACCTTTCCCCTGAAAAGGAGAGGATATTGGCAGAGATCCACAGGGTTCTGAAACCGAAAGGCCGTCTGCTCTGTTCCGAAATCGTCCTACAGCGAGACCCGAGTGCGGAGGAGCGCCTGAATGAGGATGACTGGTTCAAGTGAATCGCAGGCGCCCTGTCAGAAAAGTCTTTTCTGACCAAATTCGTCGAAGCCGGGTTTACCCGAATCGAGGTTCTGGAGACTTCACAGAATAAGCGGACGCGCAACCCTGAAGCTTATGTCGTTACCGCCGCTGCCCAGAAGGCATCTGTTGGCCTACGGGCCCCACTGAAGAAAACTCCAAAGCCCATTCTGAATCGTGAGAAGGCATCTGAGACACTCAAAGAATTCTGGGTCTTTCCCGTGGCACCCGAGACCTGTAACCTGGCTTGTACCCACTGTCTTTATGCGGCCTCACCAAAGACCCGAAACCCCTACCGCCTATCCGCAAGCGAGCTTTCCGGAGTTTTGGCACAAATAGAAGCCTTGGGGGCCAAACCTCACTTTCTATTTACCGGGGGCGAGCCGACCCTGCACAAGGAACTGTACGATCTTTTAGAAACCATCGATCACAAAGGCTACTCCTTTCAGCTCATGACCAACGGCACTCGGATCCAAAAAGAGACCGCGGAACGCCTGTCGAAGATGTCGCACCTGACCAAGGTGCAGATCTCCCTGGAATCCGCCGATTCCAAAATCAATGACTCCATTTATGGAGCGGGACTGCAGCGAAGGGTCCTCCAGGCAGTGGACACTCTAAAGGAAGAAGGTGTGGCGGTAACATTGGCCGTAACTCCGATGCAGATCAACGAGGATGGCCTCCCCGCCATTGAAGAGCTGGCTGCAGAGAAGGGAGCGGACGTCAAATACATATCCCTCTATGATCTCGGTTCAGCCACAGAGAACGGGTTGAAACCGTCTCGCGAAGTTACTAATGGCGATGGCCAGCCAGACATAGAGCTAATGTGCGACAAAGGGGTTACCTACTCTGAGGGAGCCTTTTATCCCTGCCCGGTGCTGGTTAAAGAGCCCGGGACAAAATTGGGTGAGACATTGGAGCAAGCTTTGAGCCCGGAGGCACGCCGGCGTGTGGCCCGGCTACACCAGGTCCACGCTGCCTGCCAAGTCTGTTTGAAAGGCTCCACCTGAGCATAGGATGCGCTCCGTAGGAGCGTACGATAAGAAAGGCGACGGGAGACCGAAGACGGAAGACCGGTCAGCGGTCCCCGGTCATCCGTCAGATATTGAGGTACCGGAGAGTGAGATTTTGATCCAGAGGACCGATATCCCCTATTTTCAAGCCATTGATCCGGCAAGTCGAGGCGCCGTTGCCGTTAAGGATCCGGTTTGTCTTTATCTCGAGGTGAGCAACGAATGCAACCTGGCTTGCAAAACCTGTCCCATCACCTACGCGAAGGTGGAAGAGCCTGCTGCTCTGAGCCTCGAGCAGGTTAAATATTTAGTCTCCCAGTTTCCGACGGTTAAGCGCGTGGTCCTTCACGGAGTCGGAGAGCCGCTGCTTAATCGCGAGCTTCCAAAAATCATCGCCTGGCTGAAAGAGCGCGGGATATACGTGCTGTTCAATTCTAACGGTACGCTGATTACCCGGCGATGGCGGGAAGCGCTCATCGAATCAGGTCTGGATGAGATCCGGCTCTCGCTCGACGCCGCCACCCCTGAAACCTTCACGCGCGTGCGTGGGAGACCACTCTTTGACGTCATTATTAAAAATATTAAAGGTCTAATGGCGCTCAAGCTTGAACGGGGATCTCTCACTCCACTAGTCTCCCTCTGGCTTACGGGGCTGCGGGAGACTCTAAGCGAACTTCCGGCCTTCATCCGGCTAGCGCACTCTTTGGGAATCGATCGAGTTTATCTACAACGGCTGGTCTACTGGGAGGGGGAGAACGAGGACCAGATGGCCCGTCCCGATCAATCCCTGTTCAATTCGCTCCGAGAGGAGGAAGAAGAGATCATCCGGTCAGGAGAGGAGCTGGCGCGCGAACTCGGGGTCTCGTTTGAGGCGTCGGGCGCTACGAGTCCTACGGCAAGCCTCGTAAGGGAAAATCCAGCACAGCCCTGGTCGGCCTGCATGCGTCCCTGGACACTCATGTACATCAGCGCCCGGGGAAGCGCATTTCCTTGTTGCATCGCTCCTTTCTCAACAAAGGATCTCCGCAGTCTCTCCCTGGGAGACGCATTTACTCAGGATCTTGCCGCTATCTGGAATGGAGAGCGGTATCAGGAATTTCGCAGGCGTCTCCTCGGCGCCGATCCCCCCGAATGCTGTAAGGGGTGTGGGGCTTGTTGGAGTCTATGAGATTGTGATGACGGCGGGACGCGACGGTAAACAACGGACAGGAAGGGCATTAGTTGTGGTGGCAAAGGCGCCATCACCCGGTCTAGTCAAAACCCGCCTCTGTCCTCCATTGACCCCGGCTGAGGCCGCCACTCTCTACCAGTGTCTCCTTGAAGATATTGTAACCAAGATGTGGACATGCCGAGGGAGCGAATTTTGGATCGCTTACGCTCCTGAGGGTGAGGAATACTTCAAGCAAAACTTCTCTGAGAGGCGGCTCCTGACACAGCGAGGAAAGGATCTGGGTGAGCGACTCCACCACATTTTCGTCGATCTCTTTAACATAGGATACGAGGAGATCATCGTGGCTGACAGCGACAGCCCTACTGTGCCACTCTCGTCCATCCAGTTAGCTTACGAACAGCTCCGTGGAGAAGACTACGACGTAGTGCTGGGGCCATCGAGTGATGGAGGCTACTATCTAATCGGCCTCAAGCGTCCTGCTGGAGGGCTCTTTCACTCCATTCCATGGAGTACTGAATTTGTCATGGAAAAGACCCTGGAGAGAGTTAGCGAGCTAGGGCTGAAGGCGGGGCTGCTTCCCGTCGCCTACGACATTGACGTAGAAGAAGATCTCAGGAGGCTTTGGAAAGATTTTGCCGCTTCTCGAGACCTAAAGGAACAAACCCCCAAGACCTATGCCTATTTGGCAAGTTTGCATAAGGACCTGACCCCTGGGAATTCAAAGTGCCTTGAGGCAAAGACCATTAACGCAGGCTGATTCATGAACGGAAGCATAAGCATTACTGACGGGCTACGGGATATAGCTCTCTGGGTGGGCCTCTATCGGATCGCCTTAGGTATCATGTGGCTTCAAATGGCCTTGCAAAAGGCTCCGTGGATTCCTGGTCCTGAGGGCAAACCATACGGTTGGCTCTACGGATATATTTGGAAGGAGATCAACCATCCAACCTTCAGCTTTTACACGGAATTTCTGAAGAATATCGTTCTTCCCAATTTCGAGCTCTTCGGCTTTACGACCTTCATCGGCGAACTTGCCATCGGTCTTTCCCTTGTTCTGGGTATTTTGGTCCCTCTTGTCGGAGGACTCGGCGGCACCTTGATGCAGGTCAACATCATGATGGGGAGCTACAGTATTCCTGGTGAGTGGTTTTGGCTCTGGCCGCTTCTTATCGGCAGCCACATCATATTTATGATGGGCCGGGCAGGTCGCCGTTTGGGACTCGACGGTCCGCTCTCAAGATCTTTGGAGCGTTTTCCAAAGTCGGGAGGAACGCTGCGGCGTATCTTGCCGTACGTTGTATAGACGACCGACGACGGGGGACGGCGGACCGGCCTTCCGTCTCCGGTCTGCTGTCATTAGTGGATGATGCAACTCTCTGCAAAAAACAAACTCTGGCTGCTGGGACTGTTGTCGGCGATTATCTATGCGGTGAACGTTCGTGCCGGCGATCTATTAGGTCAACTCGGCATTCTAATTGCTACCCCCCACCCGATCGTTTCCTACTTGATCCAAATAGTACCGTTAAGCGTCTTTTATATATTGGCCCTCTGGTCAGTGGGACGGCTGGAAGAAAAAGGGAGCAAGAGTTTGGTCCCTGTTATCCTCCTCTTCGCCCTGCTCTTTCGCTTGCCTCTCATCACCCAGTCGCCAGTTCTTTCCAGCGATCTCTACCGCTATCTCTGGGACGGAAAAGTCCAGGCGTCCGGCCTAAATCCTTACCTCTTTCCCCCGGGAGATGAGCAGCTTAGCTTTCTGAGAGACGAGGAGATATACCCCAACATCAACCGTAAGGGGTCTCCCACCGTCTATCCCGCAGGGGCTCAACTTCTTTTCCGGAGCATCCACTGGTTGGGGCTGGACACGTCCGCTGAGTTCAAGGCCGCGGCCCTTGGTGCTGATGCCCTAACTCTTCTCCTCTTGCTCCTATTGCTAAGGCAAGTCGGACTTCCTCAGAGCCACCTTTTGATTTACGCCTGGAACCCCCTAATCATCTACGAACTATTCTCTAGCGGCCACCTGGAGAGCTTCATGCTCCCGCCACTCCTTGCCTTTACCTATTTCTTTCTTCGAGGCCAGCTTGTGCAAGCAGGGGCAGCACTAGGTTTGGCAACTGCTATCAAATTCGTCCCGGCCCTTCTCCTTATCACGATCCCGCCGGGCAAGCGGCTCAGGGTCACTCTTCCATTCGTTCTGGTGTTGGCGCTGTCCTACTCCGTTTACGCTGGCGCGGGGGAAAAAATGCTTGGCTTTCTACCATCATATTTCTCAGACCCCTTTGAAATCTTCAATCCTGGTCTCATCCAAGCAGCTCTGCTTTGGGTGGCAAAGTCTTTCTCGTTCCCTTCTTCTGGGATCCGCTACCTCCTCCTCCTTTTTCTGCTTGCCGTCTTGATGGCTATCGCTCGTCGTCCCCATGCGTCCCCTGAAGATCTCATCGGGAAAATCTACATCACCTTGAGCGCCTACCTCCTCCTGATCTACCCGGCCTTCCATCCTTGGTATCTTTGCTCACTCATCCCTCTACTGTGCCTGGTTCCTTCCCGAGCCTGGATTTATCTTTCCTTGGCGCTCCCATTATCTTATCTCAAGTACCTCGCGCCCGATGGGATGATGCCCGGCTGGGTCACCCTAGTACAGTTCGCCCCCTTATACGTCTTACTAGCCACGGAATATGTCAGAATGAAACCCTTGATGGAGAGGAGACATCAGTGGTACCTGGGAACCCAGACACCATCTTCCACTACGCTCTAATCGGGCTCTACGTTTTCTGCCTTGGCGGCCTTTTTCTCTACGGGACCAACTGCTATGTGCTCCTGTTGTTGTTTCGCCAAAACCGCGCCAAAGGCCAACAGGAGTACCGGAGCATTCTCAAGGAGTTCGAAAGGTCTCCATGGACCAAAGACCCTCCACCGGTCACAGTCCAACTCCCCATTTACAATGAGCGCTATGTGATTGGCAGGCTCCTGAAAGCTGTTTGCGCTCTGGATTATCCTCGCGACCGGCTAGAAATTCAGCTCCTTGATGATTCCACCGACGATACCGTGGAAATTGCCAGCCAGCTTGCAGCGCAATATCAAGAACAAGGCCTCTCCATCGTCCATATCAGACGAAACAGCCGCCAAGGCTTCAAGGCAGGAGCCCTTAAGGAGGGCATGGAGAAGGCTCGGGGAGAATTCTTTGCTATCTTTGACGCCGATTTTGTTCCGCCGCCTGACTTCCTGCGTAAAACGATTCCCTATTTTTGTAATCCTAAAGTCGGGATGGTACAGGCGCGTTGGGACCACACGAACCCGGATGACTCCATCCTTACGCGGGCTCAATCGCTTGGAATTGACGGCCACTTTTCTATTGAGCAAGGGGCCAGAGCTTGGTCTGGAATCTTCCTTAACTTCAACGGCACCGCAGGGATTTGGCGGCGCCAAGCTATCTTGGACGCCGGCGGCTGGCAGACTGATACCTTAACCGAGGACATGGACCTGAGCTACCGTGCACAGTTGGCTGGCTGGCAACTCAAATACATATTAGAGGTTAGCTGCCCGGCAGAACTCCCCACAGAGGTTACCGCCTTCAAATCGCAGCAGTTCCGTTGGGCCAAAGGTTCTATCCAGACAGCCCGGAAGGTGATCCCGGCAGTCCTTAAGTCACGATTTCGTTGGTTTGCGAAATACCAGGCCATCCTTCACTTGACTCATTACGTGATCCACCCGTTGATGGTCGCAACCATCCTACTGTCCTCTCCGTTAATCCACTTACAAAACTACCAGCCCAGGCCTTGGGTTCTCGTTACTGCATGCTTACTCTTTGCCTTTTCGACCTTCGGCCCCTCTGCTCTTTACGTGACTTCCCAGCGTGTTCTCTATCCAGACTGGCGCTCAAGGGTCCGCTGGATTCCACTGCTCACTTTGGTTGGCACCGGCATCGCCCTAAACAATTCCCGAGCGGTCTTGGAAGGCCTTCTCTTTTCTGGGGGGAATTTCATACGCACCCCCAAGTTCGGAGTGTGGCACCCTGGGCAGTTGCGCAACAAACTGGCGAGCTACCGGCTCAAGATTGGCCTTCTTCCCTGCCTGGAATTCGCACTCGCCATATACGCCCTTGTTGCGCTCACTAGGGCCTTAACCGGCGGGGGAATCTGGATCAGCCCATTTCTCTTTATTTACACCTGTGCTTTTTTCTATATCTCATTGAAAGGCTTCGGCGAGCTTCTAGCTTGGATCCCATGGAAATTCAAATTGGGTTCCCTTCTCTTACTCCTCACACTACTTCCTCTGCCTTCGGTCTTAGGGCAACGCCTGGCCGAAAGTCCCTGGCCCACTTACCGCGGCGACCTTAAACGGACTGGGCGAAGCAACATTAAGGGTCCTGCCACAAACCAGATTAAGTGGATCTTCTCAACAGGCCTATCCGAGAAGGAAGGAGGCATTGAGACCGATCCTGTGGTCGGGCCGGACGGAACGGTTTACATCGGCGCCAATAATGGAATCTTTTACGCTCTGGACCCTGAAAACGGGGGCGTGCGCTGGGCCTTTCCCACCAATTTCGATACCTTCGCGATTTATTCCACCCCTTTTGTGGATCAGCAAGGAGTCGTTTACTTCGGGGCCAAGGATGGAAACGTATATGCGCTCAGGGCCCCGAAGCGGGGCATCATGGGGGAAGTAGTCTGGTCTATCAACCTTGGGACAACCATCCAGACGTCTCCGGCCTTCTCTCCTGATGGAACTCTAGTTATCGGAGCAGATGATTGGGCCTACTACGGCATCACTCCAGCTCGTGGTGGTAGCGGACCGAAGGTTAAGTGGCGATTCCAGACGCAAGGGACTCTGATCACCTCCCCAGCGGTGGACTCTGATGGGACTCTTTTTGTCGCCTCTATGGATGGCAAAGTCTATGCACTCGAGCCGCCCAAAGAGGCGGGACAGCCGGTAAAGATCCGTTGGACCTTTGCCTCAGGGACGCGGGACGATAAAGGGGGATTCGAAAATGCCCCGGTGATCGATAACGAGGGGACACTCTACATCGGCGGGAATGACGGGATTCTCTATGCCCTCGACACCAAGGCAGGTAAAGCCAAATGGACCTTCGATGGAGTCGCCCGCGCTGGTTATCGGACCTATGCGATCTTCTCTTCGGTGGCCATCGGACCGGATCGTACGATCTACTTCGGCGGCAAAAATGGCGACCTTTACGCACTGCGCGAGCGCGAGGGTTTGTTTCGTACGGGGCCCCAAGTTTTGTGGCGATATCGAGTCGGACCTGGCATCCAGTCTTCTCCTCTCCTCGCAGCCGACGGGACAGTGTATCTCGGCGACGAACGTGGCACTTTTCACGCAATCAGACCACCAGATTCTGGAGAACGGGCGACGGCCTTATGGAAATTCTCCACCAAAGGGACACTGATCTCTTCTCCAGCCATTGCCGCTGACGGAACACTCTACGAAGGCTCCATGGACGGTAAACTCTACGCCTTTAAGTCCGGACCCAGCGCTGCAGGCAGTCCTCAGGGGTCCTTCTCGGGGACCTGGTATGGCACATACGAAAGCGAGCTCATCTCGGGAAAAGTTAGAGCGGTCCTGGCACAAAAGGGGTCGCAGGTTTCGGCGACTTGGTTTCTCGAAGGAGTGGGTCGGGGAGAAGGCCAAGGAACTACACAGGGAAACCGCCTCTTGGTCTCACTGCCTATAAAAACGGCGCGTTGCCAGGGGACCGTCCGGGGAGAGGCGCTTCTTCAGGGCGGGGAGATAAAAGCCGATGTCCAAATCGATCAATGTGGGGGAAAGGTTGCCACTGGCAAACTCACGCTGC
>JAHFAO010000093.1 GCA_023250515.1 Deltaproteobacteria bacterium | reverse complement strand
TCGAGGGAGAGGAAGTAAAGCGGATTGTGAATGTTAAAGCCAGCGCAAGCTGGCCAGGCCGCTTTGAGCGGTTCACAAATCAAGCCTCCGGCTTTGCCGGAGGTACATGACTAATAAGGAGGGCAGCGACATGATTATAGATTTGGATTCTCACTTGCGGGAAGGCTATTTTCTGGATGAGGTTTACAAGCTGGACGGCCCTTATGCGAAGTTCACGCCGGTTAAGATGGGGGATAGCAGAAATCACCAAACCCGTTTCATCCATTCCCTCGATCCCGGTAACCCTCAGGGGCGCGCGGCTCATAGACATCCTTATATCTATGATCCGAGAGTAAATTGGCGAGGAGGTGAGATAGCCGAGCGTCAGGTGGGTGGTTATGATATGGAGCGGCGTCAGAAGGATATCCGGAAAGAAGGTATTGAGAAGGAGATCATTTTTCCTACCGGCATTAGTATCCCTACGGAGAATTTAGGGGGTTTGGGATTAGCCCTCTGCCGGGCGTATAACAATTGGGTTGCCAAACTGGTGAAGGGCTATGAGGATGTGTTCTTACCCGTAGCCATGGCACCTGCCGGGTATCCAGAGGAGATGCCGAATGAGCTGCGCCGCTGTGTGAAGGAATTGGGCTTTAAAGCCGGACATCTGGTTCCGTATTGTGGGCGGCGGAATTTAGACGATCCTAGTTTTTTTCCGTACTATGAGGCCGCTCAAGAATTGAACGTGCCGCTATTTTGCCATCCTAACAGTAATGGTGAGCTTACGGATCGGTTCGATAATTTCTTTAAAACCCATGTATTAGGCCGAGTCATGAATTGCACGCCTGCTCTCGTTGCCTTGGTGCTAGGAGGGGTTTTTGAGAAGTTTCCGAAGCTCAAGGTTGCCTTCTTTGAGTGCAGTGCGGAGTGGCCTCTGTTCTGGATGCATCGGATGGACGATGACTATGAGTGGGCTAGGGACTTTTCACATTTGTCAGGGGTGCTCAGCATGCCTCCTTCGGAATACGTCAAGAGAAACTGCTATGTGACCTGCGAGGCGGATGAGAGGGATCTCACCCTGCCCATCTCCGAGATAGGCGAGGATCACATATTGATGGCGACGGACTATCCCCATTTTGATTCCGAATTCCCGCATACGGTTTCCGGGATTAAGGAGCGAAAGGATATCACAGATAAACAAAAGGATAAGATTCTGGGCGAGAACGCCGCGAGGTTGCTTAATCTATGAGTTTGACCGCTACGTTTCCCTCTTCCGTGATCTTTTGAACTGGGCTCATAATTCCAGTGAGCACCCAGCGGGGTTTTTCTTGCTGATAGCTCTATTACTAGAACTGTGGTGCCGAGTGGAAGCGGAGAGGCCTGCCGCTCAGCGGGAGCCGATGGGCCTTCGGCTTTCTGCTCCTAAGGGCCTAACCCGATCCGCTCTCTAACTGTGAGACCGTTCAGTGTCGGATGTCTCCCTCGCTTGGCACCAGACCCCTCCGCTTTTGACTGAGAGCCGTCGCTGATTTGACAAGGGGTATGAGCTTCTGTATAAAATTTTGCATGAAATCTATAGTTTTTTCTGAGCGAGGAGGAGTTCATGGCCAAGAGTCTTAGGACCTTTCTGGATGATTGCCGCAGGGAAATCCCTAACGAAATCATACATATCGCGAAAGAGGTCGATCCCGCCCATTACGACGTCACGGCAATTATCAAGCATCTTGGGGCAATGAAAAAATTCCCTATTATTATCTTCGACCGTCCTTTGAATCTGCACGGGCGTGTGAGCGAGATGAAATTGGTGATGAACTGCGAAATATCGCAGCGCAAGACGCAGATTGCTCTTGGGCTTCCCAAGGAGATGGGTCGGGCCCAAATGGCAGAGGTATGTTTGGAGAGGGAGGAACATAGGGTCCCACCTGTTGTTATTGAGAAGAAACAGGCGCCGGTCAAAGAGGTCGTGAAAGTAGACAAAGAGGTAGACATCTACGACATACCCATCATGCGCCACCACTACATGGACGGCGGGCCGTACATCGTTTTGTCCACGATCACCAAGGACCGGAAGAGCGGTATTTATAATTGCTCCTATCACCGAATGGAGGTCAAATCGAAGAACATGACCGCCCTATACGCCTCGCCGCGTCACCTCTGGAGGATCTTCCGCGATCATGAGGAGAACAAGCTCGAATGTCCGGTGGCAACCGTCCTTGGCCACCACCCAGCCTACCACATGGGGGCTTGTTACAGCGGTCCCTTTGAGGTTAGCGAGTTTGACGTCATCGGTGGCTATCTTCAGGAACCGCTACGCCTTACTCCGTCAGAAACCTGGGGCGATAATTTTCTCATTCCTGCCGACGCCGAGATCGTGATTGAAGGGGCGCTGATTCCTAGCAAACGGGTGGTCGAAGGACCGTTCGGAGAGGCCCCGGGATATCTCGGCCCGCAGCGCTACACCACCTGTGTGGAATATCAGGTTCGGGCAGTTAACTACCGCAAAGGGGCGATGTACCAATCGGTGATTACCCCAGAAGGGGACAAGCCATGGATGGATCTTCCCCGTGAAGGAGCCTATCTGCGCCGCTGCCGTGAGGCGATCCCAGGGGTCACAGCCGTCTGCAAAATGGGCCGCCACGCTCACTACAACGTCTTCATCTCTATGAAGAAGATGTCCGAAGGGGATCCAGGCCGGGCTGCGGCCGCCGCCCTGACTTTCGATCACACCAAAAATGTCTTTGTCTTTGATGACGATATCGACGTCTTCAACCCGACCGATATTCTTTGGGCGCTGGCGACCCGGGTGCAGCCGCATTGTCAGGTTTCGATCCTTCAGCCGCTGTTTCGCGGTAACTTTTTAGATCCGTCCCTTGTGGACGAGATCAAGACCTCAGGGATGATCGTTGATGCCACCCGCCCGCTCGATCGTCCCTTCTCGCCGGTCTCGAAGTGCCCGGATGATGCTATGGAACGCATCAAGTTGGAGGATTATATTCCCGGCGAGGTCTTGCAACATATTCCGACTGACCGGACCACTTATTGGTGTTGATTTAATCGAAGGTAAACCCCCAGCTCTGCTGGGGGACTC
The DNA here is from genome assembly GCA_023250515.1 of Deltaproteobacteria bacterium. GTDB lineage: Bacteria > Desulfobacterota > Binatia > UBA9968 > UBA9968 > JAHFAO01. Next base: position 9,555 of record JAHFAO010000093.1, on the reverse strand, counting down.
GCAGAGTTTGACATTTGCGTGAGTGTGCTACTGCTGAGGTTTCTGTGTGGCAATCGGTATCTTTCAAAGTTTGTTCTCTCTCCCCTGGCGGGAGAGAGTTAGAGTGAGGGGGCAAGAAGATTGTGGCACCCTCACCTCTGTCCTCTCCCATCGGAGACTGTGTCGCAACTCCGTTCATGGTTCGACGGGCTCACCACGAACGGAGTTGAGTCATAGTAAAACAACTACTTAGCCGTTCGTCCTGAGCGAGTCGAAGGGCGAACGACGAATTACGACACAGTCTCTCGAGGGAGAGGAAGTAAAGCGGATTGTGAATGTTAAAGCCAGCGCAAGCTGGCCAGACCGCTTTGAGCGGTTCACAAATCAAGCCTCCGGCTTTGCCGGAGATACATGACTTTCGTTACTCGTTACTCGTTGAATCGTCTATTCGATTTGGAAAATTGACTATTAACGAGTACACTAATAACGAATGTACGAATAACGAATACTCGAATAACGAATACTCAAATAAGGATTAACGAGGTAAAACCATGGGTCAAGCTGTAGAAATTACTTGTCCGAAATGCAAGAAGATCTTTGTCGCCAATCCCCATATGTTAGGGGCAGGTATGGATTTTCACTGCCCGTTTTGCGATCTCTATTTTCCCGAGAAAGAGAGTCCGAAGATTAGCAAGTGATAAAATTACCCGTAGGAATGGCTAGGCGTGAGACTCTTCGCGGAGCCTGTCCCGAGCGTTGGGCCCAGATCCTTCGCTTTGCAGCTCAGGATGACAGAAAGCGAAGGGTTCAGAGTGACAAGCGGTGTCATTCTGAGGAGCAAGGCGACGAAGAATCTCAATCGGTCATGACTCTCTCGATTCTCCGTAGAATAGCCAGAAGAAGTTTAGAAGTTTTACCTGCTCACTGTCTCACGGACTCACGCCTCACTGAAGACTTCTTTTAAGCCCGCCTGCTGAAAGCCACAGGATGAAATCATCGCAAGCCCTTAGGATCGCCGGCACTCCTGCCCCACGCCTAGACGGAATTGAGAAAGTAACCGGCAAAGCCATCTATACTGGAGACATCGAACTTCCGGGGATGGCCTTCGCAAAGATCTTAAGGAGCCCTTTGCCTCATGCAAGGCTGATCCACATTGATGCCAGCAAGGCCGAAGGCCTGTCAGGGGTCTTCACCATTCTTACACTCAACGATCTCGCCGGTCTCAACTATCAATACGGCGCCACTTACAAAGATCAATCCATCGTGGCTGTGGAGAAGGTTAGGTACGCAGGGGATCCTGTTGCCGCGGTGCTCGCAGTGGACGAGGCCACTGCGGAGGAGGCATTGGCGCTCATCGATGTCGAGTATGAAGAGCTTCCTGCCGTTACGAACATCGAGGAGGCGATCGCGCCAGGGGCCCCTTTGGTCCATGAGACCGAATCCGTCAAAACTGAGCTCCGAGGATCCCGCTATGGTGCTCCGGAAAAATTCAAGGGGACTAACGTCTGCTACCATTTTGGCTACAGTCGGGGAGATGCCGCAGAAGGATTCAAGAAATCGGACTATGTCTTTGAGGACACCTTTCGCTTTCCGAAGGTCCAGCACTACTCCTTGGAACCTCATGTTAGCATTGCCCATTTTGAGCAGGACCGATTAACCGTTTTGAGCTCGTGCCAGGATCCTTTTACATTGCGCGACCATCTCGCCGAGATCTTCAATCTCCCTCTGAGCAGAGTCCGCGTCATTGTCCCTTACGTGGGTGGGGGGTACGGCGGTAAACTCTATGTTAAGACAGAACCGATTGCCGCAGCCTTGTCCTGGAAAACCCGCCGCCCCGTGAAGCTGGCTCTCTCTGTGGGCGAGAGTTTCAAAACAATAACCCGCCATCCGGCACGCGTCCGGATAAAAACAGGAGTGACTCGCGAGGGGCGCCTCACGGCCAGGGAATGTGAGATCTACATGGATACCGGCGCCTATGCCGATGCTGGTCCCAGGGTGACGCAGAAGGCGGGCTATCGCTCATTGGGGCCTTATCGCATTCCTCAAGTGAAGATTGATGCTTACAGCGTTTATACCAACACGGTTCCTGCAGGGGCTTTCCGGGGATTCGGTGCAGTCCAGGTTACATGGGCCTACGAGTCACAGATGGATTTGATCGCCGAAAGGTTAGGCATGGATCCTCTGGAGATCCGCCTTAAGAATCTCCTTAAAAAAGGCGAGGCCTATACCGCCGGGGACACGCCGGTGGACTGTGACCTTAAAGAAGGATTGCTTAAGGTAGCCCAGGCCTTGAAATGGACGCGCAAGCCGTCCAAGCCATATACGGGCAAGGGATTGAGCTGTTGCGTCAAAGATGCCGGCGGGACCTATAAGATCGCCGGCGCAACGGTGAAGATGTCTTCGGATGGCAGCGCTACTTTGCTGACTGGCACGGTGGAAATCGGGCAGGGCTCTCGCACGGCATTGAGCCAAGTGGTGGCCGAGGAGTTAGCCCTGGACTTGGATCAAATCTCGGTGGCACAGCTAGATACGGATGTCACGCCTTATGATGTCTCCACCAGCGCAAGCAGCTCTATGACCGTTATGGGGCTCAGTGTCCAAAGGGCGGCACAGGACGTGAAGAGGCAGCTTCTTCGAGCCGCTGCCAAAATTCTGGGAGAAAGAGCGGATCGTCTGACGCTTAAAGATGGTAAGGTTCATGCTCGAAAGGGGCAAGGCATTTCCTATAGTAAGGTCATTGCGGGGTGTTTCGGAAGTAGGGCGGGCGAGATTATCGGGAAGGGGATCTACCAAGACAAGAAGAGCAAAAAGGCGGTCCTAGGGTCACCCACAACCTTTTGGGAAGTAGGTTGGGGTGGGGCTGAGGTCGAGGTCGATCCGGATACGGGAGTAATCCGAATACTAAAATATATCTCGGTGGCTGATGTAGGGAAGGCCATTAACCCGCTTCAGTGTCTCGGCCAGGACGAAGGGGCCGTCCTTTTTGGGCTTGGCCACACCCTGCTCGAGGAGATGGTTTATGAGGAAGGCCAGTTGTTGAATCCCAACTTGATCGACTACCGAGTGCCTACCTTCCGTCACCTGCCTGAGGAATTTTCCTCCACTCTTATAGAGAACGGTAATGGGCCAGGCCCTTTTGGCTCTAAAGGCATGGGTGAGGGAGGTCTTCTTCCAGTCGCCTCGGCTATCGCCAGTGCCGTTTCGAACGCTGTGGGGGTTCGCTTCTACGATCTCCCCCTCACGCCTTCAAAGGTTTGGCGCGCCTTACAATCGAAGAAGTGATGCTGCTTGAACTATATTTATAGGTTGAACGTCTTGAACTCTTTGAACATTTCGAGTAGGTGAACGGTGCGAGAGGAGGCAATGCGATGAAAGCGATAAAGAACTTTCTTTCTTTGGCCGCTCTTTTTCTCTTTTTGTCATTGATCCACATCCCTTCGACTTACAGCCAGGAGAGGATGAGGGTGGGTCTGACCTCCTTGGCTCCGACCACGCTGCCGGTTTGGGTCGGAAAACGTCAGGGCTATTTTCAGCAGGAGGGGCTGTTGGTCGAGCCGATTGTTTTTACCAGCGGCACCATCAATTCCCAAGCCGCCCTGGCAGGGGAGATCGACGTCGCCTTAGGCTCAGGCACGGAAGTTTTTACCATCCGTCTTGCCGGGGAAGATGCCCGCTTCTTCTTCGGCATTTCTAACTTCATGCCCTTTAAGCTCTTTGTCCATCCTTCGATCAAGTCCCCTGCGGACCTGAAGGGGAAGAGATTGGCTGTGAGTAGATTTGGCGCGCAGTCCGATTTTCTGACCCGCCATGCGATCTCTAAACTCGGTTTGAATCCTGCCAAGGACGTGACCATTCTGCAAATCGGCTCAACTCCGGCCCGTTATGCGGCGTTGAAAGGCGGCAGCGTGGACGGGACCATCATGTGGTTTCCGGTGACGTTGATCGCGATCAACGAGGGATATCGGATGTTGGCCGACCTCAACGACATCATCACCGATTGGCCCTATCTGGGCTATTATGCGATGGCCAGTACTCTGAAGAATAGGCGCGATAAGGTCGTGCGTTACCTCAGGGCGCACGTGAAGGCCCTGGAGTGGCTTAAGGCTAATCCGGCTGGCGGGGTCAAGGTCCTAATAGATGATGTGAAGATCGCACCGGAATATGCCGACGCCGGATACAAAGAATTTATGAAATCATTCGCGTTCGATGGAAGGATTCCGGTCAAGGGCTTTGAGCTCCTCATGGAATCCGAAGGTCCGAAGCTCAAGGGTAAGTTTAAGGCCACGGACTTTATTGACGAGAGCTTTCACAAAGAGTTTAGGAAGAATTGATTTGCAAATAGCCGGCAGATAAGAGTTTTTGTAGGCCCTCCCTTGTCTAGGGACCCAAGTAGAATATGAAGCGTCGAAAACGAATTCCACGATGGCTCCGGCAATTGAGTTGTGTGAAAGAGGAACTCAGGGGGGATTCAGTTTCCTCGCACGGCTGAAGAAGGTCTGAGGCAATGTGCAAGTCTTTCGGCCTTGGGTTTACGTTTAATGGCGGACCAACTGGGCTTGGGCCTTGGCCGTATGGGGACGACCTCGGGCCACCATGGACCTAGATTTCCTAGTGATGGTGGGTGAACAGGAGTTGGATCGGAAGTTGGGCGTACTAGGAGAACTTAATTACATTTTGTGTTCCCTCGTTACTTTGAGTTCTTCATCCTCCATTTTCTGTCAATCCATCAAAATCAATGTGAATCTTGCCGCTTAAATTCAATAATCTCTCTAGCTTCTTTTGCTTGACAAACTCTTCCGAAGCGCGGTTGATGGTCGCGGTCTTGGTCTTCTCTCCTGAATATCTCATCGCCTCTTTTAGGAGCTTTTTATCTATAGTCAATGTGGTCGGCATAAAGGGTTTGTGGTATAAAGGCGACTTGGTTTTGGGGATCGATGAGCGTGTAAGACAACTGTGGGGGGTGCTCCTGGCCATAAGGAGGGAGGGTCAATGCCCCGAAACGACCAGGTCAGCCGTCAGTGGTATTTGCTCCGCCAGTTAGAGAGTCCTCGAGGCACGACGCTTCAAGAACTTGTTGCAGCATTGCCGGATGACTTCCCCAAAAATCCTCGCACTATTAGAAGAGACCTTGAGGCTCTCGAGGCTGCGGGTTTTCCCATCACGACGGATCATGTAAACGGACAGACTCGCTGGAAGCTAATGGAGGGCTTCCGTCACATCCCGGCCTTGGCTTTTTCACCCACCGAGCTGATGTCTCTGATTTTCAGCCGCAACCTTCTGAAGCCTTTAGAGGGAACAGAAATTCAGGCCTCGCTCAATTCGGCCCTGAATAAAGCTGCGGCAGCATTGCCAGCCCAGGGGCATGAGTATGTCCGCGAGATGCAACAGATGTTTTCCGTGGGGTTAGGACCTCATAAAAGCTACCGTCAACACAAAGAAACCATTGATCGTATCTCACAAGCTATCTCCCAGGCCAAAACGGCACAGATCCGTTATTTCTCGGCTTCCCGTAACATTACAACGCGCCGAGAAGTAGATCCATATCGCCTGTGGTATGCGGCAGGAGGTCTCTACCTGATAGCTCACTGTCATCTTCGCAAGGACGTGAGGATGTTTGCCGTGGAGCGCATTCGCTCAATCGCCCTTACCAACCATCCCTACCAGCTACCATTGGGATTCGACATCGAGTCTTATGTGCAGGATGCCCTCATGGTGATGCGGGGCAGGCGAGTCGAGGTGGAACTTCTATTTTCCAAAGCTGCGGCTGCTTGGGCCAAAGACAAGGTTTGGCACCCAAGCCAGGACACATCTCTGTTGAAGGATGGGCGGCTAAAGATGAAGTTAAAGGTTGCCGATACGACCGAGCTTGTCGGGTGGATCTTAAGCTTTGGGAGCCAGGTCCGGGTCGTTAGGCCCGATGGATTGAGGGAAAGGGTCAAACAAGAGGCGCAAAAAATTTCTAGGCCATGATCTGGGATGTCTAAAATCCGTGCTATAGTGCGTTCAAATTGAGACAAATACGACAAGGCACGATGAAGCGATCCAAGAAAGTTCCCCTCTGGTTTCGGCGGCTCGACCTCGTGAAAGCGGAGATGAAAACCGTCCGATTCCCCCGCACGGCTCAGGAAGGATTCAGCCAGTGTGTAGAGCTATCCGAAACAGCGCTCCGTTGGTTCCGGCAATCCATTCGAGATGGCCATCCTGGAGCTAGTGAGGACGAGATAGAGGAAGAGCGGCGGCTGTTGCTGGCGCGCTTCTTCGCCGCCGACGCACGCCGAATAGCAAAGTGGAAGAAAGAGCGTGAACGGTATTTTAGAGGGTAGCATCGCAGCGGTCTTGGAACGTATCGTCGCTTGTTTCCGACGCGAACGAGTTCCGTATTTGCTGATCGGCGCCTGGGCATTAGCGGCGTGGGGAAGGCCGCGGGCCACAACCGACGTGGATTTTCTGGTGTTCGTGAACGAAGAGGACTTAGGCCGCCTGAGCGATCGAATGACTCAAGCGGGAATGGCGCTCGACGAAACCTGGTTCAGTGGAATCCAATGCTCAGAGGCTTTCAGCTTCGTTTCCAGTTTCAGGGAACCACCGTCGATGTGTTGCGTCCCCGTGATGAACACGATCAACAAGTCTTCCGAAGGAAACGGAAGAGACGCATGGATGGGCGCTACTACTGGGTCGTGTGTCCGGAGGACTTCATTCTCCAAAAGCTGAAGGTTGGCCGGCCCAGGGACTTTGAAGACGCCCTTTCTGTTTTGGAACGCTCCGGAAAAACCCTAGACAAACGATATCTTCAGCGATGGGCCGGCCGAATAGGCGTGTCGGGGGAGCTAAACTACATTCTTTCCCTATAAGGCATGAGCTTCGGGAGCCAGGTGCGGGTTATTCGACCTGATGGATTGAGGGAAAAGGTCAAAGAAGAGGCCCAAAACATTTTTAGATTGTGACCTCGAATGTCACTTCGGTGTGGTAAGAGAAAATGGCGGTGAGCGAAGAATTGCAGGTTTTGAAAGAGGTGGCACGCCGCCTTGACGATGCCGGTATCCCGTACATGGTAACGGGTTCCATTGCGGCCAACTTTTACACGGTGCCTCGTATGACGCGTGATATCGATATCGTGGTGGAGTTATCAGAACGGGATGTCAGCCGGTTTATTCCGCTCTTTGAGAAGGACTACTATTTGGAGCCGGAAGCCGTGCGAGGAGCGGTGAAGAACAAAGGAATGTTTAACCTGATTCAAAATAAGTACATCATCAAGGTCGACTTCGTCGTGCGCAAAGATACTCCATATCGCCGTCGGGAATTCTCCCGGAGAAAAAAGATTCCCGTCGACGGTCAGGATCTTTACATTGTAGCGCCGGAAGATTTGATTCTTTCAAAGCTGGAGTGGGCAAAAGATTCGCGATCCGAAATTCAGGTGACCGATGTTCGAAATCTCTTGAGTTCGGTAAAAAAGCTTAACCGGCGCTATCTTGCCCGGTGGGCAACGCAATTGGGCGTCGAATCACTTTATCGTGAGGCAAGACGGTGAAGGATACCTCTGCCCCAATGGAGCGGAAGTTCCGGAATATGCTGTTAGAACGCTCGGGGGAGGAGCGTCTCAAGATGGGATGCTCCATGCATGCGACTGCCCAGGCCCTGGTCAAAGCCTCTATTTCCGAAAAGGATCCGATCGCCCTCAAGCAAGCGATGTTTTTGCGCTTTTACGGCGACGAGTTTGAGCCTGAAGAACGCAAGAAGATCCTTCTGGCCTTGCGCAAGGCCGCTGAAAATAATGGGAAACGGAGGGACAAGATCAAAAAAGAGGCGAGGAAAATTTTGGGTTCAAAAGTTTAAGGGTTCAAACGGTTCAAAGACCGCCAAGGGTGCGATTGAACCTTGAACTGTTAAACGTTTTTTGTTGGAGGAAGTCATGGCGGCAAGATACTTTGAGGACCTGGACGTATGGAAAGAAGCGCAGCGCTTGACCAACGAAGTTTACGCGGCGACTCGGGATGCCGGATTTTCAAAGGACTTTGGATTGAGGGATCAGATTCAACGCGCCACGGTATCGATTATGTCCAAAACGTGTGACCTGATCTGTCACGGGGATATGGTATGGAGGGAATGAATGCGGACGTGAGAAATATCCTCAGCTGCGTTGAAGGACTTGGCCGGGATTACCTAGAACATTGGTCAAAACAGTTGGCCATCGAATCGCTTTATCGTGAGGTAAGCAAGTAAACGACACATTACCGGAGGTCGAACATAAGTTCAGGGAAATGATGCTTCAACGATCCCCTTTTTTCCTTCGCTTCTACGGACACGAATTCGACCTCGAAACGCGTGAAAAGATCCTCATTGCCTTGGAAAAAGGCGACGGCAGAGAGGGCACCAACAGCATGTAAAAACGCCCTTGTCAAAACATAGCCGTCTCGCATAAAATCGCTGGGAATTTAAGGGCATAGAAGGCCCACGGAATTGATGCCGGGTAATCCCGGCGAGATCGAAGGATGGGCCGCGATGAAAAAGGCCAAGATTCGAGCCGCGACCCTACTCATTTAAGATCACAATTTGGCACCTTAAAGGAGGAAAAGAAAAGACAATGACCGGTCTAGTCCCTGCTGAACGGATCGAACAACGTATTCTCCTGCTGCGAGGATGTAAAGTGATTCTGGATAGTGACTTGGCACGGCTCTACCGGGTAACGACGAAGAGACTGAACGAGCAGGTCCACAGAAACGTTAAGAGATTCCCGTCGGACTTCATGTTCCAGCTTACGAAGAAAGAGGATGAGTCTTTAAGGTCGCAAATTGCGACCTTAAAGGGGGCTCGTGGTCAGCACCGCAAATATCTACCCTACGCCTTTACGGAGCATGGAGTAGCGATGCTGTCGAGCGTTTTAAACAGCGAGAGAGCCGTTCAGGTCAATATTGAGATCATGCGTACTTTCGTTCGACTGCGCCAAATGCTTTCCTCCCATGCAGAGCTGGCGCGGAAGCTTGAAACGCTGGAAAAGAAGTACGACGCTCAGTTTAAGGTGGTCTTTGACGCTATCCGCCAGCTCATGACCCCGCCGGAGCCCAAGAAACGAAAGATTGGATTTCTTGCTAAGGAAAGGGCCGCAAAATACGGAAGGTTAGAAATTAACCCGAGGCGTTAAGAACCTCGATCAGCAGAGGAGAAGGCTGGATCAGGAAAGATTGTTTAGATTGTCGTGTCTGACCCCGACACCCCCGCCTTTGAGGAATCTGAACGCCTTGAACGTTTTGAACCGCTTGAACAATTTGAACGAAATAGCGGAATCGTGACCTTGGATGTCAAAAAAAATCTTAAGGCCGTGACCTCATCTGTCATTCCCAAATGTTAGGGTGGCAACCGGAATGGGGAGACGAACGTCCGATGGCGAGCTTTGATGACTGGTTCAATCGCACCACGGGCCACGAGCCCTACCCGTTCCAAGTCCGCTTCGCGCGCGAGCCGGGGCTGCTCTCAAACCCCTCTCCCTTTGGGAGAGGGCAGGGTGAGGGCCTCTTAGTCGATGTACCGACCGGCTTGGGAAATCCGGCGATAGCGGTGCTGTACTGCCGAGGATTGGGG
>JAHFAO010000235.1 GCA_023250515.1 Deltaproteobacteria bacterium | reverse complement strand
TAATAAAGATCAACCCCTGTAGGTAAACTGGCAACCGGCATATTTTTCTCCTCGCTTAGCTCTGTTTCCTGCGGCGCCTATGCACTGCTTTTTAATAACTTCTTTTCATGGCCTCCTGAACGTAACCCGATTTCTCCAGCCGCTCGACGAAAGAATTATCGACTAAATCCGCTGCCTTAAGCTTCGCCATGCGGGGATTAATTCTCAGTAAGGCATCGATCATGTTTTGAACCCCCGCGAGGGGAGCGTATGGAACCTTCGTCTTCGCATGGATTTCCAGGGTCGCGTCGTACATGCCCTGGATGCTTTCAGGCGTAGTGAGCCTCAAGCGCCGGGCGAGCACACTCTTAACCGCCCTTTCATTGGCTGGGTTAGGCAGAAAGGCTAAGCCATCGATCGTGCCCTTGAGAAGGGAGTCCACGATCTGCGGATTTTCCCTGAGAAATCGTCTTGAAGCGACGATGACCGTATTCGCGTAGGGGATGTCCATCTTGGTCATGTCGAGCATCATTGTGAGCCCCTTCTCCTTTGCCGCATGTGCGAATCCGGGGTCCAAAGCTGTCGCATCAATCCTCCCGGTCACCAGGGCCGCCACTCTCTCCGGCTGTTGTCCGACCTGGATGATCACAATCTTGTCTCGCGCCGGGTCCAGGCCAAGATGTTTCAGCGCCACTTCAGCCGCCAGGTGGCTGCCCGAGCCAAACGTGCTGATAGCGACTCTTTTCCCCTTCAGATCTGCGGCCTGACGCACCTGGGGCAGAACCCAGAACTGATAAGGGAGAATATGGATCAACCCCGCCACAATAACGAGATCCGCTCCCGCTCCGACGGCGCCCGCTGTGGGACCGACGCTGGTAGAGGCTAGTTTGGCCTCGCCTGCGACCAAGGCTTGCGACGTCACGGATCCGCTTCCCGTAAAGACAGAGGTAACGTCAAGCCCATGCTTTTTAAAAAAGCCCTGATCTTCGGCCAGCCAAATGCTCGAATGCGTGGATATCAATCCCGCATGGGCGACTAGAAGTTTCTTTTGCCCCTCTTGGGCCCTCGCGAGATGAGCGAGAGCTCCCACAAAGATGACAGCCAACAAAATCCCTAGAAGTTTTTCATGTCGCACCTTTCCTTCCTCCTTTCTCGGTCGTTTCTTTGATTCATATCCCTTTTTCCAAGACAACCGAGCAAAAATTAGTTTGGATTACCTCCATTGCCACAGGCAAGAATGTGAAACCCTAGACTCCACTTGCTTGTTTCTTGCGTTTATCCCGCACATATACTGATATCCCTGGTGAATCGGTAGAACGGCGCTCATCTATGTCAAAAAGCTGAGTCGCTCTAACAAGATCGCCGAGTTTCTTATAACCATAGTTGCGAGGATCAAACTCAGGAGCCTGATTTGCAATGTGTTGGCCTATCTGGCCTAAATAGGCCCATCCGTCTTCACCGGCGGAGTGTTCAACGGCGTTTCTCAATAGATTAACCAGCGTGGTATCCTCGTTCAGCTCAGTAGTGGTTTTCCTTCCTCGTGGACCAGTCGGTTCATCCTCCCGAAGTATCTCCGTATAGACGAACTTATCGCAGGCGCCCACAAACGCTTTGGGAGTCTTTTTTTCGCCAAAGCCATACACGACAAGGCCAGCCTCTCGAATCCTCGATGCCAAACGCGTAAAATCACTGTCACTCGAAACGATGCAGAAGCCATCAAGCTTCTCTGTATAGAGCAAATCCATCGCATCAATGATCAGCGCGCTATCACTAGCGTTCTTTCCGACTGTATATCGGAATTGTTGAATCGGCTGGATAGCATGTTCTAACAGAACATCTTTCCACCCTCTCAATAAAGTCGTGGTCCAGTCGCCGTAGATGCGTCTGACACTTGCAATACCGTACTTTGCAATTTCTGCTAGTAATGCATCAATGATTGCAGCCTGAGTATTTTCTGCGTCGATTAGTACAGCCAACTTTTTCTGACTATTCTCTTGCTGCATGCTCATCTCTCCTATAGAGCGGTGGGGTGAGACATATTAGTCCTCCAAGACCAAACATTATAAAATTCTTCAAGTAAAACTTCTCCCGGATGAACAGGCTTTAGTTTTTTCATAGTTAGACGATTATACTCCCGTCCCGAGATCAGGCAAGGAAGCTATCTGAATGAGATGTCGGATGGTCCTGGGAAAAATTATTTCTTTTTCTCTTTTAACGCCCGCCAGACGCGCTCGGGGGTGAGTGGGAGGTCGCGGATGCGGACGCCGGTGGCACGGGCCAGGGCGTTGGTGATTGCGGGGGCCACGGAAACAAGCCCCCCTTCCCCCATCCCTCGCGCCCCGTGAGGTCCAGGGCCATCTTCGTTTTCGACCAGAACTGTATGAAACTCTTTAGGCACGTCGGAAAAAGTGGGAACCTTGTAATCCACAAGATTCGAATTGACGAGCTGCCCTCCGTCATAGATCATTTGCTCAAACATCGTGTGGCCGATCCCCATCATGGCAGCGCCTTCTTCCTGGCCCACGCATTGCTCCGGATGGATTGCCTTCCCAACATCCGCCACCGAGACATAACGCTTGATGGTGATCTCCCCGGTCTCTTCATCCACATCCAGCTCCGCGGTTCCCATGCCGATCTCCCAGAACACAGGCAATGTGCCAGTCACCTCCGGCCCGACATCGCCATGACCGATCAAATCACCTCCGGGGCCGCCGAAACGGCGCGTCATGGCCTCCCGAAAGGTAAGTCTCGCCTCGCCGCAAGTGAGAGCGCCGTCAACTAGGTGCACCTGGTTTGGCTTGACGCCAAAAGTTTCAGCGCCAATTTTAAGGAGCTGGTTTTTGAGATCGCGCGCGGCCCGCTGGACTGCAAGCCCCATCAGCGTAGTCGAACGGCTCGAACCCGTGGAGCTGTCGTAGGGAGTGACGGCGGTGTCCGCGCCGCCTATACGGATAGCCTCGAGGGGAAGGCTGAGTTCGTCGGCGATAATCTGGGAAAGAACTGTCCTGACTCCCTGCCCCATCTCCGTACTGCCGGCAAAAACGGATAGGGAACCATCGGGTTGTAAACGGACCATCGCCACAGATATAGGCGTTGCGCCAGCATTGGTCGCGCCACAGGCAATCCCCATGGCCGCGCCCTTTTTCTTCGCGCGCCTTTTCCATTCACTCGCCGAGACAAGCTTCTTGAGGCTTGAAACCAGATCCGCATCCATCCCGCGCAACTTGGGGCGAAGCTCCTCTCCTCGCTTGAGAAAATTCTTAAGTCTCGGCTCTGCCGGGTCGATTTCCAGTTTAGAGGCGATCATATCTATCTGGGACTCGGAGGCGAAGATCGTCTGGGGCGCGCCGATGGCACGAAAAGAGCCCGCGGATCCGGAATTGGTATATACCGCGTAGGCATCGGTGCGGATGTGAGGAATCCTGTAGGGACCCAAGACCCTGGTAGCTGCCCGGATGGCCACCGCAGGCCCGTTGTCCGCGTAACCGCCTGTATCAAGATAGATCTCAGCCTCACGCGCAACCAGGGTTCCATCTCTTTTAACCCCTGTTTTCAATCTGACTCGGGCCCCATGTCTGCGGACAGTGAGCATAGATTCGGAAACAGAGTTGCAAATCCTGACCGGCTTTTTTGCCTTGCGCGACAGCGCAACCCCCAAGGGCTCAAATTTCGTATAGGACTTGCTGCCAAAACCGCCGCCCAGGTAAGGAATAATCATTCTCACCTTGCCGAGAGGCACGCCAAAAATCTTCGCGATATCCCCTCGAACTTGAAAGGGATGTTGGGCCGAAGACCAGACCGTAATCCCGTCATCATTAAAATCCGCGATCACGGAGTGCGGCTCCATGGCATAGTGATAGACCATGGGAAAGGTGAAAGTATCTTCAAAGATCTCGTCAGACTCAGCAAAGCCCTGCTCGATGTTACCCTTCTCCACATGTTCGCGGCTGCAGATATTATTGGTTGAGTCTTCGTGGATCTGAGGGGCGCCCGTACGCAGGGCCGCCTCCAAACCTACGGCCGCAGGAAGCTCCTCATAATCGACCTTGATGAGGGAAAGAGCCTCCTCCGCGGTCTCAACATCGTCCGCCGCAACCGCAGCCACAGGTTCCCCAACATAGCGGACCTTGTGGATGGCGATGACCGGACGTCCGTTGTAATAGGGATCGATATCGGAAATATCGGCTGCAGTGAGGACCGCAGCCACACCGGGTAGGGCTTCAGCCTGCTTGGTATCTATACTAATGATGCGCGCGTGGGGATAAGGGCTGCGGAGTATTTTTCCGTGGAGCATTCCGGGGATCACCAGATCCCCGGTGAACTTTGCCGTGCCTGTTACCTTTTCAACCCCGTCAACCCTGAGAACATTCTGTCCGACAAACT
>JAHFAO010000008.1:26519-40692 GCA_023250515.1 Deltaproteobacteria bacterium | reverse complement strand
TTTGCGCCAGACCTTCTCCAATTTCGAAGTGATCGTCGTAGACGATGGATCAACCGATGAAACCGAAACAGTCCTCCGCCCATATTTGGACCAGATCCGGTATATCCGTCAGGAGAACGGAGGTGCGGCGGCTGCCCGTAATATGGGTGTTCGAAATGCCCGAGGCGCCTTCATCGCCTTTATGGATTCTGATGACCTCTCGATGCCTCACCATTTGGAGAGTCTTTATAACTTTTTAACCCAGAACCGTGATTATGCGATGGTTATAGGTAATGGCGCGTATCTTGAAGGAGAATTTCATAACCGGCGTACCGTGATTTCTCTAAGGATGGCACGACGCTTGAAAGAAAAAGGCGTTACCGTGGGCGATGTTTTTGACGGAAGAGTAGTACGGCTTCAGGGGACGATGGTAAGGAAATCAGCTCTCGAAGAGATCGGTCTCTTGGATGAATGGTTTCGTTTATCCTATGACCTGGATTTAGCCTTACGTCTGATTAAAAACTACAGGATCGGCTTTATCAATGAAGTGATCTATCTTTACCGCAAACATGCGGGCAACATCAGCGCAGATGATGAACTGAGGTCAAGAGAGAACCTGAGGGCTCTCGATAAACTCACTGCGGATTATCCCGAAGCGCTGGAGCTGATCGGGAGACGAGCCTTTTTCAACTTGTACGCCCACCGCTACTACCGGCTCGCTAAGGCCTTAGCCGCAAAGGGACAAACGACAGGGGCCAGCGAGGCTATCAGAAAGGCCGCCTCTCTTTGCCCCTTTTCTTTGAAATATCGTCTCTACCAGCTTCGGTGGATTTAAGGGGATGCCATGGCGCAAAGGCTAGAGGGCAAAGGGCTCTTTTCTGGTAAGCACATATTGGTGACAGGCGGCACCGGCTCCTTCGGCCATCAGATCGTGGATCGATTGCTTAAAGAAGATCCTGCCGAGATACGCATCTTTAGTCGGGATGAGGATAAGCAGGTCCGGATGAGTGAGGAGTACGGCATGAGTCACCAATATCCCAAAAATGGTTCCATGAACTTTGTCATCGGGGATGTGAGGAACCCGAACAGCGTCCGAGGAGCCATGCGGGGCATTGATATCGTCTTCCATGCCGCGGCGCTGAAGCAGGTTCCCTTGTGTGAGTATCATGTATGGGAGGCGGTTCAGACAAATATCGTAGGGGCGCAGAATGTTATCCAGGCAGCCCTGGATGAGGAAGTCGAAAAGGTTATTGCCATAAGTACCGACAAGGCGGTAAAGCCTGTGAATGCCATGGGTATGTCTAAGGCCATCCAGGAAAAACTCTTCACCGCAGCCAACTTTCACAAGGTAGGAAAGAGGGCCATTTTTACCTGCGTCAGGTATGGAAACGTCGTGGGGTCGCGCGGTTCCGTCATCCCACTCTTTAAGAGACAGATTGAATCTGGAGGGCCGGTCACCATTACGGATCGAGAGATGACTCGGTTCATCCTTACCCTGTCAGAGGCTATCGATTTGGTCTTTCGTGCTGTAAGCCAGGGTATTGGTGGAGAGGTCTTTGTGCTCAAAATACCGGCTGCCCTCGTGATCGATATCGCTGAGGTCATGGTGGAATCTTTAGCCTCTAGCAAGAAAATTCGGATCCAGAACATTGGGGTTCGTCCGGGAGAGAAGATCCACGAGGTGCTGATCTCTGAGGCGGAGGCCGTACGGACCGTCGAAGAAGACTCTACTTATACTATCCTTCCTCAAATTGATCTCCAGGAGACGCGCGCGTCTCACCGCAAAGCTGGACTAGTGAGCTTTCGGGAATACACGTCGGACGCGGCACCGAGACTCACAAAAAAAGAGATCAAGTCGATCCTAAATCAGACCGGCTGGCTTTGATCATGAGACTCCTCATTACGGGTGTGAGCGGCATGTTAGGGCATGCCTTGATACGCCTCGCTTCAGAAGAGCATGAAGCCTGGGGAAGCTATAAATTCCATCCGGTCTCTTTTCCCCAAGGTCAAACATTCGCCATGGACCTGGTGGATGAGACTCAGGTGAAGGAACGAGTGATGAGCCTGCGACCCGAGGCTATTGTGCACGCCGCGGCCCTGACTGGTGTGGATGAGTGCGAGAAGGATCCTTTACTGGCGAACCGGATCAATGTCCAGGCGACGAAAAGCCTTGCTAGGATGGCAGGAGAGCTTGGGGCGGGCTTTATTTATATCTCCACGGATTATGTCTTTGACGGCAGTAAGGGAGATTACGCCGAAACGGATACTCCCTCTCCTATCAGTGTTTATGGAACGAGCAAGCTCTTAGGTGAGGAAGCGGTGAGGGCGTCTTGTCCCAGGGCATTGGTTATCCGCACCTCAATTTTCGGCTTTAACATCCAGAATAAAGCAGGAGCTGTGGAATATGTCCTTAAGTCATTGAGAAGAGGGGAGCCAATTACCCGGTTTGCGGACCAGTTTGCTACGCCCATTTATACTGGGGACCTAAGCCGCTTGATCCTGGAGTTGCTAGCTCGAGGGTCTGAGGGAGTGTTCCATGTTAGTGGTGGAGAGAAAGTCAGCCGGTACACCTTCGCCCTTAAAGTGGCCGACGTCTTCTCGCTGTCACGGGAGATGATTCGTCCCGTGCCTTTCAAGCATCTGGAAGGATTGGCCAAGAGGCCCAGGGACAGCTCCCTTTCCGGGGAGAAGGTGGAGAGACACCTAGAAATGCAACTGCCCAAGGTGGAAGAAGGTCTCGGTCGGCTCAGGAAAGACTTAAACTTCATCGAGAGATCCCCTCACCCTTCCCTCTCCCCTTTCAAGGGGAGAGGAATAAGGTGAGGGGTTTCACAAAGGTGATGCAATGATTGACGGTGTTGAGGTTTACCCGTTGGATATCAAGCGGGATGATCGGGGTTGGCTGGCTGAGATTCTGCGCGCGGAGAAAAGACAGCTTAACGAAGACTACGCCCAGCTTTACATTACGGTTGCCTACCCCGGCAAAACCAAGGGGAGGCACTACCACCAACGGAAGGTGGAATGGTTCTGTGTTGTGAGCGGAGAGGGAATGCTTTTCCTCAAGGACATGCGGACAGGAGAAGAAGAGAGATTGCCAATGGGAGAAAAAAATATGGTCACGGTGCGCATTCCACCGCAAGTGGCCCATGCGATTTCCAATACAGGAACCACGCCGCTTTCTCTGGTTGTGATCGTGAGCGAGCAATTCAATCCCAAAGATCCGGATACCTTCCCGCATAGCTTTTCTGGTCTTTAATGGAGCCGAGGTGAGTCACTCCGTCAGCGTCATTATTGCGACTTCAGGGCGGGTGGAAAAAGTGCGCCGACTCCTGGAGGGGCTTTATCGACTCAACGGCCAGGAGAGAATCGACCATGAGATCATCATCGCTAATAATGCCCCGAATGAAACTACGGCCAGCGCCGTAGAGGATTTGGCCAAGGAATATTCTCAGCGGGGCAATCGGTGCTGGCAGGTGCGGGAACCTATACCTGGAAAGTGCCGCGCTCAGAATAGGGCGATCCCTCTGGCCAAAGGCTCGATCCTCGCGTTTCTCGACGACGATCTGGAAGTCACGCCCGACTGGCTCCAATCCATCGTCGGTTTCTTTGCATCTCACCCTCATGACGTTATGCAGGGGTCTATCCTGATGCATCCTCAGGACCGCGAGAACGCCCATCTCCAAAAGCTATTGCAACGATATCGAACGGTCGACTTTATCGACTATGGCTCTCCTACCGGCACGGACATCAAGACTCTCACCGGCGGGAACATCGCTGTGAAACGAGAGGTATTTGATCAGGTGGGGATGTTTGATGAAAGATTGGGGCCCGGGGGCTTTGGGATTTCCGAAGATGTTGAGTTTGCTCAGAGAGTTGTTAGAGCTGGGAAGAGGATTGGCTATGAACCGCAAGCTGCCGTATACAATGAACTTGACGCGAGCCGTTTTACAGAAGAGTCCTTTCGCCTCCGGCATGAACAGCAGGGCAGGAGTCGTCTTGCCTATAAGGAAAGCTCGATTTTTAGGATTATTCCGAATCTGATGCGCTCGATCTGGACCTATGGTTGGTATTCTCTAACCGGGAATGAAAGAAGAAAATACCGCGCCAAGGGCCGGTACTACCACTACATGGCCATGCTTTTAGAAAAGTTCAAAACGTTCAAGCAGTTCAATGCGCTTTAACGATTTGAACGATTTAAACGACTTAAACTGTGGCTTAGGTCGTCAGCCTTCTCAAGATCCACCGTCCAACGGGCTTGGCATAAGGGAGGCGCATCTTTCGCGCCGCGATATAGACGGCCCGGAAGCCGATGGTCAGCCATTTGGCCAGCTTTCCCAGCACGGAGGCTCTCTTAACCTTTTTGGCGGCGGTGATATTGTCTACAATAGAGATTCCCTGGAAACGGTCGGACCGAAAGATGCTTTCCCACAAGACCCGCTTGGGTCCCTTCTTGCGGATCGTGTCGTGCATGGCAATAATTCCGCCCTCAATGACATGTGGCTCCCAAAGGAGGAAGTCCTGTCTGACCTGCTCGTAGCGGTGGTCGCCATCGATCCAGAGTAAGCGGATGGGCTGATTCCATCCCTTGGCTGCTGCCTCGGAGGTCATGACCATGGGAACCACGCAAGCTTCAACCCCTGCCTCCTTGATGTTTTTGCGGAATTCAGCCTCGGTATCTTCGAAATAGCCTTCCTCAGCCAGTGGTTTATGGGGATCCACAGCATAGACCTTTTCTCCCCCAGCGGCTATGGAACTGCGGGCCAAGGAGATAGTGGATTTTCCCTTCCAGCTCCCGATCTCGACAATAACTCCTTTGCCGGAATTAATCTGACCTAGGCGATAGAGATACTCTACCTCATTTTGGGTGAGCATCCCCGGCACTTCGAGTATTTCGTAAAGCTCTTTCATATGCTTCCCGATGGCGTCCTTATAGCATCCGGAGTGAAGAAGTTGAAGAGATGATTTGATTTTTTTGGCTCTAGCCCTTATCTTTTATTAACCTCAAAGCATGAAAATGGTTAACCGCGAGCCAGGAATTTCCGCCATTGTTGTTTGCTTCAACGAGGAAGATAACATCCGTGAGTGTCTAGAAAGTCTAAAGTGGTGCGACGAGATCGTGGTGGTGGATTCCTTCAGCACCGATCGAACCGTGGAGATCTGCCGCCAGTACACGGACCGTGTCATCCAGCGTCCTTGGGCTGGGTATCGGGATCAAAAGGCCTTTGCCCATTCCCAGGCAACCAGGGAGTGGGTCTTCCTAGTGGATGCGGACGAGCGGGTTCCGCTAGAGCTGAGGGTTGAGATCCAGGACGCCTTGAAGCGATTTGGGGCTGATTATGTCGCTTTCTCGGTGCCGAGGCTGGTTTATTATCTCGGAAGGTGGTGGTGGCGCGGAGGGTGGTATCCTGATTATGATATCAGGATCTTTCGCCACGATCGGGCCAAATGGGGCGGTTCTGATCCCCATGAGAAGATCCTTATTGACGGAAAGATTCGGCGTTTAAAATACCCCCTGCATCATTTTTCTTACCGGGACATCACGGATCACATAGCGCGGATCAACCACTTTACCGCCGTCTCTTCGAGGGAGCTCAGCGGGCAGAGGAGGTGTTGGCGGTGGACGGACAGTCTGTGCCGACCGGCCTTGCGCTTTTTCCACTCCTATGTGTGGAAGAGAGGTTTTCTCGAAGGCTTCCCGGGATTCTTTCTTGCGGCGACTGCTGCGATTTACGTCTTTCTTAAATATGCTAAGCTTAGGGAGCTGGAGCTGAGGGAGCGGGAAGAGGTTGAGCGTGGGCGGGGATAGGCGACCCCTTAAGATCCTCCATATCGATCCGGAGAGGGCGTGGGGGGGTGGGGAGAGCCAGGTTATCGGCCTTCTGAGCTGCCTTTCCCTGTGGGGACATCAAAATCACCTCTCGTGCCATCCTCAGGGGCTCCTAATCCTAGAGGCTCGGAAGAGAGGCGTTACAACCTTCCCCGTAAGTATCAGGAACGATATCGATCTGAGGCCGGTCTTTCCACTCAGGCGACTGATTCAAAGGGAAAAGTATGACATTGTCCATTTCCACACCAAGAGAGCCCATGCACTTTCCCTGTGGCTGGGGGGACTCCGTCCGGGGATCAAGTATGTGGTGACGCGGAGGATGGATTACCCCTTGAAGAGAAATTGGTATACCCATTACCTTTATAACCGACAGGTGGATGGTGTGGTGGCGATATCGCAGAAGATAGCCGATCTGCTGATTGAAGGGGGAGTGACTAGGGAAAAGATCCGAGTTATTTACAGCGCAGTCGATCCGAGCCTGTTTCAAGGCAAGACTTTTCGCCAGGAGCCAGTGCTGACCAAGGTCGGAAAGATTCCTGTAATTGGGACGGTGGCGGTGCTGGAAGAGCGAAAGGGGCATCGCTTTTTATTAGAGGCCATGGCGATCCTTAAACAGCAGGGTCTCCGACTTAAGTGCCTTATTGCCGGAGATGGTCGGGAAAAGGAAAAACTCCGGGGAATGGCGGCACGCTTAGGACTGGGGGAGGATGTGCTCTTCATGGGCTTCGTCTCTGATATCCCCGCCTTCCTAATGATGATTGATATATTTGTTTTGCCTTCCCTCTATGAAGGGTTGGGAGTGGCTGCGTTAGAAGCCATGGCAGCAGGTTGCCCGGTAGTAGCGACTCGTGTTGGTGGGCTTCCAGAGTTGATCGATGAAGGGGTAACAGGCTTTTTGGTCTCGCCAGGCGATCCCCGTGCCTTGGCAGAGGCGATCTCAAGACTGGCTTCAAGGGATGACCTGGTGCGAAAGATGGGTGAAACGGCTCGGGAGGGAATTAGACATCGCTTTACCGTGGAGCGGATGGCAAAACTGAACGAGGATTATTACTACGATCTCTTGCAAGGTTGAACTAGCCGTGACAGGTCCCATAAAGAAGAGACTTTTGACCCTTTTAAGCAGGTTTCGCCGTCGTCACCTTCTTGTGGTAGGCGATTTGATGTTGGATCGCTTTATCTGGGGAGACGTAGAACGGATTTCGCCTGAAGCGCCGGTCCCTGTGCTTCGTGTGACCTCAGAAAGCTTTCGTCTTGGCGGGGCGGCGAACGTTGCGCACAACATTCGGACCCTTGGGGGCCGGGTGACGGCATGTGGTGTCGTAGGGCGCGACGAGACGGGAAAGAAGTTGTTCCAAGCACTTCAAGAAATCGGAGTGTCACCTGCAGGAGTTTTTTTGCAGGCTAACTTCCAGACCACGCAGAAGAGCCGTATCATTGCCCGTCCTCGCCATCAACAGATAGTGCGATTGGATCGGGAAAATCACGGGGAGATCAGTAGCAGGGCCCTCAAAGCAATCCGTCAATTTGTAAAGCGGCAAGTGACTCGTTGCGACGGCATTGTGATCTCAGATTATGGCAAGGGGGTGATTCATCCTGAGCTGCTGGAGTTGGTTGCCGACTTGACCGAGAGGAAGAATTTGCTTTGCGTGGAGGATCCCAAGAAAGAGAATTTTGCTCGCTATCGTAACGCCACGTTACTTACCCCTAACAAAGAAGAGGCCAGTCAAGCATCGGGGATAGAGATCCGGGACGAGATATCACTCAGAGAAGCAGGCAGGAGACTTGTCCATATGTGGCAGGCGAAGGCGGTTCTGATCACTAGGGGACCGGAGGGGATGAGCCTCTTTCGGTCAGGGAGAGAGGTGAAGCACTTTTCCACGGAGGCGCACGAGCTATTCGACGTTACCGGAGCGGGAGACACAGTCATAGCGGCGTCCTCTTTGGCCCTGGCCAGCGGGTCCACCTATGAAGAGGCCGCTGTTATTGCCAATCTCGCGGCCGGGCTTGTTGGAGACGAAGTAGGGACCGTAGCGGTTCCCTTCCAGAAACTCAAGAGGGCCGTCCAAGGGCAGCAATGAAGAGCATGACCGGTTATGGAGAGGCAGAGGCTCAAGGAAGATGGGCCAAAATTGCTGTCCAACTGCGCACCTTGAACCATCGCCACCTGGATATCCAGCTCAGGGTCCCCAGAGAGTATCTGTCGATCGAGGAAGAAATTCGCAAGGAAATCCGACAGCGAATCTCCCGCGGGCGGGTTGACCTGTTTATTACCCGCTCTCTCTTTAAGGGCCAAGGTCGGAAGCTGGAGTTGGACGAAGGGTTGCTCACCCAGTATCTACGGTCCTTGCAGCGTGCCAAGAGAAGATTCGGTCTCAAAGGGGAAATCGATCTCTCTCTCTTCTTCAGCCTCCCCGAGCTCTTTCAACTCCGGGATGTGGAGGTAAGGGGAGAGGATGAGAGGGGGCTTGTCTTAAGGACCTTGGACTCAGCTTTGAAGAATCTGGAACGTTCTCGGGAACGAGAAGGGCGTAAGCTTCAACTGGATGTCCAGTTCCAGATCCGGCACCTGCGAAGGGTCTGCGCAGGGTTGGAGAGGGAGGGAAAAAAGATCCAGTTGCGACTTAAAGATTCCCTGTCCTCAAAGGAGGCGGGAAGCTCTCCTGAGGCCCAGAGGGGGGCGTTGGAAGTTGGCAATTGGACCCTTAAAGGGGATATCCATGAAGAGCTGGTGCGGCTCAAAAGCCATGTGGAAGAATTAGCGCGCCATATCCGCAATCGGGAACCTATCGGGAAAAAGCTTGATTTCCTCCTGCAAGAAATACAGCGTGAGCTCAACACCGTTAGTTCCAAAGTTCCGCATTTATCAGTGGTCCGATTGGTACTGGCCGGGAAGGATAGGGTAGAAAAGATTAGAGAACAGGCCCAGAATGTAGAGTGATGCAGTCGAGCAGAATCCTCACCCAGCGTGAAGGCGTTATTTTTATTCTGTCTGCCCCCTCAGGCGCGGGGAAAACGACCTTGATCAACGGGCTCATGAAGATCTTTCCAGGGATCACGCTTTCGGTTTCTTACACTACGCGTTGCCCTAGGCCAGGAGAGGTTCCGGGGCGGGACTATCACTTTGTAGCGAAAAAAAGATTCGCTGAGATGCAGGTTAGGGGCAACTTTGCCGAGTGGGCCAATGTTCACGCCTCCCTCTACGGCACCCCGCGTGGACCTCTGGAGCGAAACATCCGGCGCGGACGGGATGTCCTTTTAGATATCGACGTCCAAGGTGCCAGCAAGATCAAAAGGCAGTACCATCGTGCCGTCTCCATCTTTCTCCTTCCTCCCTCCTGGCAGGAGCTGGAGAGGAGGTTGGCGCTTAGGGGGACAGATCGGAGGGAGAGTATCCGGCAGCGCCTGGAAAATGCACGGCGTGAAATACGAGCGATCATGAGGTATGATTATTTCGTGGTGAATCGGGAGATCGGAGAGGCCCTAGATTCTTTGAGATCCATTGTCATTGCCGAGAGGCTAAGGATCTCCAGGGTTAAAAAGTGGAGGCTTCCATCTCTTCATCGGAAGACCCCGTTCAACCAGTAGGGCCATGAGTAAAGAGACTAAGGTCAGCGATTTAGTGGAAAAGGTCAAAGCCTATCATCCTACGGCCGATGTCGAGATGATCCGGCAGGCCTATGATTTCTCGGCCAAGGTGCACAAGGGGCAGAAGCGTCTGTCGGGTGAGCCATATCTGATACACCCTATGGCTGTGGCGGGAATTATTGCCGATCTCAAAATGGACGTGCCCAGTGTCGTGGGAGGATTGCTCCACGACACGGTTGAGGATACCTTGACGACCCTGGACGAGGTGAAGAGTATTTTCGGTGACGAGATTGCCTCGCTGGTGGATGGCGTAACGAAGCTGAGTCAAGTCAATTTTACTAGCCATGAAGAAAAACAGGCAGAGAACTTCCGTAAGATGGTCTTGGCCATGGCCAAGGATATTCGTGTGATCCTGATCAAGCTCGCCGACCGTACCCATAACATGAGAACCTTGAGCCACCTTCCCGCTGAGAAACAAATCATCACCGCCCAGGAGACCCTGGATATCTATGCGCCCCTGTCCCATCGCTTGGGGATCGCCTGGATCAAGTGCGAGCTGGAGGATCTAGCCCTCAAGTATCTTCACCCCGAGATCTATTATCAGTTGAAGCGGAACGTGGCCAAAAGGAAGGTTGATCGAGAAAAGTATATCAACGAAGTGATCTCGATCATCACCAAGAAGCTAGAAGAGGAAGGGATAGACACTGAGGTGACCGGTAGGTCCAAGCATTTCTTCAGCATCTATCAGAAGATGGAGAGCCAGAACCTCCTCTACGATCAGATTTACGATCTGGTCGCCTTCCGTATCCTGGTGGATACGCTACGGGAGTGTTACGAGGCGTTAGGCGTGATTCATTCCCATTGGAAGCCAGTCCCGGGGCGTTTTAAAGACTACATCGCACTGCCCAAGCCGAATATGTATCAGTCCCTTCATACGACTATGATCGGCCCCTACGGGGAGCGCATGGAGATCCAGATCCGGACCCATGAGATGCATCGGATCGCTGAGGAGGGGATTGCGGCTCACTGGCGGTACAAAGACGGAAAGGATTTCCAATTTAATGAGATCCAGAGGTTTGCTTGGCTGCGGCAGCTCCTCGAATGGCAGCAGAATCTTCAAGACCCGCAAGAGTTTCTGCACAGCTTTAAGGAGGACCTCTTTTCGGACGAGGTTTATGTCTTCACCCCAAAGGGGGATCTGCTGCATTTTCCAAAAGGTTCTACGGTGATTGATTTTGCCTATCGTATCCATTCGGAGATCGGCCAGCACTGCTCTGGGGCCAGGGTCAACGGGCAACTGGTCCCCCTGAAGTACCTACTGCGAAGCGGTGACACGGTTGAGATCATCACCACCCATCAACAGACCCCGACCCGTGATTGGCTAAGGTTGGTCAAAAGCCCTCGGGCCAAGTCCCATATTCGCAATTGGATCAAAAAACAGGAAAGGGAAAGGAGCGTTGCCCTGGGACGGGAAATCCTGGAGGGGGATCTCAACCGCTATAAGCTGGATTATGCTTCCCTGCGGCGCGATGGGAAGATCGACGCTATGGCGAAGGAGCTGGGCATGAAGGACGAGGAAACCCTCCTGGCAAGCATCGGATACGGTAAGATCACGCCGCGCCAAATCCTGATTAAATTGGTTCCTACAGAAATGCTGGATGCCGGCAGAAAAAAGCCGGAGGGGACCCTGGAGCGTCTCTTTCGCCTAGTCTCGGGTCAGAAACGGGATTTGGGAGTAAAGGTGAAGGGAGTGGAGGATGTCCTGGTTCGCTTTGCTCGCTGTTGTCACCCTCTACCGGGAGAGGAGATCATCGGTTTCATCACCCGCGGGAGGGGGGTGACCATTCATGTCTTAAGCTGTCCTAGGGTTTTGGAGAGTGATCCCCATAGGAAGGTTGAGGTGACTTGGCAGGATAGCGGACAGACTCCACGGGCGATAAAGATCGAGGTGATCTGTGTAGACAGACCCGGTCTTTTAGCAGCAATCAGTGCCGCTATCACCAGCGCCGAGGTGAACATCGCGCGCGCTCAGGTCGGGACTTTCCCGAATCAGAAAGCCCTCAATACCTTTGAGGTCATGATCACGAATTCGGACCAGCTCAAGCGTGTCCTGCGCAATATCTCCAAGGTGAAAGGAGTCTACAAGGCAACGAGGGCAAGGGGATAAGGGCGATTTTAGATTTTCGATTAACCGCTCAACTGAGATCACGGCGAAGTCTAGAATCCAAAATCTAGCCAAAGATATTTGAAATTTTTGGCTGATGAAAACGAGATCGGAAAAACTGTGGCTCGCGCAAAGGCGCAAAGGGCGCCAAGGAAGAAGAGTAACCAAAGTTTTCTTTGCGGTCTTGGCGTCTTAGCGCGAGGAAAAAATGGATCGTATGATTCGAATGGAAGCGTGAAATCTTAGAGATAAATTCTTAGATTTCGCGAATGTAAGAATCTACGCTCTAAAATCGAGAATGGGGAGAGGGAGGAAGGGAGAGAGGTTAGGCAACTTTTTCAACCCGACCAGAGTGAATACATTGTGTGCAGACGAGGACGCGCCGGACACTGCCGTTCACCCGTGCCCGTACCTTTTGCAGATTGGGTTGCCAGATCCTCTTGGTCTTATTGTTGGCGTGGCTGACGTTATATCCCACTGATCGTCCCTTGCCGCAGATTGAACAGATCCTTGCCATGATTATTTCTTACCGATCCTCTCGATAATTTGAGTGGTGGAATAACCTTCGAGATAGGGAATGACAGCGACCTTTCCTCCATTTTCTTCCACTACATCAGCTCCTACGATTTCATCTTTGCCCCAATCTCCACCTTTGACCAATACATTCGGTCTTAACTCTTTGATAACGTTATACGGGTCAGGCTCATCGAACGACATGACATAGTCTACCATCTCCAGCGCGGCAATCAACTCGGCTCTGTCCGTTTCTGGGAGGATGGGACGATCGGGTCCTTTAATTTTTTTAACCGAGTGATCGCTGTTCATAGCGACGATCAAGAGATCGCCGAGTTTTTTTGCCTCTCTCAGCAGATGGAGGTGCCCGCGGTGCAACAAATCAAAACAGCCATTGGTGAAAACGACTTTCTTGCCTTCCATTTTAGCCTTAGCGACAATCGCCTTGAGCTCATCGATTTCTCTGATCTTCTTCTGCACGGTAGATGGGTAGCATGTCCATACGATGATTTCAATGATCCCTGCTGGCCCCTACCTGGCCAGAGACATTTTGAACGGATTGGACTAAGCCTGGACACGATCGGGCCCCTTAGTTAACCCCGATCCGACATTCACCGGCCCTCGAAATCATCTCGGACAGGCATAAGCCCGATCAGTTTTTGTCGGATCGGGGTTAACATGTTATTTTGACCGAAACAGACCCGCTCTCGAAATGGCTCAGAGAAGAAGAATAAACGTTAGGGAAAGTTTACGGGCTTCTTTTAAGGATGGCGTCTTTGCCTCCACGATGTTGGGGGTAACCGACCACTACGTCATTCCCTTTGCCCTGCTTTTAGGTGCTACCGTGCAGCAGGTGGGTTGGGTCAGTGGCTTTCCGAACCTGCTGTCCTCTATCTCGCAGCTCTTCGCCTCCTATGCGGTCGATCGGATCGGAGGACGCTTAAAACTGTTGGTTCGCGCCGTCGCGACTCAGGCAGCACTCCTTCTTTCCATCTCCTTGCTGGCCTGGGCCGATCTTCCCCATCGCGTGGAATTGTTTCTGGTGTTGCTCGTCCTTTTTGCTATGAGCGGCGCTCTGGCAGGTCCGGCGTGGGGAAGTCTGATGACCGATTACATACCCATGAGGAAGAGGGGCCGCTACTTCGCCTGGCGCAACCGTATCCTGGGGGTAGTCAACGTGGTCAGTATGGTTGGGGCTGGACTTTTGCTGACCTGGGCTAGAGAGTTATCTCATACAGCAGGTTTTTTCATCATCTTCTTGATCGGCGCGCTGGCCCGCTTTGTCTCTGCCGCTTACATTGCGCAGATGAGCGATGTGCCCCAGAGAAGAGACCCTGCCAGCGAGTTTACCTTCCTCATGTTTCTTGCACGCTTTAGGGAAAGCAACTTTGTCAAGTTTGTTGCCTTTGTGGCCACTTTGACGTTCTCAGCTTTTTTAGCTGCGCCTTTCTTCGCAGTTTTTATGCTGCGGGACCTTCAACTCAGCTATTTAGACTACATGCTCCTGCAAGTTATCTCTACTGTTACTGGACTTCTCGCCTTGCCTTTGTGGGGAAGACACGCCGACTTGGTGGGAAACGTCCGCGTACTGAGACTGACCGGCTTTCTGTCCACCCTCATCCCACTTTTCTGGTTGGTGTCGCATAACATCTTTTACCTGGCGTTGGTTCAGATGTTTGCCGGGTTTGCTTGGAGTGGGATAACGCTCTGCGCCAGCAACTTTATTTATGACGCCGTGACGCCCCAGAAGCGGGTCCGGTGCATCGGTTATTTTAACGTCATCAATGGCACGGCCCTTTTTCTGGGGGCCTCCGTAGGCGGATTTCTTGCCTCGAGGTTACCGCCGCTGCAGGGGTCTTCTTTGCTCAGCCTCTTTGCCTTGTCGTCCCTATGCCGCCTCTTTTTTTACTTTATACTATTCCACCGCTTTCAGGAGGTAAGACCCTCAAGGGAGGTCTCCATTCAAGAGTTGTTCTTCAGTGTTGTGGGGATTCGTCCTCTGATCGGCATTTCACGCGATTGAGAGGAGGGTAACAGACTCTTGAAAAATTGTTCGTTCACCCTTCGACAGAGCCTGTCCTGAGTCAGCCGTTCATCCTTCGACG
>JAHFAO010000008.1:18673-26419 GCA_023250515.1 Deltaproteobacteria bacterium | reverse complement strand
AGTCGAAGGGTCGAAGCATGGAAACTACTTTTTCAACAGCCCGGCTAATCTTGACCCGCCCTTAAAATTCCGCTAAGGTCGTTGCAGTCTTCATTAAAGATCGGCTTGTAGGTCTGCAAAAAAGAGGAGGAAGTTATGGAATACCGAGACCTCAGGGATTGGATTCAGAAAGCAGATAAAATGGGAGAGGTGAAAACCCTGAAGGGCTGTGATTGGAATCTGGAGATTGGTGCCATCACGGAACTGGTGCATCACCGGGAAGATGGCCCGGCGGTGCTCTTTGACGATATCAAGGATTACCCGAAAGGTTATAGGGTCTTGTCGAATTCCTTAAGCTCCAGAAAAAGACTGGGTCTAACCTTGAACCTTCCTCCGGGCGAGACCAAGATGGATTTCGTTCGCTCCTGGAGGGAGCGATATAAGAAGATCAAACCGCTTCCACCGAAGATAGTCAAGAAAAGCCCGCTCTTTGAGAATGTCTATAAGGAGAAGGATATTGATCTTCTGAAATTTCCCACCCCTAAGTGGCATGAGCATGATGGCGGTCGTTACATAGGGACGGGTAGTATCGATATCACCCGTGATCCCGATGAGGGATGGGTCAACTGGGGAACTTACCGAGTTATGATTCATGATAAGGATACCGTCGGTTTCTACATCTCCCCGGGGAAACATGGCCGCATTCAAAGGGAGAAATATTCCAGCACGGGAAGGCTCTGTAAAATTGCGATGTCTTTCGGCCATGATCCGCTGGTCTTCCTGGCCGGGAGTATCGAGGTTCCCTACGGCGTTTCAGAGTATGAGTTCATCGGAGGTGTCAGAGAGGAACCGCTGGAGCTGATTGAGGGGGAATATACAGGCCTTCCCATTCCGGCAAATGCAGAGATTGTGGTTGAAGGGGATGTCATCTTCGATAAACCGAGGACCGAGGGCCCATTCGGGGAGTGGACCGGTTATTATGCCAGCGCGGAAAGACCTGAACCTATTGTGAAAATCAAACGGCTTTATCATCGCAATGAACCTATCCTTCTGGGCTCCCCTCCGGGAAGGCCGCCCGCGGAGCTTGGCTGGTATCGCTCCTATCTCCGCTCTGCCCTGATCTGGGATGAGGTGGAAAAGGCTGGGGTGCCAGATGTGAAGGGGGTTTGGCTTACCGTACCCGGTGGAAGCCGCCTTGTCCTCGTGGTCTCCATCAAGCAGCGCTATCCGGGCCACGCCCGCCAGGCAGCGTTGGTTGCCTCACAGTGCCATGCCGGGGCCTATCTTGGCCGCTACGTGATCGTCGTGGATGATGACATCGACCCGACCAATACCGATGATGTTCTCTGGGCTATGGCAACCCGCTCTGATCCGGAGAATGACATTGACATCATTCGTCGTTGCTGGAGTGGGCCCTTGGACCCGATTATCCACCCGAGTAAAAAGGGTTTCAATTCCCGGGCGATCATCGACGCCTGTCGCCCGTTCGAATGGATGAAGGATTTTCCAGTGGTGGCGGAATCTAGCAAGGAGGTCCTGGACGCGACAGCAAAGAAGTGGGGTGGGATGCTCTTTAGCAGTAACGGTAAGCCCTAACCCTCACCCTTTCCCTCTCCCTGATGAGACTGTGTCAAATCGGCCGTTCGCCCTTCGACAAGCTCAGGACGAACGGCTAAGTGATTGATTTTCCGTGTGCCGTCGTCCGTTCGTGGTGAGCCTGTCGAACCATGAACGGACTTATGACACAGTCTCGATAGGGAGAGGGTAGGAGAGAGGGAAAACGTCTCAAATCTGTTAAGAGGGTAAGTCCAATACCACAGTAGCAGTCTTACCCTTTCTCAAGAGCTCCATTTTTACCTGGGCGGGTTTTTTGACGCCCTCAAAGAAGGCTTCAAGTTCACCGACCTTGGTAATTGGCCTGTCGTTGACTTTAAGGATAATATCTCCTCTTTGGATACCTGCCTGTGAGGCAGTGCTTCCCAGTTCGACATCAGCGACCAGAACTCCCTTTTTTGCTTGAAGGTCAAAAAGGCTAGCCAGCTCCGAGGTCAGGTCTTGGAGATGGATGCCCAGGATTTTGCGAGCACCCTCTCGCCCTCTTTCGGAGGAAGGCAACTGCTTAGCCTTAGCCAGGACTTGAGAAGAAGCGTAGATAGGTGCTTTCATCCTCAAGGCGACAGCGATGGCATCGCTGGGACGCGAATCAACTTGGAACTCCTGGCCTTTGAGCTTTAAGGTTATGCTGGCGTAGTAGATGTTATTGCGCAAATCTGTAATCGTTATGCTCTGGAGTGCGGCTCCGAGTCCTTGGAGGATATTACGGATAAGGTCGTGTGTGTTGGGGCGAGGGATCGCCACATTCTCGAGCTCGAGAACGATGGAGTTTGCCTCCTCACTACCGATCCAGATGGGGATGAGCCTTTTCTCCTTAACACTTTCCAGAATCACTACGGCCGTCGGGGTCTTAGTGGAGGGATCGAGCATGACCCTCTTTACCTTCATTTCCACCGCCGTGCCTTCCTGGGAGGCGTTAAGATGATATAGAGGCGAGAAGCCAAGAACAGAAAAGACGACCAGTAAGATCCCTCTTCTCACGATGGACCTCCTTTAAGAGATAGCACTTTCATTTTCGGTCTCCATTTTTCTGATCACCTTACCTGGCTGGGTTCCGCATTGTCAACAGTCGCTTTTTTCTTGACCCGGTCTTAAGGCCTAAGCTATCCTTCATGTGAGAGCGAGAAAAAAGGATTCAGAGGCTTGTTTGGTGAAGATCATCCTTCTTCCCGAGAGTTGGGCCAGTCGGATCGCTGCCGGTGAGGTGGTTGAGCGCCCCGCTTCGGTCGTCAAGGAACTCGTGGAAAACGCCCTGGATGCCGGTGCCAAGGAAATCTCCGTTTGGGTAGAGGGGAGCGGGACTTCCCTAATACGGGTGAGCGATGACGGTGAAGGGATTGCCTCTGAGGATTTGCCTCTAGCCCTGGAGAGGCATTCGACCAGCAAACTGAAGGATGAGGCCGATCTCTTTCGCATTTCCACTTTAGGGTTTCGCGGTGAGGCGCTTCCCAGTATCGGCTCTGTTTCGAGGCTGGAGATCATCTCCCGCTCTCGGGAAGAGCAAGCGGGATCCCGGTTGCGGGTTGAAGGGGGAAAGAAAGGCGAGCCTGTTGCAGCCGGTTGTCCTGTCGGGACAACGGTGGAGGTGCGCGACCTTTTCTTTAACACCCCCGCAAGGCGCAAGTTTCTAAAATCGCCGGCGACAGAGCTGAGCCATATCTGTGACGTCATCAACCGCATGGCTCTGGCCTACGGGGGTGTCCATTTCCGTCTTCATCATGCAGGAAGGGTGCTTTGTGACTATGTAGCGACCTCGCGACTTGAGGATCGCCTACAGCAAGTCTTGGGAGCGGAGATTGCTGACGGCATGGCTCCGTTTTCATGGAACAAAGGGAGGATGGGAATCAGCGGATTTTTAAGCTCCGCCCCGAGCTCCTTTTCCAACTCCCGTTATCTCCTGGCCTTCGTCAATCAGCGCTTCGTAAGAGATCGCATACTCACCCATGCTGTCCTCCAAGGATACGAGACCCTGTTGATGAGAGGGCGCTATCCTGCAGTGGTTCTCTATCTTGAAGTTCCCTTCGAGGAGGTGGATGTCAATGTCCATCCGGCGAAATATGAGGTTCGCTTCCGGGGTCAGTCGAGGGTACACGATGCGGTCGTGGAAGCGGTCCGGGAAAAGCTCAAGGGAGAAGCCAAAAGGCCATCGCTCCAGAGCGTCCGGGATAGGGAGGAGACCTTTCTTGGTGTGAGGGAGCGCCCTATCCCTTATTCGGAACCATTTCATCAGGGAGGGTTTCAGTGGCCCGGGGTTGAATCTTCCATGGAGGCAGAGATAAGCAGAAAGGAAGACCAGAGGGGTTTTTTTTCCTCCCTCGACATCCTGGGGCAGCTTCTCGGCTGTTATCTTGTTTGTGCGTCATCTCGGGGGATGGCCTTAATCGATCAGCACGCGGCCCATGAGCGTATTGCTTTCGAAAAGATGCGTCATCAGATCGGGCGGAGAGAGATCGAAAGGCAAAATCTTTTGCTCCCGCAGATCTTGGAGCTCCCCGTTCCCGAGGCAGCGCTCTTTGAGCAGAGACTCAGCATGATAGACCATCTTGGTTTTACCGTAGAGGAATTCGGACCCAATACTTTCGCTATTAAAGCAGTGCCGGCGCTTCTTCCTCCCGGGGACTACCGTGAAGCCATGCGGTGCATGGTCGCGGAGTTTTCGGAGGTAGGACAATCGGCGGAATTACGCCAAGGCTTGGAAGAACGCCTGATGACCATTGCTTGTCATAGTGTGATCCGTGCTAACAGGATGTTGGAGAAAGAAGAGATACGAGCCCTGCTTAGCGAGCTGGATCGAATCGACTTTGCCACCCAATGCCCCCACGGCCGCCCTGTCCTCCTCGAATTTACGCAAGAGCAACTGGAAAGTATGTTCAAGAGGACATGATCTCAATGGTCATACCACCCGGGACGACTGCGGCACTCATTTCCATTATGCACTCAGGATGAGGGGACCCTATGAAGCAAAGAGGAAGTGGCATCATGCTCCACATCACTTCTCTGCCCTCATCCTATGGCATCGGTGATCTCGGACCCTGGGCATACCGCTTTGCAGATTTTCTCGCTGAAACAAGGCAGGGCATCTGGCAGATTTTACCGTTTAACCCAACCAGTTGCGGCTACGGAAGCTCTCCCTATCACAGTTATTCCGCGTTTGCCGGGGATCCTCTCCTGATCAGCCCTGATCTGCTGGTACGGGATGGAGTGCTGACGCAGGAGGATCTCGGCGAAGTTCCTTCTTTCCCCAATAAAAGAGTCGATTATGAAACCGTGACGGGGTATAAAGTGCAGCTCCTGCAAAAGGCTTATCAGCGATATCAGAGACGGACTAGTACCGACCATGAATTTGAACGGTTTAGCGACGACAACGCCGAATGGCTGGAGGATTACAGCCTGTTTGCGGCCTTAAGAGTTTACTTCCGCGAGGTTGCCTGGAGGGACTGGCCCAGCGAGTTGAGGGATAGGAGAGAAGAGGCGATACAAGAATGGAAGATGAAGCTCCGAGAGCAGTTAGTTATGGAGCAGTTTTTCCAATACCTCTTTTTCAAGCAGTGGAGTGCCCTAAAACAGTACTGTGACAGTAAAAATATCCTTATCATTGGCGACCTACCGATCTATGTGAGCTACGACAGTGCCGATGTCTGGGCGAACCCGGAGATCTTTAAACTCGATTATGAGAAACGACCTACTGATGTTGCCGGAGTCCCGCCAGATTATTTCAGCTCAACAGGCCAACGCTGGGGTAATCCAGTGTACAGATGGGATGTGCTGAAGGCCACACGATACGCTTGGTGGGTCAGGCGCATCCAGCACAACTTGAAGCACTTTGGATGCCTCAGACTGGACCACTTCAGGGGATTTGTATCGTACTGGGAGTTGCCAGCGAGTGAAGCGACAGCAGTCAATGGGCGATGGGTCCAGGCAGCGGCTGAAGACTTCTTTGCAACCTTGGCAGAAGAGTTCCCGGATCGGCCTTTTATCGCTGAAGACTTGGGTCTGATTACGCCTGATGTGGAAGAGGTGATGCTCCGCTTTGGGTTCCTAGGTATGAAGGTCCTGTTGTTTGCGTTCGGGCATGATCTGGCCACCCACCCCTATGCCCCGCACAATTACAACAGAAATTGTGTCGCCTATACAGGAACACACGATACCAATACGGTGCAAGGCTGGTTTCGCAGCGAGGCTGGTCCCGAGGGGAGGAATCGTTTCTTTATGTATATTGGTCGGGAAGTCCCTCAGAAAAAGGTTCATTGGGAAATGGTACGGCTGGTGTTTATGTCAGTAGCGGATACAGCCATCATTCCCATGCAAGACCTTCTGGGCCTGGGCGAAAAGGCCAGGATGAATCGCCCGGCAAAAAGCGAAGGGAATTGGGAATGGCGATTCCTCCCTGAGCAGATCACGCCATCGCTGATCACGAGGCTTGCGGAGATGACAGAATTGTACGGGAGGGCATCAGGGTAAAGGGTGGGATGGGGTTTTAAGTAGTTGGAGATAAAGGGCGAAATATTCGATAGCCGACTTTTCCCATGAAAAATCACAGGCCATTGCATTGGCCATCAATTGATGCCAGGCTTCCGTATTGCTGTACAGAGTTGTCGCCCTATTCACGGCTTCCAGGAGGGCATGTCCTGAATGGGTGTTGAACTTGAAGCCATTTCCAGTCCCGGTTAAGGGGTTGTGATCTTCGATGGTATCATCTAGACCTCCTGTAGAGCGTACAATTGGTATCGTGCCATACTTGAGACTGTAAATCTGATTAAGGCCGCAGGGTTCATATTTAGAAGGCATGAGAAACAAGTCGGCTCCAGCCTCAATCTTGTGGGCCAGGGTGTTGTCAAAGCCGATTTTGACTCCCAACCTTAATGGGTGGCTGTGGCAGAGTCCTGCTAGGAGCTTCTCGTATCTCTCCTCGCCGGTTCCTAAAACTACAAATTGCAGATCTAAACGTAACAGATCCCCCATAGCCTCGAGCAGGATGTCTAGGCCCTTTTGATCCACTAGACGAGAGACCATCCCAATCAGAGGAACTGACGGTTCAGGGGGAAGGTTATAGATTTCCTGCAGTTCTTTCTTGCAGCTCTTCTTGCCATCTAAATCCTGGTCCCCGTAGTTCTTCTTGATATGGGGATCCGTCTCCGGATTCCATTCCTTGTAGTCTAGCCCGTTTAAAATTCCATGGAGGTCTCTTTCCCTGTCGCGGATGACCCCGTCGAGACCGCATCCGTACTCCGTGGTTTTAATCTCGATAGCGTATTTCTTGCTGACCGTCGTGAAGGCGTCGGAAAAAAGTATCCCACCTTTAAGGAAATTGATATTCCTGTAGAACTCCAAGTAACGGGGGGTAAAGTATTGCATGTCCAAATTTAACAGAGACCACGCAGACGCCGGGAAGTTTCCCTGATAAGCAAGATTGTGGATCGTCAGGAGAACTTTGGATTTTTGAATCTCAGGATATGAATGGATACGGATTTTTTTTAGCACCGGAATAAGGGCCGTTTGCCAGTCATGGCAATGGATCACATTCCAAGGGGCCGTTTTTCGCGCGAGCTCCAGGGCGGCCTTTGAGAAGAACGTAAATCTCTCTGCGTTGTCGGGATAGTCTCCTTGAGAGTTGCCGTAGAGTCCGTCGCGCAAAAAGTAGGGGTCGGCTCGAATCAGGTAAACTGGAAGATTTTCTCCAAGCCATGTTCTTAAGATCATTCCGCTAACTCGGCGGCTTGCGATGGAGACTTCTACTGGGATCCCGGTTTCTTCCAACTGGAAGCCGTTTTTAAAGATGGTTCTGTAGGCGGGCATGGCCAGGGCGACCTCGTTTCCGACTCGAACCAAGGTGCGCGAGAGGGCGCCGACAACGTCTGCCAAACCGCCCGTCTTGGCTAAAGGAAAGACCTCTGAGGAGACCATGAGGACCTTCATGATTCTATTATGCACTCCTCACAGCCATGGGAACCGACAGAACGGGCAAGGGCCATTTCCTGATGAATTCTTTTGGTTCTCGTAATAGGGGGGTCTCTTCGCCCTCTCGGTAGAGATGATAACCCAACGGCCCACCACCGGATCTTTTCTTAGAAGAGGCATCATTTGGTTCAAATATTATCGCACCTGTACTAGGATTTGTCTATTAGCATCACGGAGCCTTCACATAATCCCACC
>JAHFAO010000008.1:0-18573 GCA_023250515.1 Deltaproteobacteria bacterium | reverse complement strand
CTAGAGTCTTACTGAAATCTCCATTATTGTCTGCTACCATCCTGCTGAAACGTTGCTTCCAGCCATGAAGCCCAAAATCATTATTATTCTCGGTCCTACCGGCGTGGGGAAGAGTGAAGTCGCCATCGAAGTAGCTTTAGAAGTTGGCGGGGAGATCATCAACGCGGACTCGCAGCAGGTGTACCGCACCATGGACATCGGCACAGGAAAGCCGGCGCCAGAACAAAGGCAAAAAGTGCGGCATTATCTGATCGACATCGTTGACCCTGATGAAGAGTTCAACGCTGCTCTGTTTCGGCAAAGGGCATTAAAGAGTATCGAGGAAATTTGCTCGCGAGGAAGGAACGTGATCCTCTGCGGAGGGACAGGACTTTACATCAGAGCCCTGACCCACGGCCTCTTCATCGGACCGTCGAAGGATCCGGGAATTAGGAATCGTATTGGACAGGAAGTCAAAGAGAAGGGTCTCGGCTCTCTTTACCAACGCCTTCAAGAGGCCGATCCGGACGCGGCGTCTTCGATCCATCCTAACGACCGCCAACGGATCATCCGAGCCCTAGAGGTATTCGCGGTAACGGGCAAGGGAATGAGCCAGTGGCAAAGAGAGCATGGTTTTAAAGAAAATCCGTTTGAGTCACTAAAAATCGGACTGAACCGCGAGCGCGAGGAACTGTATGACCTTATAAACCGCCGCTGTGAAGAGATGGTTTCTCATGGATTGGCAGATGAAGTTAGGGGGCTCGTGGACCGTGGATATAGCCTGGATCTCAAGCCCTTGCAGAGTGTTGGCTACCGCCATATCGGCCTTTATCTCAGTGGAGCGGTGAGCCTGGAGGATGCCCTTTCCCTTATGAAGCGGGACACCCGCCATCTCGCCAAACGCCAGCTCACCTGGTTCCGCTCCGACAAGGAGGTCCGCTGGTTTCATCCGGAGAGGGAGAGGGGAGAAATTTTGGAAGCAGTGAAAGGGTTTTTAGATTAGGTGTCTTATGGCACGCAGGAGACTAGGATCCTTTAGCAATAATCCGGAAATTCCGTGGTTCAGTTAAGGGGGAAGAGCGATGTTGTGCTGGTGGCTTTCCCCTTGTCCGACATGTCCGGAACCACAAGACGTCCCGGTTTAGTGCTATATGACTCTGGCGATGAGGATGTAATGCTCGCCCGCATCACCACGCAGGGAACACGCCATTAGCAACAGGGGAGGGGGTTGTCGATCAGGTTGTAGACGTGATCGAAGGTGACTTCGTTGATGGTCTTCTGGATTTTGTAGAGGCGCGGCGGCTCGCCTTTGAGGAAGACCATGATGGCGGTTTCGATAGGCGGACATCC
This sequence comes from Deltaproteobacteria bacterium, assembly GCA_023250515.1. GTDB lineage: Bacteria > Desulfobacterota > Binatia > UBA9968 > UBA9968 > JAHFAO01. The sequence continues at coordinate 17,244 of JAHFAO010000008.1, read as the reverse complement.
AGGCTTCACGCACGGGACTTCTTTTACGACGATGGGGGCTTCAAGAGGAAAACCTAGATTCTGCCTCGTCCAGAACCTTACCTGATCGATGGTGAAGGATGAGATGTCCTCACTGCGGCCAAAAGGATCAATAGTCAATGAAGAAGCCCTGTTCTCGGAGGCCAAGCAGCCTTTAAACCCTTTGGCTATTCTTTCGCCATCGAGATCCCGGCCGATGAAGACCAGCCGATTGAGTCGGGTCTCGTCCTTGTCCCATTGCCGTCCAGGTCGTCCCTCGAACATCACGTGAACTCCCTGGAAAACAAATTGGTCAGGATCACCCCTTAGGTTGAGGATACCCTTCATGCGGAAGATATTGGGGCCCAGCTCGTTGATGAGGGAGCGGAACCAATGGCTGACCTTCATGCCATCAAGGTCTCCGGGTTCAACTAGAGAGACTGTAGAGATAGAAGGACTGTGATCGTGGTTTCCCGAGAAAAAGTCAGGTGAATTTTTGAGTTTCTGATCGAGATCAAAGACTCTCGCGTCAAAAAGGGTCGCAACGTCGATGTCAGAACCTTTTGTGCGGAAGATCCTGGCCATGCCGTTGAGGCTCTGAACTTTTTGCTCAAGGGAGTCCAATTCCTCAAGAGTCACCAAGTCAGTCTTGTTGAGCAAGAGGATATCTGCAAAGGCAATCTGCTCCTGTGCTTCGGTGGAGTTGTCGATGTGGTTCCAGATGTGTTTCGCATCAATCACAGTTACAATTGCGTGAAGCAAAAATTCCCTGCGTAGTCTTTCGTCAACGAGGAGGGTTTGTGCCACCGGAGCAGGGTCCGCCAGGCCGGTTGTTTCAATCACCAAGGTGTCGAAATTGGATCTCTGCTCGAGGAGCTGAAAGAAGGCGCGCAGCAAGTCTCCCCGCACGGTGCAGCAGATGCAACCATTGCTCATCTGGACGATTTCCTGGTCTGAAGAGAAAAGGAGATGGTGGTCAATACCCACTTCTCCGAATTCGTTCACGATCACCGCCACACGGCGGCCATGCTCGGTGGTTAGGATGCGGTTGAGCAGGGTGGTTTTTCCGGCCCCTAGAAAGCCAGTGAGGATCGTAACCGGTATCCTGTTGTTGCCTTCACTCATCTTCTCTTTTTAGTCAGAATGCGATGTTCCTAGAGCGTAACAACGAGACCCAGTGGAGTCAATACAGCAACATTTCGCTTTCATTCCACCAAGGGTCGGCTTTCAGTGTGGGCACAGACGACTGGGGTTAGCTAAGCGTGTCGTTCGAGGAAGCCCTCGCAGTCTTTGCCGACCCCTTGGCGCGGATCTTCGACGACGAGGATCATGCGATCGAAGAACAACGGGAAATCATAATCGGACATTCAGCCAAAGAGCGCTTACTGGTCGTGTGCTTTACGGCACAAGAGGAGTCAGGTAGAATCTTCAGTGCACGAAAGGCAACAAGGAGAGAGCGAAAGGACTATGAAGAAAACGTCAAGTCGTAGAGGAGCGAGGCGAGGGGAGATGCGACGGGAGTATCGGTTCGACTACCGCAAGTCCCGCCCAAACCGCTTTGCGCCTCTGATGAAGGGAAGCACAGTTGCGGTCGTGCTGGACCCAGACATCGCCTCTGTATTCCGATCCTCGGAATCGGTAAATTCCTTGCTACGGTCGGTAATAGCCGCACTTCCGAAGCAGGCCAAGGCACAGTTGAAGTCGGGCTAACTTCCCGCTTAAGCCGACGCCGGGAAATTCCGCCAGGAGGTTAGCCAACGCTGCGCGGCTTAGCTGAAGCGTTGAGCCTGTAGAAAAAGTTAGATCGAAAAATTTACAAAAAGAACGACCTTCGTATTTGGCGTTAAGCGACGATCTCGGGTCGAGGTACCATTTAGGTACCCCCAATTTGTACACTTTTTTGGTAGTTGGGACTTTTTCTATAGCCTCGTTAGGCAGACTTTCAGCCCAAAGCCCAGCTTAACAATATTCAGCGGGATTCTAGCGACTTTAATGTCCGGGCCAAATCATCCGGTAGCGGCGCGGTCCACTTCCACTTCTTGCCCCGGTACTCAAAGGCAATCATGGACGCGTGGAGGAACTGGCGTTTTAAGCTGTGGGTTTTGCGGAATTGCTTGTTAAAGGCAAAGTCGCCGTGCTCGTCGTCCATGACAACGGGGTGGCCAAGCTTTGCGAAGTGGAGACGGATTTGGTGCATTCGACCAGTCTCGATTCTTACCCGCACCAGGGTTGCCCCCGAGAACTCCTTCTGGACCTTGTAGAAGGTCAGGGCTTTGACCGGCCTTCCATCTCGTCCCGGGAGCGGGAAGGCGATGCTCCCTTCCTTGGGATGGAGCCGTCCAACCACCAGGGTGAGATACTCCTTATCCACCTCACCCTCCTCAAATTGCCTTTCCAACTCCTTAGCCACATCATCCCTCTTGGCAACCACGAGGAGGCCAGAGGTCTCCTTGTCGATCCGGTGCACCAGCCTGGGGATAACACCCCGCAAACGATATGCCGCCTCGAGCATCCCCAGGAGGGAGTCAGCCTTGAGAATCTCTTTTCCCTCATGGACTGCAATACCGGCGGGCTTGTTGATCACCATAAAGTTGTCATCTTCGAAGAGGATATCCAATGCGATCCTAGAGGCTTCTTTTTTCCCCTTGTGGGCTTGCTTTTCAAAGGGGATAAAAAGCTGTACCCGGTCTCCAGGACGAGCGAGCTCTTGCGGGCTGGAACGCCTACCGTTAAGCCTTACTGCCTTTTTCCGAAACAGTTTCCTTACGTATCCGATAGGGAAACGTTTCTTAAGGAAGTTCTCGATCCTCTTGGGCTCCTCGGTTTGCGGAAAAATAATCTCCCAGGCCATTTACCCCGTACCATAGAACGCCCCGCATGTGAGTGCGGGGATGACTATTCTGAAATTCCCCGAAGGGGAGTGCCCCGAAGCCACGGACGTAAGTCCCTGGTACGGGGTTTACTAACTCATAACGGGCTCTTCCGGGTCTCGTCAAGGGGGGAATAGATATTTGCAATTTGCTAGGAATTAAGCTAGGTTAGAGCATTTGGCGCGTTATGTTGCTGATCCGAAAAAGACTGCGCCCGGGTGAGGTTTTCATTGAGCCGTAAAGAGTCGGTCGATGCGCTCAGAAAAAAGATCGATCAAGTTGATGAAAAAATTGTAGAGCTTCTAAACGAAAGGGCCTCACTTGCCCAGAAAATCGGGCAGACAAAAAATTTGGGGAAGGAAGAGGTCTACGTTCCCGGCCGTGAAAAGGAGATCTTTCAAAGGATTTCCAGCTTAAATCGGGGCCCGCTTCCCGAACAGGCCATCCGCTCCATCTACCGGGAGGTTCTTTCGGCCTCCCGCTCCGTCGAAGCAGCTATTAAGGTCGCCTATCTTGGTCCTGAAGCAACCTTCACGCACATGGCGGCGCGTGAGAGGTTCGGCTCATCGGTGATTTTTATTCCGCTTCCTAGTATTGCGGATGTTTTCATAGAGGTAAGTCAGGGGAGAGTAGACTATGGTGTTGTGCCGATAGAGAATTCCAGTGAGGGGGTGGTGGCGCATACCCTTGATATGTTGGTCGAGGCAGATGTCAGGATTTGTGCTGAGGTTTCTTTGGAGATCCATCTTTTCCTTTTGTCCCGATCAGGCCGCTCTGAAGATATCCAGCGGATCGTCTCCCATCCCCAGGCTTTGGCCCAGTGCCGCCGTTGGCTCACAGGCCATTTTCCCCACGTCAAGGTTGATGAGGTAGCCAGCACAGCCCAGGCGGCCTTGATGGCAGCGGTGGATACAACCCTGGGTGCTATCGCCGGCGGCCTGGCCAAGGACTTCTACGACTTGGAGGTGGTAGAGGCGAACATTGAAGACCAGGCCAATAATATTACCCGTTTCCTTGTCATCGGAGATCAAAAGCCTCGGCCAAGCGGGGATGACAAGACCTCGATCGCTTTTTCGGTCAAGGACGAGGTTGGGGTTTTGCACCGGATGCTGGAACCCTTTGCCAAGAACCGAATCAATTTGACCAAGATCGAGTCGCGGCCTTTGAAGAATAAGCCTTGGGAGTACCTCTTTTTTTTAGATTTTGAAGGACACATGGATGAGTCAAGGATCCAGAGGGCAATAAAAAAGTTGGAAAGGAGCTGTGTCTTTATCAAGGTCCTCGGCTCCTATCCTTGCGGTGTATGAATATTATTGATCAAGTCCCGGAGTATATCCGCTCCCTGATTCCCTATGCACCTGGGAAACCAATGGAAGAGGTAGAGCGGGAGTATGGCATCGAGGGTTCGATCAAACTCGCCTCTAACGAAAATCCTCTGGGTCCTTCCCCCAAGGCCATAAAGGTGTTGAAGGAAAGGCTGCATCAGCTCCATCTCTATCCGGATGGGCACTGCTTCTATCTGAAGCAAGGACTGGCGGCAAGATTGGGCGTATCTCCAGATCAGTTGATTTTTGGTAATGGTTCCAACGAACTCATTGAGCTTGCAGTGCGGACCTTCATGCGACCCGGCGATGATGCGGTGATGGCCCATCAGGCGTTTGTTATTTATCGCCTTGTGGTGCAAGCGGTCGGCGGTTGCTGCAAGATAGTTCCGCTCAGGGATTTTACCCATGATCTTGATGCCTTGGCCCGGGCGATAACGCCCAGGACTCGACTTCTCTTCTTGGCCAATCCTAATAATCCGACGGGGACGATTTATCGCAGGAATGAGTGGGAGAGGTTCCTGGAGCGGATCACTCCGGAAGTTCTCGTGATCGTGGACGAAGCATACTTCGAATATGTCAGAGATCCGGACTATCCTAACTCTCTCTCTTACCACGGAAATGGAAGAAACATTTTGACGCTTCGTACTTTTTCCAAACTTTACGGCCTGGCAGGGCTTAGGATAGGGTATGGCATCGGAGCCGAAAGGATGATTGATCTGATGCATCGGGTGCGTCAGCCTTTTAACGTCAATGCCGCAGCCCAGTGGGCGGCTTTGGCAGCGTTGGAGGATCACGACCATGTGAAGAGGAGCCTGGAGGTTAATCGTGAGGGGATGAGCTACCTTACGAAGGAAATAGCCAGTTTGGGGTTAGAGCAGGTCCCCAGCCAGGCCAATTTCATTCTTGTCCGTGTCGGTAACGGTCAAAAGCTCTTCAACCAACTTCTAAGGCGCGGGGTGATTGTACGGCCCATGGGGGAGTATGATTTGCCTGAATATGTCCGGGTAACGATCGGAAAAATGGAAGAAAATAAGAGATTTATAAAGGAGTTAAAAGAATTACTTGAAGTCAAGTCTAAGTCTTCGGAGGCATGATGATGATTGTAGTTTTGAGGCCTGGGTTAACCCAGGATGAAATCCACAAGGTGATAGAGAGAATCGAGGGGTTTGGGCTTAAGGCCCATATTTCCGAGGGAACCGAGAGGACGATTATCGGGGCCATTGGGGATGAGCGGCTTCTTGTCGATCAGTCGCTTGAGTCATTCCCCGGCGTGGAGAGAGTGGTGCCTATATTAAAGCCCTATAAACTCGTTAGTCGGGAATTCCAGACAGCCGACACCGTCATCAATGTGAACGGTCACAAGATCGGGGCAAAGAAAATTCATGTCATGGCAGGTCCATGTTCGGTAGAGTCGCGTCAGCAGGTCTTAGAGGCTGCCGTCCCGGTGAAAGAGGCAGGCGCGACATTCCTTCGCGGCGGGGCCTTCAAGCCCAGGACCTCTCCTTACACCTTCCAGGGTCTCGGTGAGGAAGGATTGGGTTATCTCGCCCATGCCCGGGAGTTAACCGGCCTTCCGGTTATTACCGAGGTTCTCGATCCGCGCGATTTGGATGTCGTTTACCGCTACACCGACATCCTCCAGATCGGGGCGAGAAACATGCAGAACTTTAAGCTCTTAACCGAGGTGGGAAAGCTAGATAAGCCGGTCCTTCTGAAACGTGGGATGAGTGCGACGATTCAAGAGTTTCTCCTCTCGGCGGAATACATTGCTACGGAGGGTAACCGAAAGATTATCCTTTGCGAGCGGGGCATCCGAACCTACGAAACGGAAACAAGAAATACCCTGGACCTGAGCGCCGTCCCGGTCCTCAAGCAGCTTTCTCATCTACCGGTCTTTGTCGATCCGAGTCACGGGACTGGCAGGTGGGATCTGGTAGCCCCCATGGCCCTGGCCGGGATCGCCGCAGGGGCGGATGGGCTCCTCATCGAAGTTCACCCCCATCCTGAATTGGCCTTGAGTGATGGTCCCCAATCGTTGAAACCTCTAAAGTTTGCTGCTCTTATGAGTGATCTTAAGAAAGTGGCTCAGGCGGTCGGGAGAGAGATCTAGTGGCCTCCATGTTTCACAGAATGGTGGTTGTTGGGGTAGGGTTGGTCGGCGGTTCGCTCGCTTTGGCGGCGCGAAGACGCGGTTTGGCCAAAGAGATTATCGGATATGGACGCGGGGAAAAAAATCTCCGCTTGGCTCAAAGTAAGGGAATCATAGACCGCTACTTCTCGCACGAGGAGAAGATCCCCAAAGGGGCTGACCTTTTGATTTTAGCTACCCCTGTTCAAGCAACGGTCTCTTTGGCAGCATCTTTTTTGCCGAGTCTTGAGCCAGGCTGTCTGATCAGCGATGTGGGGAGTGTGAAAGCAAGGATCGTACAGGAGATGGAAAGGCTCCTTCCCTCCCATATTCCTTTTGTAGGCGCTCATCCTATTGCCGGAAGCGAGCAGTGGGGTGCCCAGGCGGCTGTGCCGGATCTTTTTTCCGGCCGGCGCTGCATCCTCACGCCCACCCGGAATACCGATGCCGACGCCCTAAAAAAAATGATGGGTTTCTGGCGCCAAGTCGGGGCAAAGGTAGAGGTTATGGATGCCAATCTCCATGACAGGATTTTGGGCGTGGTCAGTCATCTTCCCCACGTCTTGGCATACGCCTTGGTGAACACCTTAAGCCAGACCGACGTGGACTCGGTGGACTTGAAGAATTATTGTAGCGGAGGATTTAAGGATTTCACCCGCATTGCCTCTAGCCGTCCTGAGATCTGGCGTGATATATGCCTGGTTAATCGCCGGGCAATTGGCAGAAGCCTGGGTCATTACATCAAGCGTCTAGAGCTGTTAAGGAGGTGGATCCGCGATGGGGAAGGTGATCTGCTGGAAAGGGAATTTGCCCAGGCCAATGAGGTCAGAAGGCAGATTTCTTGAGAATCATGGCAAAAGGCAAAACAAAAAAGGTCGAACCGGCAAAGGGGCCGCTACGGGGCGAGGTAACCGTTCCCGGTGATAAATCGATCGGCCACAGGGCAGTTATCTTTGGCAGCATAGCCAAGGGTGAGAGCCGGATCTCCAATCTCTCCGCCGGGGAGGATAACCTCAGAACTGTCCAGGCCTTTAAAGATCTGGGGGTAAAAATTTGGGATGAGGGTGAGGCGTTGTGCATCGATGGGAAAGGCTGGGACAGTCTTTGTCCGGCGGGTCGAGTCATTGATTGCGGCAATTCAGGAACGACCATGCGGCTCCTTTCCGGAGTATTGGCGGGTCGCCCCTTTGTTACGACATTGGATGGGGATGCCTCTCTTCGTCAGAGGCCGATGCAGAGAGTTATCGATCCGCTCACTCAAATGGGTGCTGAAATCTTTGGTCAAAACGGAAAGGGGGTTGCGCCCCTTGAAATTCGAGGAGGACAGCTTCGGGGCATTCATTATGTTTCTCAGGTTGCCAGTGCCCAGGTGAAATCAGCGGTTCTTTTGGCCGGACTTCAGGCGGAAGGGACGACGGTAGTAGAGGAGCCACAGCAGTCAAGGGATCATACGGAGATCATGGCTCAAGCGTTTGGTGCGGAGATGAGGGTTGAGAACAGATCTGTCTCCCTCAAAGGTCGCCAGCAGCTTTGCGGAAGAAATGTGAAGGTTCCAGGAGATCTCTCGTCGGCAGCTTTTTTTCTGGTAGCGGCTGCGTCGGTCACAGGATCTGATCTCGTGATCCGTGGGGTAGGTCTTAATCCCACCAGGAGTGGGGTGATTGATATCCTAAGGCGCATGGGAGCTTCCGTCGAAATCTTGCGCCCGTGGGAGGAGACCGGGGAGCCTGTGGCGGACCTGCGGATTATTGGGCGTGGGCTTAAAGGTGTGGAGGTTGGTCCGGAGATGGGTGCTCGGACGATCGATGAATATCCGGTTTTATCCGTGGCGGCGGCCTTGGCCGATGGGATAACCACGATATCCGGGGTGAAGGAGCTTAGATACAAAGAATCTGACCGGATCGCCGTGATGACAAGGGAACTGCGGAAACTCGGTGTGCAGGTGGAGGAGCGAGAGGATGGCATGAGGATTGATGGGAGGAAGCGACTTAAAGGAACTCAACTACAGAGTTATGGGGACCACCGAGTCGCCATGGCCTTAGCCATAGCGGCTCTCTCTGCTGATGGGGGAGTGGAGATTGACGATGGCGCCTGTGCCGATATCTCGTTTCCGGGTTTCTTTGATTTGTTGGAAGAGATCTGCAGATCGTAGGGCATGCTAAGCAGGTGAGGAAGCTGATCATTGCGATTGATGGTCCGGCAGGCGCAGGGAAAAGTACAGTGGCCAAGCGTTTAGCAAAAGAACTAGGTTATACTTATATGGATACCGGGGCGATGTACCGCGCCTTTGCTTGGAGGGTAATGGAAGAGAGAATCGATCTGGGAGATGAAAAGGAGCTGGAGAGGATCCTTAAGGAGACGAGGATCGAACTCATGGAAGACAATGGTCGTCTCAGGGTTTTTCTCAATGGGCTCGATGTTACCGATCAGATTCGCACTCCCGAGCTGAGTCAGATGGCCTCGAAGGTCTCTACCCTCAAGATGGTCCGGAAGAGGATGGTCGAGCTGCAAAGGGCTATCGGTTTTCAGGGTGGGGTCGTGGCAGAGGGGAGAGACATCGGGACTGTTGTCTTTCCTGGGGCAGATGTCAAAATCTATCTCGATGCCTCTCCCCGCGAACGAGCAAGACGCCGCTTTGAAGAGCTTAAGGGGCAAGGGAAAGAGGTGATCCTGGTGGAGACCCTTAAGGAAATGGATGAAAGGGATCGGCGGGATAAGGGACGCGCCGTGGCTCCTCTGTGCAAAGCAGAGGATGCGATCGTGATCGATTCCACCCACTTTGGTGTCAACGGGGTGGTGGAAAGGATTATGAAAGAGATCAAAAACAAGATGGCAATTCAGTGAGAATGGGAGAACCATTGCATGGCTCAAAAGCAAGAAGGCAAGAGGCCCGGAGTCACGGGTAGCGGGGACGACTTTCAAACCCTCTTTGAGGAGAGCATGCGCTCTGTCAAGCCAGGAGGGATAGTCAAAGGGAGAGTTGTCGGCATTACGGCTACTCATGTGATGATCGATGTGGGGTACAAATCGGAAGGGCAAATTCCTTTGGAGGAATTCCTAGACCGTCAGGGGAAGGTACAAGTGAAGGTTGGGGATGATGTGGATGTCTTCTTTGATTCCTCAGAAGAAAGCGAAAATGGAGGCATAGTCCTTTCCCGCCAAAGGGCGGAGAACATCAAGCTTTGGGAGGTGATCGAGAAGGCCTATCACGAGGGGTCGGGGGTGGAAGGGGTTATCTTAACCAAGGTTAAGGGAGGATTTAAGGTGGACGTGGGGGGGGTTCCCGGATTTCTTCCCGGTTCCCACGTGGACGTGCGACCCACGCGCAATCAAGATAAGTTTGTTGGGATGAGGGAACGGTTTGCCGTCCTGAAGTACAACCGCATGCGAGGTAACGTGGTCGTATCTCGAAGGGTCCTGATGGAGAAAGAGCGAGAGTCGCTGAAGAAAGAGATCCTCAAGATACTGGAAGAGGGCGTGATACTCGAAGGCACGGTCAAGAATATCACAGGGTACGGGGCCTTCGTAGATCTGGGTGGCATCGATGGGATTCTTCACATTAGCGACATGTCATGGGGACGAATCAGCCATCCTTCAGAAGTAGTGAAGGTGGGGGAGCACATCAAGGTCGTGGTGCTTAAATTCGACCCGGAGCGGGAGCGAATCTCTCTTGGCATGAAGCAGATCGTGCCCGACCCCTGGAGTTCTGTCCAGGAGAAGTATCTCGTAGGGGCTCGAGTCCAAGGCAAAGTGATAAGCCTAATGGATTACGGCGCCTTTGTGGAACTCGAGAAGGGGATCGAAGGCTTGATCCACATCTCAGAAATGTCCTGGACTAAAAAGATCTCACACCCCTCCAAGATAGTTCAGGTGGGGGAGACCGTGGAGGTCGCGGTTCTTAACGTGGACCCGACTCACCGCCGCATCTCCTTAGGATTAAAGCAAGTCATGCCCAATCCCTGGGACCAGGTGAAAGAGAGATATCCCGTAGGTAGTGTGATCAAGGGGCCAGTGCGGAATGTGACTGATTTTGGTATTTTTGTCGGTGTTGAGGAGGGAATCGATGGGCTGGTCCATGTTTCCGATATCCACTGGACGAGAAAAATCAAACATCCCTCGGAGATGTATAAGAAGGGAGACGTGGTAGAAGCTAAGGTTCTAGGCGTGGATGCCCAGAACGAGCGTTTCTCCCTAGGGATTAAGCAGCTCACAACCGATCCGTGGAAGCTGATCGCAGAGCGCTATCCGGCCGGCTCCAGGATCAAAGGTGAGGTGACCAGCGTACCTGACTTCGGGGTTTTTGTTCGTTTAGAGGAAGGCGTGGAAGGGTTGATCCACGTGTCTCAATTGAGTTCGGAACGGGTGGATAAGCCTTCAAGCCTTTATAAGGTTGGGGATGCTGTCCAAGCGGAGGTGATTCATGTCGATCCGCACGAAAGAAAGATTGGACTCAGCGTGCGCGCGCTAAGAAAAAGCGAGGAGCGGCAAGAAATGGATAACTACTTGAAGAAAGAGAAAGAGGCAGCGAGGTTTTCCCTCGAGACGATTCTTAACGAGGAGTTGCGGCTGGATCGGGATGAGGAGCCTCAATCTGGCGGGAAAGGAAAGGGGAGCAATCCGTAGTCTCTCTGCGGAGCAGATATATGGCCAAAAAACATCCATTACTCAAGGGGTTGGGAATCCTTTTTCTGTCCGTTATGGTCTTTTTTGTTGCGGTGTTTTTCTATGCCTATCTCACGGGCGGTGATGCCCAGGTACTCTCCCTTTTGGGAGGGGACGGGATCGGGGTGCTGCAGATCGAGGGGGCCATAAACGACTCCCGGGAGGCACTTCATAATCTAAAGCGGTTCGCGGAGACTAAGGGCATCAGAGCGGTGGTGGTGCGCATCGATTCCCCTGGCGGGGGGGTGGCGCCAACACAAGAGATCCATGAGGAGATCGAAAAGTTGAGAAAGAAGAAGCCCGTCATCGCCTCACTGGGAGGAATGGCGACATCCGGGGGCTATTATATAGCGAGCGCCTGTGATCAGGTGGTAGCCAATCCTGGAACTCTTACCGGCTCGATCGGAGTTATCATGGAACTGGGAAACGTGGAGGAGCTGATGCAGAAGCTGGGCCTGAAGGGAACCAGCATCAAAAGTGGACCTCACAAAGATATTGGGTCTCCTCTTCGACCTCTCACCCCAGAAGGCCGGGCCATCCTTCAGTCTCTGGTGGATAATGTGCATGGGCAATTCGTCAACGCGGTGGCCAAGGGGAGGCGGATGCCTCAGGACAAGATTCGGGCGCTCGCTGACGGCAGGGTGTACTCCGGAGAGCAGGCAAAAAGGTTGGGGTTGGTGGATCTCCTGGGTAATATGGAGGACGCCATCGATCTTGCCGCTAAGCGTGCCGGGATTAAAAAGGTACCGCAACTCATTTACTCCCGGGGCGAGGAGAAGAGTTGGTGGGAAAAGCTTCTCTTTTCCTCTTTTGGTATGCGGTGGGGCAAGAGTGAGAGCTGGGGACTGCGCTACGAGTGGTCCCCGTCTTTAATCCAGTGACAAGGGAATCAATGGTTGAAAAGGGAGCAGCACAGTACCTGCTCTCTCTGTAAGGACCAAAGTCTGATTTTTTCGGGGGGATTATGACAAAGAGAGGCTTAATTGACGAGATCAACAGGAAATTTCCCCACCTTTCGCGGCGGGACTCTGAGGTGATTATCAACTCTGTTTTCGATTCTATGATCGATGCCATGGGGCATGGAGAGAGAATTGAGATCCGAGGATTCGGGAGTTTTGTTGTAAAGCACCGTCGCGCGCGGGAGGGGAGAAACCCAAAGAGCGGAGTCGTGGTATCGGTAGCGGCAAAGAGGGTCCCTTTCTTCAAGGTCGGCAAAGAGTTGAGGCAAAGAGTGGACGGAAAAGGCCTAACTCAGAAGAGTTCTGAATGAAGCCTATCTGGGCTCCTTGGAGAATGACCTATATTGAAGACGACACCAAGAAGGAAGGGTGTATCTTCTGTGATAAGCTTAAAGTAGCAGATGGCCGTTTGACCCTGGTTTTAGCGCAGACACTCCACTCCGTGGTGATGTTGAATAAGTATCCTTATAATAATGGTCATCTCCTTCTGGCTCCGAGGAGGCATGCAAGTCAGCTCTCTTCCCTTTTGCTGGAGGAGTATGCGGATCTTAGCCAGGCCTTGAGGGGATCGGTGGATATACTCTTAAAGGTGCTCAAACCGGGAGGGATTAATGTGGGGATGAATCTAGGACGATGTGCAGGTGCTGGGGTGGAAGATCACCTCCACTGGCATGTTGTGCCGCGGTGGGAGGGAGACACGAATTTCATGCCCGTAGTAGGAGAGGTCCGAGTTATGCCGCAGCATCTCTTGGAAAGCTATGACCGTCTGAGCCCTTTTTTCCGGGCATTCGTGCGAGAAGATGATCAAAGTCATTAAGACAGTTTTTATCACGCTTCTTTTCATCCTGGGGATCACTTTTTCTATGGAGAATACGGAACCCCTCGTCTTAAAATACTATTTCGGCATTCAGACACCCCCTGTCCCCCTTTTTCTGCTGGTCCTGTTTTCGGTTCTACTGGGGGTTCTGTTTGCGGGTCTGGGGTTCATCTTCGACGAGTGGTCTTTAAGAAGGACTCTGCGGGAAAAAGAACGGGAGATTACATCTCTTGAGAGAGAGCTTAGATCCTATCGGGAAAGACAACATGTGTAGCGGGAGTAAGAACTAAGGAGTAAATTTAGCTGAAGGAGGCAATAAGGCGTGAAAGAGGCAAAAACTCTGGGGGAACTCAAGAAGAGTGGCTATTCGGTCCTCACGACGCGTGAGGAGATGCGCAAGAACCTCGTGCACTGTCTAGAGACCGATCAGCGGATTTTACCGGGGATCATCGGGTATGATGAGACGGTGATTCCCGAAATCGAGAATGCGGTCCTCTCTGGGCACCACATGGTTTTTCTAGGAGAGAGGGGGCAGGCCAAATCGCGTATCATTCGAGGCTTGGTGTCCCTTCTGGACGAACGGATCCCCATTATTCAGGGATGCGAGATCAGCGATAACCCATTCGCCCCGATCTGCCGGGCCTGCCGCCGGCGGTTGGAGAAAGAAGGAGACGCGTTGCCCATTGAATGGGTTGACAGAGGGCAAAGATACGGAGAGAAGCTGTCCACACCGGATGTCTCCATTGCGGATCTCATCGGCGAGATCGATCCGATCAAGGTAGCTGAGGGGAGGTATCTGGCGGACGAAGAGACCATTCATTATGGTTTGATCCCTCGGACTAATCGGGGGATCTTTGCCATGAATGAGCTTCCCGACCTCACCGAGAAGGTTCAGGTCGGCCTCTTTAACTTGATGGAAGAGAAGGATGTTCAGATCAAGGGGTACAAAATTCGCCTCCCCCTTGATGTCGTGATTGTGGCGAGCGCGAATCCCGAGGATTATACCAGCCGGGGAAGGATCATCACCCCGCTGAAGGACCGTTTTGACGTTCAAATCCGTACGCACTATCCACGGAGCATCAAGGATGAGATTTCTATCATGGAGCAGGAGGCGGCCCCATTGAGCCAGCGCAGCCAAACGGTTCACGTCCCTCAATTCATGAAGGAAGTCATGGCACAGATGACCTTCGAGGCGCGCAAGTCGAATGAAATTAATCAGTCCTCAGGGGTGAGCGTTCGGGTAACCATCAATAACTATGAGAGCATGATTAGCAACGCGGAGAAAAGGACCCTGCGGCTTAAAGAGGGAGAGGTGGTTCCCCGCATCAGCGACCTACACGCCCTGTTGGCTTCTACGAGCGGAAAGATAGAGTTGGAATATGTGGGGGAAGACAAGAAAGAGGGTGAGTTGGTGGAAAAGCTTATTAACCGCGCCCTCTCAAAGGTCTTTGACCAGTATTTTAGCCTTAACTCGTTGCAGAAGGTTATCGACTATTTTAACTCTGGATGGGGAGTGGAGGTCTCGGATGCGATGCCTTCGCAGGACTACCTGGAGGGTATTAAAGAGATTCCCGGTTTGAAAGAGGCGATCCGCTCCCTCGGGACCTTGGAGTCTCCTGCTTTGCTGGCTTCAGCTACAGAGTTCGTCCTGGAAGGTCTTCACCTGCATCAAAAGCTGAACAAGGAAGTGCAGGGAGGAAGGATCACTTACGGAAAATAGGACAGAGACAGGGACAGAGACAGAGACAGAGAAGAAGAGGGGTGGGGACTCTGTCTCTGTCTCAACTCTCTGTCGGTAAATGTTATGCGTCGTATTCGATATAGCAGATGGAATAGCTCTTCCGCCGACTCGATTGGAGAGGAGAGCGTCTTCGATCAGCTTAACGACTATATGAACGATACCGGAGACCTCCAGCAGGCCATGCGCCGCCTCATGCAGCGAGGCCTGAAGCAGGGGGACAAGCGGGTACCCGGTCTTGATGATTTGTTGTCCCAGGTGGCGCGCGAGATGAGGCGACTCTACGAGCGTTATCAGCTCCAGTCGGCCTTGGATCAGGTAGGTCAAAAGCTGCAGTCGATCATAAATCAGGAGCGGCGAACCCTGGAGAGGTTGCAGGAAGAGAGGCCTGATATAGAGGGGAAAAAGGAGTTTCTTGATCGTCTGCCGAACAAGTCGAGTGAGGCGATCGAAAGGCTTGCCTCCTATGCCTTTGAGGATCCAAAGGCACAGTCGGAGTTCGAAGAACTTTTATCGCGGCTGGAGCAGGTCCGACGCCTGGAGAATTACATTCGCAGAGAGGGAAACCTTTTCAGGGGTCATACCCCGGTGGATTTCGATGAGGCCCAGAATCTTCTGGAGCGTATGGAAGAATTACGCCGTTTGGAGGGGCAGCTCTCGAGCATGCATCTGGAAGATGTGGACCTGGACTTATTGCAGAAGCTGTTAGGCGCGGAGGCCCAGCAAGAGTTTGAAGGTGTAATGCGCATGGAATCTCTGCTCGAAGAGGGGGGCTATGTTATCGATCAGGGAGATCACTTCGAGTTGACACCGCGCGGGGTGCGCAGGATCGGCCAGCTAGCGCTGCGAGATATCTATCGACAGTTAAAGCGCGATGCGGTAGGGCGGCATCCGATCCGCCACCACGGCTCCCAAGAAATCATAACGGAAGAGAGCCGGCCTTACGTCCAAGGCGACCCACTCCATCTCAACATGATCCAGACATTAAAGAACGCTTTGCTGCACGAAGGTGGGTTGCCTCTAAGACTCAGTCCTAAGGACTTTGCCGTCTATGAGCCTGAGCAATCGACTCGAGCCGCGACCGTGCTTCTTCTGGATATGAGCTGGTCTATGAGTTGGGATGGGCGTTTTGCTGCGGCTAAGAAAGTAGCGCTGGCGATGGAGAGTCTAGTGCGATCCCTGCACCCCCGTGACTATTTCGGCATCGTCGGCTTTTTCACCCGGGCCGTGGAGCTTAAACCGAAAGACCTTCCTGAGGCGACGTGGAATATGGGCGATCCCTTTACCAACCTGCAAGATGGGCTCCACCTCGCCTCCGAGCTTTTAGGCAGAAGGGGGAGCCAGAACCAGCAGATGATCGTCATTACCGACGGCCAACCGACGGCTTATTGTCGCCAGGGACGTCTCTATTGCGAGTGGCCTCTGAGCTTCGGGGGCATCAGCCAGAGGGCGGCGGAGGAGACCTTGAGAGAGGCGGAGCGCGTGACTCGCAAAGGGATTACCATCAATACCTTCATGCTTGACGACAGTCCCGTCCTCAGGGGTTTTGTCGATGAGATGACCCGCATCAACCGCGGCCGCGCCTTCTACACCCGCCCAGATCGCCTCGGAGAATACCTCCTGGTCGATTACGTCTCGCGCAAGAGAAAAAAAATCTAACTTTTGCTCCACAACGGAAGCGGATGGCCAGACAGGTCATAATGACAGACAGGGTCGCCAAGCCAAAGGTGCCCCTATCCAACGCGGTCAAGGTTGGAAATCTCATCTTCGTTTCGGGCACAACGCCTTACACTACCGACCATAAGATTGCCGTGGGTGATTTCAAGGCTCAGATGCGGCAAACCATGGAGAACATTAAAGCTATACTTGAGGCCGCCGGGTCGTCACCCGATAAGGTAGTCAAAGTCAACGTAATCCTGACCCGCATTTCGGATTTTGGCGCGATGAACGAGATCTACAAAGAGTATTTTAAGGAAGGGAACTATCCGGCGCGCACGACCATCGAGGCCAAGCTGGCGGGGAAGGACTTTCTGGTAGAAATCGAGTGTGTTGCTGAGGCTTAAAGAAAGTTAGTTCACTCGTTATCACACATCCAGCGCAGAAATAATCGCCAAGCGGCATTCTTTGATGGGGCGGCGTAAGAAAGTCGGGATTCGTGACGTCAGAAAAGAAAATCTACTCTGACCCCTATTTTACTCGAGCGCTTCATCGTTGAGCCGTAGCTTGACTAAGTCTTTAAGTGAATGGCGCAACAAATTCATCGAGCTTCCGTACTTCAAGTTTAAATATCATGCCTTCTACGTCAAGAAAAGACGGGATATAAAAGAGCCCTACGGATGACCCACTAATTAAGGTATTTATTACCGGGGCAAAGCTTGGCTGACTGAATTTTACTGACTTACATTTCGTCTAACCGTTCGACGATAGGTAGGGCAGAAGGGAACAGGGAAGTTGCCCCTTCGGGGTAAAGGATCTGCCCGAGTATAGATCGGACTGAGGACGGGAGCCCGATTCTCTATCAGATGGATGAGTTCGTCTGTAGGGATCGGGCTTTCTTGTTTGTGCGGAACTCCCATCTGGTAGGGCTTTCACTGTCTTCGATCCTCGGCCGGATTAAATGTAAGGACTGCCATGACCAAAGGGAGGTCTCCATGGAGCATTCCAAAACCATTTCTCCTCCTTCAAGCCCAGTAAAGCCCAGGTTGCTTGACCAGGTCCGCCAGGCCATTTGTACGCGTCACTACAGCT